>JAOPZA010000101.1 GCA_025964325.1 Conexibacter sp.
GGTCGACGCCCGAACCGCTGGAAGGCCGTGGAGGCCGTGAGCTGTGGATCCGGCTCGCCGGCACCTACGAGGTGACGACGATCGACCGGCTCGTGCGGGACCTGCGCCCCCTGCTCGAGCGCCGCCCCGACGCGCTGCCTGATCGCATCGCGCTCGACCTGCGGAAGCTCGACCTCATCACAGCGACGGGCGTCGCGCTCCTCGGCGCGACCCTCGACCGCCTCGGCGTCCGTGGGCTGCCGCGACCGGAGGCCGGGCAGGCGAAGAACAGCGTGCCGATGTGCCTGCCGCACGGCAGTCCGTTCGTCGCGCGGATGCTGCTCCCGGAGTCGAACCGCGATGACCCGCTCGAGCACCCCTTGGTGCCGACATTGGTGCCCGCCACCCGCTTCTCGTCCAACACCGCAAGCCCATGGTGGCAGGCCAAGCTGCGTGACCTGCAGCTCCACGTCCTCGACGCGATCGACGGATCCAGAGGGACCGACCCGGCTCACCGGCCCGCGCTGGATCTCCTGCTCGGCGAGCTGACCGAGAACGTCGGCTTCCACGCCGGCACCACCGGCGGCGGCTTCATCAGCGCGCAGGCGCTCCCGACGAGCGGGATGCTCGAGATCGGCATCGCTGACCTCGGCATCGGCATCGCAGGCAGCCTGCACCGCAACCCGAAGCTCGCAACCACCATCCTCGACGACCTCACAGCGATCCGCAGGGCGCTCTCGGCGACCACGACCTCCACACCCAGACGCAACTCAGGCTACGGCCTCACGTTCGCTCAGATGCTCCTCCAGACCAACGATGGGTCGCTGCTCGTGCGGTCCGGCCACGGCTCCGTACAACGCGGCAGCCGACTGATCGAACAGCTCGTCGACGACCATCTGCCCGGCACGCTGATCGGGCTGCGCATCAGAACCGACCGCCCACTCGACTACAAACAGGCGTACGCTCTCCTGAACAAGGCGATCTACTTCACCAGCCCAGCATGACGAGCACGACCATCCACATCGCCGCCGAGCACGGACCCGTCCTCACGGGCCGGCGTGCCGGCGCCGAGATCGCCCGCGCCGCCTCCGAGCGCGCCCGGGACGGCACCGTCGTCCTCGACTTCACGGACGTCGAGACCGTTGCACCCTCGATCGCCGACGAGCTCTTCGGCAAGCTCCGCACGGGCATCGACGACGATCACCTGCGCTTCACGAACCTCTCGCCCCATCTGCGCGACGTCGCGCAGATGGCCGAGAGACGCCGCGCTGCCCACGCTCCAGCGATCCTCGCCAAACTGCACCGGCGGTGAACCGGCTCGTCGCAAATGCCGGACAGCAGCCTGTCGTGGCGAGCACCGGCACGCGCGAGAGGCTCGAGCTGCGCGCCGGGCATCCGGGCGCGAGCGACGACCATACGCGGGCCGGATCCGCTTCTTCGTCCCAGTCCTAGGCGTCGCCACTCCGGCTAACCGCCCGGTTAGCCGGCAGCAGTTCGATGGCCGTGAGCGCGTCGCGAAGCGTGCTGAAGACCTGAGCGCCCCGTCGCACCATCGATTGCCGACGAGCTCTTCGGCAAGCTCCGATCTCGGATGCACGATCACCTGAGCTTCACCAACCTCTCGCCCCATCTGCGCGATGTCGCGCAGATGGCCGAGAGGCGCCGCGCCGTGGCCTAGGTCGAGACACCTTCGAAGCTCGGACCGCTCCGAGCCTCCCGTGGTCCTCTCCGCGTCACGCCTTTTGTGCAGTCGAGCAGGCGCGTGTTCAGCCTCGGCAGCGGCTTGTCGTCCGGTTGCCAGCTCGATCGACCCTTCGCCTCGCCGCGGACGACGCCTGGGATTTCGTACCGAGTATCGCCTACGCAGAACTCGACGGACGCGTGGTCGCGGTCACGACCCCGCAGAGCCCGTCAGCGAGCCGAAACGGATGCTTCCAGCGGGAAGCGAATTAGAGGTGCTGCAGGCCGACCCGCCAGGCCGGCACCCGTTCAACCTCGAACTGCTTCCTCTGCTCGCGATCCGTCGCGTAATCGACCGCTATCGCACGTCATAGGCCAAAGCCGCTTCCGGGCGGACTCCCGCCACCTGCCCGCGCGCGAGGCCGCGGCGCTCTTCCGCCAGTCAGCCCGGCTTCCTGGCGCGACCCTGGGGCGTGTTCGCAGGAGACGTGGTGGAGGCGGTGAGGCTGTCGATCGCGCCGGAGTGAGAGCCGATGACATCAACGTGGCGCGTAACCGCTTGGTTTGACTAGACGCTCGCCTCGCTTTCTCTAGGTGAGGCCCGTCTATGGGTCCGGCACACCCCGTTTACTTGGAGGACGCAATGCCTGAAAGCCATTCAGCACCGCAGGACAAGCCGCGACGCAGACGTCTGCGCCGCGTCGTGATCGACGCGGCCCCGCATCTCGTCACGTCCGAGGACCGCCAGCGCGAGGCGCTCGAAGACCGCCAGCGCAAGACGCTCCAACACGTGCGCCTGTCCAAAGGCTACGCCGAGGACCTGGACCCTCACGCGCACGATCAGGCGACGTTCCGGCTGATCAACCTGCGCCGCGAACTCGATGGCCTGCCCGGCGCCGAGTACGTCATCCCCAAGCTCGACGACTGGAAGCACTGGGTCAAGATGAGCGACTGGGACTCACGCAACCAGCTGCTCGAGACACTGACCACCAAGCTGCGCCGACGCGAGGCCACTGAGGCCGAGATCCAGTTGCTCGTCATCCTCTGCCGTCCGGCCTGGAACGGCGTGCTGCGCAGCCTCCGACGCTCGGAGAGCGTCGACCTTGACGTCGGCGCCGACGGCGTCCGGCTGCGTGAGGAAGCGCGCCGCGTCAACGAACTCGACCACGCCGAACTCGACCAAGTCGTGCAACACGGCCTGCTTACCGCGCTGTCGAACTGCCCGCGGCCGTTCCCCCGTCGCTTCTTCCCGTGGCTGAGATGCACGCTCGCGCACCGCGCCCTCGAACATGTCCGCGGTGCCGTGCTTGAGAACACGGACGCGCTCCCCCACGATTTGGAGATCGCGGAAGTGCTCGACAACGTGCTGGCCGACAATGTCAGCCGTGGTTTTGCCGCGTACACGCCCGCGTCGCCTGCGCGGGACGCATGGCTTCGCACGCTGGACCTCGCGTCAATCTTCGCGCTCGCTGACGAGTACGCACCCTACGCGCGCATGCGCAGCGCGTGCGCGCGGGCGGTCGATCGGCTGCCCTCCCGACAGCGCAGCGTAATCGAGGGCCACTACTTCGAGGCGATGACCCAGCAGCAGATCGCGCGCCTGCAAGGGCTGGCCGACTCAAGCGTCCGCAACGCCCACAGCCACGCCCTCAGAAACCTGCGCCGAGACGACGAGCTCTTCGACGTTCTCGAAACGATCGGCAGAGTCCGGGATCGCCAACGGCGCCTCCGACTCGACGACCAAGAGCGCGACGCCGCCTAACAATTCCAGGAGACCCATCTCATGCCCGAGTGCAACATGCCGGACGACTCGTTCGATCACGACTTCGAGGACGTGCGAGCCGAAGCCCTCACGCTTAAATGCCCAAAGTGCCGCACGGCGCCCGGCCTGGCCTGCGTGTCCGCGTTCGGCCGATTCCTTCCCAACCTCCGCGACAGCCGCCCCGGCCTGCACGCCGAACGGCTCGCCCAAGCCAAAGAACGCCTCACGTTCGCGAAGCGCCTCGGCCGAGCCGCCTAGAGGGTTGGCCGCACGGCGGATGGCCGCAGCCCCGGTAGTAGCTCAGCGTCTCAGATAGAGACACGGCTCATTTGACAACACTAGGCCGCCTATGGCTGGACGCCCACGCCATCAAATCTCGGCGGTCCGCTGAGGCGTGGGCTCGCATCGTCATGCGCGGGAGCGCGGCCGCGCGACTCTCGGTCGCGCGGTTGAGCGCCGGAAACCGACGCTGCTACTGCGCGGTGCGCACCACGGCTTGGATCGGGGCAGGGTCGGGAGGCGGGTCGGGACGTTCGCTGTCGCTAACAGCCGCACCGGGGCGCCCCGGCGGTCGTCGCGGCGCGCCGCCCGTGCCCGGTCGCAGTGAAGGTGTAGCTGACGGCCCATCTCCCCAGCCTCTCTGCGCACACACACGCCTAGGCCCAGCCCTCTCCTTACGGGCCTCGCGCCGCCACCGCCGCTGCGATTGAATACGCCGGGAACGACGATGGCGACCGCGACCGCCACGCTCGCGTACGTCTCCTCAATCTATTACCCAACCCACCGTGGGGCCCTACGCATTCGGAAAGCGCCGCACCAGGTCGACAATCGAACCTGGCTCGGAGACTTCAACCGTCATCGGCCCGTGCCGTTCGAAGAACTTGGAGTCGTAGGTAACCGGGGCGCTACCAGCGACAGGTTCGAGTTTCCACAACAGGTACTCCTTGTACCTGAATGGGGTCAGAGTCGAAGCCAGTGCGTCGGCAAACGACTGATCAAGCTTCGAACTCTTGATGCGTTCGATCAGCCAACGGAACTGTTCGTCCACAGACCGCCCGAGAGCGTCGAGCTCGTGCTGAGTGCCCGTAATAAAGAACCGGTCAAGCCGGTGGGATGCGACTCCGGTGAAACGCTCGATGGCTCGGGCGTCCTCCTCGTCGTCGGCAACGCCGATGAAGATAATTCCACGGGCACCGGCGCCCTTATTAGCCATCGCGCTAGTCGTCTTCATGATCTTGGCGAAGCTCGCGTCATCGAAAAGCGCGGAATCACTGACTTGACAGTATCCCTGCTTCAACTCGAACATCGAATGCTCCGTGAGCACCATCCGAAGCGTCGATTCAAACCGCAACGCCTCTTCTTGAATCGCTACTTGGTGTTCGTCGGCGTTCGGTACAAAGCTCGGACGAAGGTAGCCCTTCACCGCCTCGATCAGAGCGGCTTTGCGATCGCCTCCCCAGTTGCCGCCGCCGGGGATAGTGAGATCTCGATCCCAGAAACCACTCAGCGCCTCGGCGAGCCCTTCGAGGCTCTTCGGTGTAAGTGTCTCATCATGAACCAGCTGCGAACAGGCAACGAACAGGGCATGAAAGTGACGAGGAACTCCGCGCGGGTTCTGCTGAGTCACCGTCAAGGTCGCGTAGGGCGTCCCCGCGACATCCAGGGTTCGCGTCAGGAGATCGAGCGTGGCCATGAACCTGCGTTGAGCCTCCTGCGGTCCTAAGACGAGCAGGCGAGAACGCACAGTGGATGCGGACGTGGACGCGGGTCCTCGCTCGTCACCGTACGCGGCGTTTCGATACTCAGATCCGCTGCTCGCGATCGGTTTCAAAATAAGGTCGAGCAGAATGTCGAGGACGAGCTCCTCGTCACGAGACTCTCGGACGGCCTCACGCGACAGAATGCCTTGTCGGACCCAGAAAATGTCCGAGTCGTAGATGCCGTAGTCTAAGTCCTTATTCGTGATGCTAATCTTTGGCATGTCTTCAAGCGAGACGTAGTCCGTAAAGGATGCGTCGCCACGGACGGCTGCACTGATCCGTCGCACGAGGCTTGCGATTTCCGCGGTGGAGCCGGCTTGACGAATCTCTTGAAGGCTCAGGTAGCGGCCGGACGAATTGATGCGCCGGAAGACTTCGTCGACCGAAGCTTCCGAAGCTGATCGGTAGGTCGACACAGGAAGCTGATAGTTCGCCAGGTCACGGCATTCCGTCCGCCCCAGGACCGGAGTCCGCTGCAATCGCTTGCCCTGGTCCTTCAAGAGTTTCGTATCGGCGAGGGTCTCAAGGTCAAAGAAATATCCGTCAACTGCAAACTCGTTTTCGATAAACGAGAACAAGGCGTTGAGCCGCTGCAGGCCGTCGATCACTTCAAGCCGAGATGCCCCCTCGTGAGTGCTTTCCGCCAAAAGAATGAGCGGAATCGGGAGACGCTTGAGCACGGAGTCGATCAGTTTCGCCTTCTCTTCGACCGCCCACACCAGCTTCCGTTGGTACCGTCGGTTGACGAGGAACAGTCCTTGCGTGTACTGGCTGTAGAGTCGCTGAAGGCTCTCGCCTTGGACCGAAAGTTCCGTGGCACCGACGTTCGACTCGGCCTCGTTAGACACGTTCCCACCCGCTGGCTCGTTTGCGGATTGCACGTTACAGGAGGACCGGGTGCACCCCAGCTACTGGATTCCGGCGACTTGTCGTTGTCCCGGTCGCCCTCAACTCGGACGACGATCGGTCAGGGCGCCCGAGATGGACGGCGCGAGGGCCGCTGGCCAGCGCATGCGGCCCGGTCGCCTACGCGTTTGCCCTCTGGAGTCCGGTCACGGCGAACGATGCTTTTGGCCGATCGCGAGCTGACGACCGGAATTCTCGGAGCGATCGCCCTCGACTCGCCAACGACGCAGATCCGCTCGAGCGCCGCGGGTCCTGCCGATATGCCCAACCTCTGGACGCGCGTCATTGACAGCCTTCAGGGTCACGCTGCGTCGCGCGCCGCCTGACCCACGCGTCCGACGCGAAGCGGCGGATACCCTCGCGAGGAGCGGTTTGCACCCCCGGCCGCCCTGCCGGGCGAACCACTGGCCCGCGCGGCAGCAGCGGGACGGGGCCGGGCGCCTGGAGCTTGCCAGGCGGTAGAACGGTACTCTCCGTTGCTCACTGAACGTCAACGGCCACATGGAGCGTGCCGATGCGGCCAAGAGTGCCACCGGGGGCGCCGCGTCCTTGGCAAGCCGAGGCAACCGCCGTCTACCACATCACGGACCTCGCGAACATCGATTCCATGGCTCGGAGCGGAGTCATCTGGTGCGATAGAGGTTGCTTGGCTGGAGGACTGGATCCGGTGAGCATCGCCCACGACCACATCAAGTCCGTGCGGTCCACCTGGCCCGTTCGGGTCGCTCGGGGTGGAACACTCGCTGACTACGTTCCGTTCTACTATGCCCCTCGCTCGCCGATGCTCTATGCGATTAGCACCGGCCACGTCGCCGACTACGAGGGCGGTCAGGACGAGGTTGCACATCTCGTCCTGGAGGCTGAGGACATCGCCGAGCCCGGTAGCTTTGCGATCACGGATGGTCACGCAGCAACCCGGCTGAGCTTGCAGTACGACGACCTCGCGGCGCTCGACGAAGCGATCTCGTGGCCGATCATGAGCGCCCGGTACTGGCGTGATACGGATGCGGACGGCGATCGGAAGCGACGACGTCAGGCGGAGTTCCTGGCGTGGTCGTTGGTGCCGTTCGCGGCCGTCCGTATCATTGGTGTCAGGACGGTCGAGATTGCGGAGCGCGTACGCGCCAGTCTGGCGGGCTCGGCTCACATGCCCGAGATCGTCGTCCGCGCCGATTGGTACTACTAAGGGATGCCAGGCATGGTCGAGATTACCCGAGGTAACCTCCTCGACGCGGATGTCGAAGCCCTGGTGAACACCGTCAACACGGTGGGCGTGATGGGCAAGGGGATCGCCTTGCAGTTCCGCAAGGCCTTCCCCAGAGTCTACGACGCTTACAAGTCCGCGTGTGACGCTGGCATGGTCAAGCCCGGCCAGATGCTTGTCGCCCAAACCGGGCGGATCAGCGGACCGCGTTTGGTCATCAACTTCCCCACCAAGCGGCATTGGCGCGGCAAATCGCGCCTTGAGGACATTGATGCCGGCCTGCGGGATCTCGTGCGGGTGCTCGAGGAGTGGGATGTTCGCTCTGTCGCCGTCCCGCCACTCGGCTGCGGGAATGGCGGGCTTGACTGGAATCTCATTCGACCCCGAATCGAGCAGGCGCTTCGAGACTTGGAGCGGACCCATGTCCTCCTGTTCGAGCCGGCCGGCGCGCCAGCGCCTCAGGAGCAGCCCGTACGCACAAGTCGACCGCGGATGACGCGAGGTCGGGCGGCGTTGGTGGCTGCGCTTGCCGCTTACCAGACGGATCCCACTGTTCCCGTCACGCAACTCGTTGTACAGAAGCTTGCGTACCTCTTGCAGGCGAGCGGTGAACCGCTGGGACTAAGATTCGCGAAGGGCCCGTACGGCCCATACGCGGAGGCGGTCAACCACGTCGTTCAGCGTATGGACGGTCACTTCCTGCATGGTTCCGGCGACCGCACCGCAGTCGCAAACATTCGAGTCGCGAGCGATGCCCTCGATGAAGCGGCGACTTTCCTCAGCCGCGAATCGGAGGCTCCAGGCCACATCATCGACGTGCAGACTCTGATCGCGGGATTTGAGAGTCCCTTCGGCCTCGAGCTCCTGACAACCGTACATTGGGCGGCTCACGAGGGCGGCGCCAGGACTGCTGCCGAAGCCGCCACGTACGTTGCTTCGTGGAGCCCGCGGAAACAGCACGTGTTTCCGAGTCAGCACATCGACGCGGCGTGGGAGCAGCTTCGGACGCTCGGCTGGCTTGGCACCGCCTCGTCGTTCGAGCACGCCGGGTAGTGCAGTCCAGCAGCACGGCGAGTGCGTCAGACCATCTGTTGATCCGCCCCGCCCAGCCCGCGGCTGCTGGCTCCGTGACCGCAGATCGTGCATACACGGGTCCTAACCGCGATGTGCGCTCCGGGCCAGTCACGACGAAACTAGCTAGTACCGGCGCAGCGACATGTCGGCATCGTCTGCTCCGGATAGTCGCTCGATCGTGGACGTTGGAAGCTTGCCACCTTCCCAACGACCAAGCCTCACTCGTCGTGAATCGCCGGTCGGCGGCGTAACCTTTGGGCCGATCCTCATGACCGCAGCACTTCCCGCGGATCTTCGAGACGCCGCAGTGCGCGTGTGCGGGGATGCCTTCCACTACTACGCCACGCTCCGGCCGGTGTTCGTCGCCTCTGGCGTTTCCGGCGATGTCTTCGACTCACTGCGGTCGGAGTCGAACAGCAAGTACGTCCTCTGCCGTCGGATTCTCGCTGAGCTCGACGGCCGCGAGGACCTCGGGCGACGCGCCCAGCATGCGATCGTGAGGGAGCTGCTGGCAATCCGTGAGCCCACGCGCGACGTAGCTGACCCCGAGAAGGGGAAGCAGGCGCTCGCGGACCTGCGCCGGCTGGCCAAGCACGCCCGGGTCATGACCGCCGACGACGCTGAGTGAAGCGCTCGATTGCGCGCCGCACCAAGAATCGCCGACCGCATGGAGTGCTCCTGCGGTCGCCTGATCTCGGAGTAGCTAGCTGCAATGTCGGTTTCCGTCCGTTCTAGGAACCACAATGTTCATGAGTCAGTGGGTCTGACGGCGCACCGTGGCGCCGGCGTCGTTGGACACGCCACTGACGCTGGCTTTGGCGAAGGCCGACGGCATCGAAGGACCCTGTGGCGCCACCACCAGCGGCCGGCTGTGGTTCATCGACCGCGAGCATCTGATTCGGCACACGCTGAAGAACAGGAAGCAACCCAGTCCTGGCTAGATCAACGGGGCACCGCTCTCTCGTCGTCGGCAGCCGAACGCATGAACGCAAGCGTGGCAGTGCGTTTTTCGACTACGCCGGGCATCAGATCACTGCGACCGTACGAAGTGAACGCGGCGGCGACTTGGCCCTCACTGAGTTCAGGATAGATGCCGCCGACGAAGAGGGGCCACGCCACCGCCCAGCGCTGCTCCGGTACTACGGTGGTTTTGCCGTGGCGCTGCTTGACAGGAGCCATGGTGGGTACGACGAGGCGGGAGGCGCGCACGCCCATCCATCCGGTGAACGTGCCGTCCTCGGCGGTGTCAACCTCTTCACCCTCGAGGTGTGCCACCAGTTCGTCGTGGAGAACGGCGCCGGACCACTGACAGGTGGCCTCCGTCTCGTAGGCACGCACCAACCCTAGGCCGACCAGACCTCCGAAGCGCCCGATCAGCCCGCCGTCGGCTGCGTCGGCTTGCGGGGTAGCGATGAGATCAAGCTCACCGACTGCGACTCCGCCCCGGAGCGGTAGGCCGCGGCTCAGCCCCGCTGTGAGCAGAACGCGCACAGCCGTTAGCACCGACCGCGCGTCCTCGTAGCCTTCGCCTGAGGAGAAGACAACGATGCTGTCAGAGGCCATGACGACGTTGACCGTGCGCCGCAGCCCGATCTCGTGTTCTTCGTAGTGCGGATCGCTGTCGAAGCGGCGATGGTCTTCCGGATAGACCCGGGTGCTTGTGCCCTCATGCGCGGCCATTTGCAGCTCGCGGTACAGCGTGACCAAGTCAGCGTGCGGAACGGCCCTCACCAGCTGCTTGAACCCGAGGACGTCGAGAAAGGCGACGATGCGGCGCATGGGACGGAGAGCATCGTCGTCGCGGCGGACGTCAGCACGAGCGGTGTAGACGCCGTTACCGGGATCAACTGGCAGAAGCCAACCATGGGACGTACGACCGACCCGACGGATCAGCCGCGCTCCCAGCACCCGGTCACCCCAACTGGTTCTCCTCCGGGCTCGGCCCGCGGCGCAAGGGACCTCCTGCGGCAAGCATCCCGCCGATGCATCTTCCCGACGCGGCGTGCGGTCTGACCGTCTTGGCGCACCACGGGTACCACACGACCGCGGTTGCGCCACGTCTCCTGGTTAGCGTAGGTTCGGCGCTCTTCGTCGACGGCGTCGCGAAAAACGTACCCTCGACGTACTCTTGAACTGCCGTCCACAACAGATCCGTTTGGGACCCATCAGCCCCAAATCCCCTGCCATAGCCATATCGGCTTGGCAGGAGGCGATCTCATAATCCGCTTGCCGACGATTCGAGCCGGCTCGCCTCGGCTCTGACCCTCCTAGGGGGTCCTGTCTGCGTCGCCGGCGAGTTGCCGCTCGCTTGGCGCCGGATCGATGAGGTGCGAGCGACGGAGGCGTGCCTCGATATCCTCGCGTAAGAATCGCATCGTTCGACCGAGCCGTGCGCAGGGCAGCTCTCCGCAGCGTGCCAGCGCGTAGACCGTGGACTTCGGCATTCTCAGGATCGCAGCAACCTCGGCAGCGGTCATCACGTCATCTCCGTAAGGGAGCAAGCGGCGGCTTGGAGTCTGGTCTCAGGCGCCATGGCGTCCGGGCGACGCATCTTCGTGTTGGGGCTCGATCTGGAATCGCCCGTTGCGCAACACCGCGCAGCCTGACGAAGTGCAGACCGACCAAACCAGGTCAGGTCGGCGCGGCCGGCCGGCGACGAGGTCAGCGAAGACCACGCGTGCGGCCGCGCGTTCCAATGCTCGCCCAGCCACGAGCAGCAACTCGATCTCGTCGAGCTGAGGGACTTCGTGCTTAATGGGATCCATGCCAGCTCGGAGGGCAGAGGACCGCAGAGTTCGCCCCTTTAGGTCGTGCCGACCGGAAGCAGTGGAGCTCGGGTGGGGGGCCGTGAGAGGCGCAGGGTCCTTGGAGGTGACCACCACGGCGTAGGCTCCGTTTGGTACTCCCATCTGGTACTCCCATCTGGTACTCCCGGCTCCGGCGCAAGCCCGCAGTTTCCGTCGTAGAACGCCGAAAGTCCCGCGGGAGCGGGGCTTTCGGGTGAAGCGGATGAACGGACTAGAACCCTCGACCTTCTGCATGGCAAGGAGCCTTCAGGGATCGACTTCACCCCCTGGGACTCGGCGTGATCTTCGCGCGGAGGGTCGGGGCTTATCGCGCCGCAGTCGAGCGCATGGTCCCGAGGGCCGCTTCGATGTCCGAGAGGACGAAGCGGACGTGCTTTCCGATGCGAATGCACGGGAGACGGCCTTCGCGCGCGTACTGGAGCACCGACTTTTGTGAGATGCCCAGGCGCGCCGCGACGTACGATGCGTCTCGGAGCGGGGAGTCAGCAAGACGAATGACTTGGCTGTTGAAAGGACTCTGATGTGTGACGTGGGAGCTCATCTACGACTCCTTTGACCTTGGTCTGCGCTCGGCCGCCCCTTGGGCTGGTCCCCTGGGCCAGCGACGGCCACGGACTAGTGCCGAACGCTTCTCGTGTCGGTCGACTAGGGGCCTGATCCGGACCTGCGGGGTGGGTGGGGCGGCATGTTCCTCAGAGATGCCTGCCGGCCGATGTTCGCCCCCAGTTGGCCTCTCGACTGTGGTCCAGGCCGGCGCGCCACTGGCGCATCGGTGGAGCCTGGCCGAGGGCCGGGCTGTTGCCTCGACGTTAGAGGCACGAAAGGGGCCGCGCGACCGTCGCGCGGGCCGCTGAGGAAATCGCTGAGGAAATCCGCGAGTGGAGGACAGCCGCGCCGCTGTCCGGTTTTCCTGCCCTCGCAGGAGCTTTGCAGATGCCGGAGGAGGGACTCGAACCCCCGACACGCGGATTATGATTCCGCTGCTCTAACCAGCTGAGCTACTCCGGCGGGGAGGCGCGGATTGTAGCGATGGTCGCCGGACGCGCGACGGCCGGCGACGATCGACGGCGCGCCGCAGGCGACCCGTCCGAGGTGTAGCTTCCCGCCGATGTCGAACGACGCCCTCGACCGCGCGATCCAGACCGTCGTCGGTCGCTGCCTCGCGGTGCGGCCGGGCGAGAACGTGCTCGTGATCGCCGACCCGCGGTCGCGACAGCTGGGGGAGGCGATGCGCGACGTCGCCGCGCGCCTCGGCGCCGACGCCGTCCTCGCGCTGATGGACGAGCGCGAGAACGATGGCACCGAGCCGCCGCCCCCGATCGCGGGCGCGCTCCTCGGCGCCGACGCCTTCCTCGCCCCGACGACGAGGTCGCTCTCGCACACGAGAGCGCGCAAGGCGGCGTCCGACGCGGGCGTGCGCGGCGCGACGCTCCCGGGCGTCACCGCCGACATGCTCGCCCGCGTGATGGACGTCGACTTCGACGCGCTGAGGGCGCGAACGCAGGCGATCACCGAGCTGCTCGACCGCGCCGACGACGCGCACATCAGCTGCCCGAACGGCTCCGACCTCACGCTCGACCTCAGCGGCCGTCGGGGCGTCCCCGACTTCGGCGACATCACGGCACCGGGCGCGTTCGGCAACCTGCCCGCCGGTGAGGGCTTCATCGCTCCGCGGACGGGCTCCGGCCGGCTCGCCGCGACGAGCCTCGCCCCGCTCGGGATCTCGCCGGAGCCGGTCCTCGTGACGGTGGAGGACGGCCACCTGACGAGCGCCGAGGGCCCGCTCGGGCCCGAGTTCATCGCGCGTCTCCAGGCGCATGGCCCGCTCGGCACGAACATCGCCGAGCTCGGCGTCGGCACCAACGACGCGGCGACGCTGACCGGCAACGTGCTCGAGGACGAGAAGATCCTCGGCACGATCCACGTCGCGTTCGGCGCCAGCGCGGGGATCGGCGGCACCGTCTCGGTGCCGATCCACCTCGACGTGGTCGTGCTCGAGCCGACGCTCGACGTCGGCGGCACGCGCGTCCTCGACGCCGGCCGCTGGGTCCTCTAGCGCGGCTGCCCGGGCCCGCGCCCGCGAACCGGCCGCCCTCCGCGATGCTGCTCGCCGTCCCGAACGTCTCCGAGGGTCGCGACGAGGCGGCGATCGACGCGATCGCCTCGGCGTTCGCCGACCACGACGGCGTGCGCCTGCTCGACGTCCACCGCGACGCCGACCACAACCGCTCCGTCGTCTCGCTCGCCGGCGCGCCGGGCGCGCTCGCGCCGGCCCTGCTCGCCGGCACGCGCGAGGCGCTGCGCCGCATCGACCTGCGCGACCACGCCGGCGTCCACCCGAAGGTCGGCGCCGTCGACGTCGCCCCGATCGTCCACCGCACGCCGGGCGAGCGCGGCGCCGCCTGCGCCGAGGCGCTGCTGCTCGGCAACCTGCTCGCCGACGAGCTCGCGCTGCCGTGCTTCCTCTACGGCGCGCTCGCCCAGGGGCGCACCCGCGCGGAGATCCGGCGCGGCGGACCGGACGAGCTGGCGCGCCGGCTCACGAGCGGCGAGCTGGAGCCCGACTTCGGACCGGCCGTGCTCCATCCACACGGGGGCGCGACGCTCGTCGGCGCGCGCCCGCCGCTCGTCGCCTTCAACCTCGTGCTGGCGCCGCCCGCGACGCTCGCGACCGCGCGCGAGATCGCCGTCGCGATCCGCGAGGGCGGCGGCGAGGGCCTGCCGGGGCTCAGGGCGATCGGGCTCGCACTCGAGCGCCAGGGCCGGGTCCAGGTCTCGATGAACGTCGAGGACCCGGTCCGGACGCCGTTGCACGAGGTCGTCGCCGCCGTCCGCCGGCACGCGCCGGTCGCCGGCGCCGAGCTCGTCGGCCTCGCGCCGCAGGCGGCGTTCGACGGCTTTCCGCCCGATCTGCCGATCCCCGGCTTCGATCCCGCTCGCCATCTGATCGAGCGCGTGCTCGACGGACCGGCGTGACGGTCGGGCGGCTCGCCGACGGCGGCCCCGCGCTGACATGATGGGCCCCATGGCCGTGAACGTCGCCGTGCTCGACGACTACCAGTCCGTCGCGCGGGAGAGCGGTCCGTGGGACGAGCTCGGCGACGCGGTCGAGCTGACGATCTTCCACGACCACATCGCCGAGGCCGACGAGGACGCGCTCGTCGACCGACTCGCGCCGTTCGACGTGATCGTCGCGATGCGCGAGCGCACGCCGTTCCCGCGCGCGCTGCTCGCGCGCCTCCCACGCTTGCGGCTGCTCGTCACGACCGGCATGGGCAACGTCGCGATCGACCTCGACGCGGCGCGCGAACGCGGGATCGTCGTCGCCGGGACCGGCGGCGTCGTGACGGCGACGGCCGAGCTGACGTGGGCGCTGATCCTCGCGCTCGCGCGGCAGATCCCGCGCGAGGACCGCAGCGTGCGCGACGGCGGCTGGCAGGAGACGGTCGGCATCGACCTCGCGGGCCGCACGCTCGGGATCGTCGGGCTCGGCCGCCTCGGGACGCGCGTCGCGCGCGTCGCGCAGGCGTTCGAGATGGAGACGATCGCGTGGAGCCAGAACCTCGATCCGGCCGTCGCCGCGGCCGCCGGCGTGAGCGCGGTCGCGGACCGCGACGAGCTGCTGTCGCGCGCCGACGTGGTGACGATCCACCTGAGACTGAGCGATCGGACGCGCGGCCTGATCGGCGCGGAGGAGCTGGCGCGCATGAAGCCCGGCGCGCTGCTCGTCAACACCTCGCGCGGGCCGATCGTCGACGAGCCGGCGCTGATCGAGGCGCTGCGCTCCGGCCGGCTCGCCGGGGCCGCCCTCGACGTGTTCGACGTCGAGCCGCTGCCGGCCGACCATCCGCTGCGCACGCTGCCGCGGACCATCCTGACGCCGCACCTCGGCTACGTCACGCGCGCGACCTACGCCGTCTTCTATCGCGACGCCGTGGCGGACATCGCCGCTTGGCTGCGCGACGCGCCGATTCGCGTACTCAATTTCCCGGTAACGGACTAAGCTCCACAGCACCATGGCCCAGACGAAGAAGAAGCGCCAGACGAAGCACCGCGGCACCGCCGCGGGAACGGTCTCCGCGCGCGGTCGCACCGGCCGCAAGCCGACCGCGGACGAGCGCAGAGCGAGATCGGGCACGAGAGCGGCCAGCGCCGCCGAACGCCGCGAGGCGCGCCTCAACACGCCGCCGACGTGGCAGGGCGCGCTCCAGCGCGCCGGCATCGCCACGGTCTTCTTCTTCGTCGTGCTGCTGCTGTTCTTCAAGAACCAGGGGATCGGCCCGAAGATCCTGATCGCCGCGTTCATGCTCGCGGTCTACGTCCCGATGGGCTACTACACCGATCTCTACATGTACCGCCGCCGCCAGCGCAAGAAGGCGGAGGAGGCCGCGACCAAGAAGGACGGCGCGTGATCGACGTCCACGCGCTGGTCGTCGGGCCGGTCCAGGAGAACTGCTACATCGTCCGTCCGCAGGGCTCGTCGAGCGCCGTCGTGTTCGATCCCGGCGACGAGCCGGAGCGCTTGACGAAGACGATCGACGAGCTCGGCGTGACGGTCGAGGCGATCCTCCTGACGCACTGCCACTTCGACCACATCGGCGCCGTCGCGCCGCTCGCGCGGGGTACCGGCGCTCCCGTCTACTGCCCGGCGCTCGAACGCGACATGCTCGTCAACGTCATGAGCTACGTGCCCTGGCCGGGCTTCGGCCCGTTCGACGGCTACGAGCCCGAGCACCTCGTCGAGGGCGGTGAGCGGCTCTCGTTCGCGGGCCTCGACTTCGAGGTCCTCTTCACGCCCGGCCACAGCCCCGGCCACGTGACGTGGGCGCTGGCGGGCGCTCCGGAGCAGCCCGCGATCTTCTCCGGCGACGTGCTGTTCCAGGGCTCGATCGGCCGCACCGACCTGCCCGGCGGCGACCACGGGACGCTGCTGCGGTCGATCTCGACGCTGCTCGCGGCCCATCCGCCGGAGACGGTCGTCTACCCGGGGCACATGGGCGAGACGACGCTCGGGCGCGAGCGCGCGAGCAACCCGTTCCTCCACGACCTCGCCCAGTGAGCGCGGAACCGCTCGGCCAGGGGCCTCGGGTTCCGTGCGAGAACTCGCCAGAGGCTCGCTCTCGCGGCGCGGTAGCGTCATGAGCAGCTCCAAGCTGCAGGCGCCCCGCGGCACGTACGACGTGCTGCCCGATCAGGCGGCCCGGCGCGAGACGGTCGAGGACGCGGCGCGACGGATCCTCGGCGGCGCCGGCTACGGGCGCATCGAGACGCCGGCCTTCGAGGCGACCGAGCTGTTCGCCCGCGGCGTCGGCGCATCGACCGACATCGTGCAGAAGGAGATGTACACCTTCGAGGACGGCGGCGGACGCTCGCTGACGCTGCGCCCCGAGGGCACCGCGCCGATCGCGCGCGCCTACCTCGAGCACGGCATGCAGAGACTGCCGCAGCCGGTGCGGCTGTGGTACCTGTCCAGCTTCTTCCGCTACGAGCGCGCGCAGGCCGGCCGCTACCGCCAGTTCTGGCAGGTCGGGGCGGAGGCGATCGGCTCGGCCGAGCCGGTCGTGGACGCCGAGGTGATCCTGCTGCTCGCCGACCTGCTCGAGACGCTCGGCGTGCACGACGTGCGCCTGCGACTCGCGAGCCTCGGCACGCCGGCGACGCGCGCCGACTACCGCGAGGAGCTGCAGGCGTACCTGCGCGCGAACGAGGACCGGCTCTCCGACGAGGTCCGCAGCCGCATCCACCTCAACCCGCTGCGCGCCTTCGACGCCGACCACGCCGGCACGCGCGAGGTGATGAGAGGCGCGCCGCTGCTGCTCGACCGCCTGACGGGCGAGGACGCCGAGCACTTCGCCGAGGTGCGCGCGCTGCTCGACGACGCCGACCTCGCGTACGAGATCGACCCGACGCTCGTGCGCGGGATCGACTACTACGCGCGCACGCTCTTCGAGTTCACGAGCGACGCGCTCGGCGCGCAGAGCGGCGTCGCCGGCGGCGGCCGCTACGACGGCCTGATCGAGCAGCTCGGCGGCCCGCCGACGCCGGGCGTCGGCTTCGCCGCCGGGATCGAGCGGATCCTGCTCGCGACCGACAGACGTCCGGTCGCGCCGCCCGTCGTCGACCTGTTCGTCGCCTACGAGACGCCGGCCGGCCGGCGCACCGGATTCGGGATCGCGCGCGAAGCCCGCCGCGCCGGACTGAGCGCGCAGGTCGAGCTCGCCGACCGCTCGCTGAAGGGCCAGCTGAAGCAGGCCGACCGCCTGCGCGCGCGCTTCGTCGCGGTCGTCGGCGACGAGCACGCGACGCTCAAGGACATGGAATCCGGCAAGCAGGACGAGGTCGAGCCGACCCGTGTGATCCCGCTCGTCCTGCGAATGGAGAAGACGCTGTGAAGACGCCCCGCGCGAACCCGTACCGCGACGCATGGGCGGGCGAGCTGACCACCGCGCGCGCGGATCGACCGGCCCGTGTGGCCGGCTGGGTCCATCGCCGCCGCGACCATGGCGGGCTGATCTTCATCGACCTGCGCGACCGCTCCGGCATCGTCCAGCTCGTCTTCCACCCGGACCGCGCGCCGGAGGCGCATGCCGCCGCGCACGCGCTGCGCTCCGAGCACGTGCTGAGCGCCGCCGGCATCGTCACGCGCCGCGATCCCGCGAACGTCAACCCGAACCTGCCGACCGGCGAGGTCGAGCTGACGGTCGACGAGCTGGTCGTCCTCGCGGGCGCGGACACGCCGCCCTTCCCGATCGACGAGGAGGGCCCGATCGACGAGGGTCTGCGGCTCAGACACCGCCCGCTCGACCTGCGCCGCCCGACGATGCAGGAGGCGCTCGCGCTCCGCCACCGCGTCGTCTCGACGATGCGCTCGGTGCTGAACGAGCGCGACTTCCTCGAGGTCGAGACGCCGATCCTGACGCGCTCGACGCCGGAGGGCGCGCGCGACTTCCTCGTCCCCTCGCGCGTCGAGGCCGGCGCCTTCTGGGCGCTGCCGCAGTCGCCGCAGCTCTACAAGCAGATGCTGATGATCGGCGGGATCGAGCGCTACTACCAGATCGCCCGCTGCTTCCGCGACGAGGACTCGCGCGCCGACCGCCAGCCGGAGTTCACGCAGCTCGACCTCGAGCTCTCGTTCGTCGAGGAGGACGACGTGATCGAGACGATGGAGGCCGTGATGGGCGCCGTCTTCGCGGAGGAGAGCTTCGAGCTGCCGCCGGCGCCGTGGCCGCGGATGCCCTACGACGAGGCGCTGCTGCGCTACGGCTCCGACAGACCCGACACCCGCTTCGGCCTCGAGATCGCCGACGTCGGCGAGGCGCTCGCCGGCTCCGAGTTCAGAGTCTTCGCCGGCGCGCTCGCCTCCGGCGGCGTCGTGCGCGGCATCAACGCCGGCCGGCGCGAGCTGCCGCGCTCCGAGCTCGACGCGCTGACCGAGCTCGTCAGACGCTTCCGCGCGAGAGGGCTCGTGTGGGCGTTCGTGCAGGAGGGCGGCACGTGGCGCTCGCCGATCGCGAAGTTCCTCACGCCCGCCGAGATCGCCGCCGTGACGGAGCGGCTGGGCGGCGCGCCCGGTGACCTGCTGCTGATCGTCGCAGATCGACCCGGGGTCGTCGCGCAGGCGCTCGGCGAGCTGCGGCTCGAGCTGGGGCGCCGCTTCGGGCTCGTGCCCGCGGGCCTGCACCATGCGCTCTGGGTCGTCGACTTCCCGATGTTCGAGCGTGACGAGGAGACGGGCGGCTGGCAGCCGCTGCACCATCCCTTCACCGCGCCGACCGGCGACCTCGACGATCCCGGCTCGCTGCGGTCGCGGGCCTACGACCTGGTGCTCGACGGCAGCGAGATCGGCGGCGGCTCGATCCGCATCAACACGCCGGAGGTGCAGGAGCGAGTGCTCGACCTGCTCGGGATCGGCCCCGAGGAGGCGCAGGCGCGCTTCGGCTTCCTGCTCGACGCGCTGCACTACGGCGCGCCCCCGCACGGCGGGATCGCGATGGGCGTCGACCGCATCGTCGCGATCCTCGGCGGCCGCGAGTCGATCCGCGACGTGATCGCCTTCCCGAAGGCGGCCAGCGGGACCGATCCGCTGACCGGTGCGCCGGCGCCGGTCGACGCCGCGCAGCTGCGAGAGCTGGGGCTGCGAGTCGAGGCGCCGAGAGCGGCGCCGCGCGTCGCCTGACGGCGCCTCGCGCCGCACGCGGCGGCGCGCTCTCAGCGGGCTGCGGCGGGCGGGCGCCGATCGGCGC
>JAOPZA010000105.1 GCA_025964325.1 Conexibacter sp.
TCAGCCGCGCGCTTGCGGGCGTGCCGGAGATCACCCTGGAGGCGTCGTTGGCGAGGTGAGGTGACGGAGCGGGTGGGCCGCGGCGGTTCGGATGCGCCTCAACGCTGCTGCGAGATCCACCTCAGGATCGCCTTCGAGTGGGCGATGACCGTGCCGTCGGCGAGCACGAGCGTCGGGAGCTTCACGTCTCCGGTCGCCTCCCGCAGCGCCTCCCGCGAGCCTCTGCGCAGGAACGGGATCGGGTGGCCGTGGCCGGCGAGGACTCTCGCGTACTCGATCCCCGCCTCGTGCAGCGCCTCCTGCGCGCGGCGACAGGGATGAACCCGCGGTCCGCCTTCGTCGCCGTGACAGACGTACAGCGTCGGAAGCCCGTCGGCCGCTCTCGCCCCGCCCTGCATCTCCTCGTCGGCATGGCTGCTCATCGCGTCCTCCCAGTCGTCGGCGTCTTCCACATGAGACCGGCGTGATGCCGCGAACTCATCGGGCCGGTCGCGATCCGACTCGACGAGCGCCTGTGACCGACCGCGCCCCGGGGGGATCGGTCAGAGGCGCTGCTCCGTCGCGGTGTCGGCGTCGCCGCCGAAGTACCGGTCCAGGATCTCTTGGAACAGCGGCTGTTCGGGTGCGGCGCGGGCGAACAGCGTCATCGAGGAGCGCAGCTTCGTCGCGTCGGTCTCGCCGAGGATCTCGCCGGCGGTGTGCCCCGAGCTGCGAGCGAGCGCACGTGCGGACTCGAGCAGGCGGGGGCCGAGCACGGGGTGGTCGAGATAGGCCTTCGCCTCGGCGAGTGAGGAGATCGCATAGGTCTTCGCCATCGGGCTGTGCCCGAGGCCGGCGATCTGGGGGAAGACGAACCACATCCAGTGGCTCCTCTTGCGGGCGGCCCGCAACTCGCACAGCGCACGCTCGTAGGCATGCGCCTGGTCCTGGGCGTCGACGAACCGGTGGAGGCGGTAGGGGTCGCTCATGAACGTGTCAGTCGGCGTACGGCGTGGCGATCCGCGGAACGCGACGCCGGCGCACATTCAACCACCCGACCTCCGGCGCGGGCACGGCCAGCCGGATAGAGTCGCGTGATGCCGACCGACTACGACGAACACCTCGCCGCGGTGCTCGACGAGCCCGCCGAGGCGGCGCAGGTCATCTTCCCGCGTCATGCTGGAAGCACGTTCTGGGGGCTGCGGCGCCTCTTGCGCCGGGGCAGCCTCGAGCGGAGGTTCCGGACGTCGAACCTCCTCACCGTCACGGCGGGTCGCGTGCTGATCTTCCCGCAGCACCTCGCGCGCGGCACGGGCCTGACGCTCGAGCCCGCGATCCTCGACTGGGCGCGCGCGGACGTGCAGGCCTCGGGCGACCGGCGCTGTCACACGTTCACGGGCGACTCCGACACGATGGAAGGGCAGGGCGCGGACTACGTCCTGGTGAACCTGCAACGCGCCGCCGAGACCGTGCAGTTCGAGGTCCAGCGCAAGGGCCACCAGAAGATCATCCGCGCGCTCGGGGTGAAGCTCACCGGCACGTGGGGCTGACGGGCAGGAGCGCCCGGACCCGACGTCCGCCGCCGCGTCGCCGACGCCCTCGTGTCCCGATTCCGAAGTTCGGTGACGGTTTCCGGGCGCCCGCATGCAGCTGGCGCCCGCCGACGGCCGGCCGAGTACGTCGAGTACGAGGCAGGCCGCCGGCGAACGCCAGCCAACACCCGTGCATCCCGCACACTGCGCCCGAACCTACGAATCGGGACACGAGCGCTGCGCCGCGTCCGCGCTCTCGCGGTCCGGGGCGAGCGGCGCGAGCAGCTCCCAGGCCCGCGCGAACGACGCCGGGTCCCAGCGGACGCCCGAGACGAGCGCCTGCCGGCGTGCGGTACGCATCGTGCCGGCGATCGCGCCGGCAAGCAGCGCGGCGTCGCGTTGCGCCTGCTCGCCGCCGCCGGCACGCTCGGCGAGGAAGTCGGCGATCGCCCGTTCCATCTCGCGGCCGAGCTCGTCGAGACGGGCGAGCAGCACCGGCTCGCGGCGCAGCAGTCTCATCGTCTCGCGCACGAACGGCGCGAACGCGACGCCGGCCGCGTCGTCGATCGCCTGGAAGGCCGGCACCTCGGGCGGCGTCGCTGCGAGCGCGGCGCGCATCGCCTCGACCGCCTTGCGGTGGCGGTGGAAGACGACGTCCTCCTTCGAGGGGAAGTGGCGGAACAGCGTCCGCGGGCTGACGCCGGCCTCCTGCGCGATCCGCTCGACCGAGGTCGCGGCGAAGCCGTCTTTGAGGAAGAGCCGTTGGGCGGCGGCCGAGATCTCCTCCAGCACGCGCTCGCGGTTGCGCTCCCGCAGCGAGAGCGGCGCGGGCGCTGGATCCGCTGGGGCAGGCACGGCCGATGACATCGCCCTTCGATTATGCCACGCACCGCAGGAAATATTGACACTCAGTGCCATCTCGTCATAGAGTGCCGGCAATGTCGACGAGCGCCGCGCCGCCCGAGCCTCCGCCTTCCCCGCCGAGCGGTCGCCTCGCCCGCGCGCTGATGGTCACCTCCGGGCGCCGCGCCAAGTGGGTCGTCCTCGTCGTGATGCTCGTGATCGCGGGCGGCCTCGCCTCGCAGGCCGGCAAGTTCGACAGAGCGCAGAAGAACGAGACGACCTCGTTCCTCCCCGGCGGCGCCGAGTCGGTCAAGGTCTTCGAGCTGAACAAGCGCTTCGACCACGGCGACGTCGCCGCCGCAGTGATCGTCTTCGCGCGTCAGGACGGGCGCTTGACGGCCGCCGACCGCGCCGTGATCGCCCGTGATCGCGCCGCGCTCTCGCGTGACCGGTCCAACGGCGTCGGACTGCCGTCGCCACCGACGATCTCGCCCGACGGCCAGGCCGCGCTGATGGTCGTCGACATCACCGTGAGAGCGAGCGACTCGGATCGCTTCAGAAAGGCGGTCGAGGAGGTCCGCAACCGCGCCAGCGGCACCGTCGACGGACTGCAGGTGAAGGTCACGGGCCCGGCCGGCTACTCGCTCGACGCGATCAAGGTCTTCGGCAACATCAACGGGCAGCTGCTGCTGGTCGCAGGCGGGTTGGTGCTGCTGCTGCTGATCATCATCTACCGCTCGCCGATCTTCTGGATCATCCCGTTCTTCACGGTCCTGATGGCGGAGGGGACCTCGCGCGGGATCGGCTACCTGCTGGCCCAGGCGGGCGTCACGATCAACGGGCAGTCGGGCGGGATCCTGCCGGTGCTCGTCTTCGGCGCCGGCACCGACTACGCGCTCCTGCTGGTCTCCCGCTACCGCGAGGAGCTGCGGCACGCGGAGGACAAGCACGTGGCGCTGCGGCGCGCGCTCGGCACCGCCGGCCCGGCGATCTTCGCCTCCGCGCTGACGGTCGTGCTGGCGCTCCTGACGCTCCTGCTGGCGCAGGTCAACGGCACCTCAGGGCTCGGTCCGATCGGTGCGATGGGCGTCGCGATCGCCGCCGTCTTCATGCTCACGCTGCTGCCGGCGCTGCTCGGCGTCTTCGGCCGCCGCGCCTTCTGGCCGCTGATCCCGCACGTCGGCGACAGCGGCACCGACGTGACGCACGGTCCCTGGCGGCGGATCGGCGAGCGGATCCGCGTCCATCCGCGGCGCGTCTGGGTCACGGGCGCCGTCGTGCTGCTGATCATGGCGGCCGGCATCCTCGACGTGAACACGGGCCTCACGAGCGCCAACGGCTTCCGCGGCAAGGTCGAGGCGGTGCAGGGCCAGGCGCTGCTCTCGCAGCACTTCCCCGCCGGCTCCTCCGCCCCCGTCGACGTGATCGTGCCCGACCGCGCGAAGGTCCCGGCCGTGCGCGCGGCGCTGGCCGCGCACCCGGAGCTGGTCGCGCGGGTCGCCGGCGCGCAGGTCGGGCCGCCCGGCGTGCGGATCGAGGCGGTGCTGCGCAGAGACCCCTACGGCAAGGCCGCGCAGGAGGACATCCCGCGGCTGCGCACGATCCTCAAGGCGGCGGCCGGGCCGCAGGTGCTGGTCGGCGGCCAGACCGCCGCGGAGTACGACCTGCGCACGTCCGCGACGCGCGACAACCTCGTCATCATCCCGGTCGCGCTCGTCGTCGTCTTCCTCGTCCTGGCGCTGCTGCTGCGGGCGCTGCTGGCGCCGCTGCTGCTCGTGCTCAGCACGATCGTCTCCTTCGCGGCCGCGCTCGGGTTCGGGATCGTGGTCTTCAACCACGTGTTCAACTACCCGGGCGAGGATCCGTCGCTGCCGCTGCTGTGCTTCGTCTTCCTCGTCGCGCTGGGGATCGACTACAACATCTTCCTGATGGCGCGAGTGCGGGAGGAGACGCACCGCTTCGGCACACGCGAGGGGATGTTGCGCGGCCTCGCCGTCACCGGCACGGTGATCACGTCCGCCGGGATCGTGCTCGCCGGCACGTTCGGCGCGCTCGCGGTGCTGCCGCTCGTCTCGCTGACGGAGGTCGGCGTCGTGATCGCATTCGGCGTGCTGCTCGACACCTTCGTCGTGCGCTCGATCCTCGTGCCCGCGCTCGTCTTCGACGTCGGCGCGCGGGTCTGGTGGCCGTCGCGGCTGGCTCGGGAGCGGCGCGGCGACGACGACGGCGACGACGGTCCGGCTCGCGACCGCCGGTCACGCGACGACGAGGCGTCGCGGGACCGGGACATCGCGATCGAGGCGCCGCCTGGATGATTGATTCCACGATCTCGGGCTGGCTTCGCCGTGGTCGCCGGCGTACGTCACCGTGAACGTGAACGTCTCGTAGCGCCGATGTGAAACCGTCACCGTGACGCGGGCGACGCTCGAGGCGCGACGGTGGCGTTCGAACGCGGACTGCCGGGAACCGGCATGCGGCAGGCGGCCGGCGCAGGCTTGCGGCGTGGCGGATACTCGGGCGGATGCAGGAAGCCGAGCTGACGGTCTGGGGCATCCTCGTGGCGGTTGCCATGCTGCTGGTGGTGGCGTACCGCTCGCGGCTGCCGTACCCGATCCTGCTCGTGCTCGGCGGGCTCGCGCTCGGCTTCGTCCCCGGCGTGCCGGTGGTGCGGCTCGACCCCGACATCGTCCTACTCGTGCTGCTGCCGCCGCTGCTCTACGCGGCCGCCTTCTTCTCCTCCCTGCGCGACCTGCGCGAGAGCGTGAAGCCGATCTCGGCGCTCGCCGTCGGCCTCGTGCTGGTGACGACGCTCGCCGTCGGCGTGGTCGCCCACCTCGTGATCGGCGACCTCTCGTGGGCGGCGGCGTTCGTGCTCGGCGCCGTCGTCTCGCCGACCGACCCGGTCGCGGCGACCTCGATCCTCAACCGCCTCCACGTCCCACGCCGCGTCGTGACGATCGTCGAGGGCGAGAGCCTCGTCAACGACGCGCTCGCGCTCGTCCTCTACAAGGTCGCGGTGATCGCGGTCACGAGCGGCAGCTTCTCGCTGCTCGACGCGGGCGGCCGCTTCCTCCTGAACGCGGCCGGTGGGATCGCGATCGGCCTCGTCGTCGGCTTCGTCGTCGCGGAGGTGCGCCGTCGCATCGACGATCCGCCGACCGAGATCACGATCTCGATCGTGACCGCCTACCTCGCCTACCTGCCGGCCGCGAAGCTCGGCGTCTCGGCCGTGCTGGCGGCCGTGACGGCCGGCATCTGGCTCGGGTGGAACGCGCCGTGGCTGGCCTCGCCGAGCACGCGGCTGCAGACCTTCCCGGTCTGGCAGATCCTCGTGTTCGTCGTCAACGCGACGCTGTTCATGCTGCTCGGACTGCAGCTCCATCGGATCCTCGACGACCTCTCGGGCTTCTCGGCCTCGACGCTGCTCGGCTACGGCGCGCTCGTCAGCGTGGTCGTGATCGCGACGCGGATCGTGTGGGTCTTCGCGCTCTCCTATGCCGCGCCGGTCGCCGTGCGGCTGCTACCGGGACACGAGCCCGGCTCGCGACCGAACTGGAGATCGCTCGTGCTGATCTCGTGGACGGGGATGCGTGGCGCGGTCTCGCTCGCGGCCGCGCTCGCGATCCCGTTCACGCTCGACAGCGGCGCCGCCTTCCCCGGGCGTGAGCTGATCGTCTTCCTGACCCTCTGCGTGATCCTCGTGACGCTGCTGGTGCAGGGCCTGACGCTGCCGCTGCTGATCCCGCTGCTCGCAATCGAGGAGGACGGCACGAGCGAGCGCGAGGAGGCGAGGGCGCGGATGCTCGCCGCGCAGGCCGCGATCGAGCGGATCGACGAGCTGCAGACGGAGGACTGGGTCCGCGACGAGACGGCCGATCGCGCGCGGCAGCTGATGGACTACCGCTCCCGCCGCTTCCAGTCGCGCTACAGAGACGGCCCCGATGGCGCCTTCGAGGAGCGCTCGATCGGCTACCAGAGACTGCAGCGCGAGATCCTCGAGGCGCAACGCCGGGCGGTGATCGAGCTGCGCAGCGAGGGCCGCATCAACGACGACGTGATGCACCGGATCGAGCGCGACCTCGACCTCGAGGACTCGCGACTGGAGATTTAGCGGGAGTTGGCCGCCAGGCCAACTCCCAATGGATCGGCCGCAGGCCGATCCACGCCAACTCCCAATGGATCGGCCGCAGGCCGATCCACGCGGACCTCGGCGCAGTGGCGGGGTCAGGCCGACGCCGCGGCGCCACTCGTGAGGTGGTCGAGCACCTCCTTGAACTGGTGCGTCGGCGAGAAGTCGACGTACTCGCAGTCGTCGAGCGCCGCGGGCGCGTGGCCGGGGCCCCAGTAGAAGGCGTCGCCCGCCTCATAGACCTTGTCGCCGTCCTCGGTGCGCATCTTGAGCCGCCCGCTGAGCATGTATCCCCAATGCGGGCATGGGCACAAGTCGTTGGGCATTCCCTTGAGGCCAGGCCCGAGATCCGCTCCCGCCGGCAGACGCACGAACGCGACGCTCAGCTCGCCGCCGATCGGAGTCGTGCGCAGCTCGACGCCGTCGCCTTCGACGACCACCGGCGTGTCCTCACGTCGGATGGATCGCATTCGATCCTCCTCCTCGCGTTTGCGCGGCCGGAGTTCTCCGGCCACTCTTGGACCGACCCTACGCGACGCCGGCAGCAGCAGCAAGCGGCACACCGGACATCAGTGGATCGACTGGCGGCCCGATCCACTCGATTTCCGGGAGTCGGCCGCCAGGCCAACTTCGAATGGATCGGCCGCGGGCCGATCCACGCCAATCGACCGGATTCACCGGGAGTTGGCCGCCAGGCCAACTCCCGATGGCTCGGCCGCCAGGCCGATTCACCGGACCTTGAACGCGATCGTCTTCGTCGCGCCGACGTTGCCGGCCGCGTCCCGCGGCGTCAGCCGTGCGCGGTAGCTGCCCTTCTTCAGCGTCTTGCGGTCGAGCTTGTGGCCGATCACGATCGTCGTCGCGCCGGCGCGCAGGCCGCGCCGCGACAGGCTTCCGACCGTGCTCCAGCGCGTGCACGCCTTCGCGCGGCGCTTGTGGCCGGCGACACAGCGGCGCCCGCTCAGGTGCCCGGCCCCCGCGCGCTGCACGACGACGGCCAGCGAGCCGCCCTCCGAGAGGCGAACGCTCAATGCCGTCCCCTTGCCCGTCGTCTTCGCCGTGACGCGCCCGAGCTTCGGCTTCGTCGTGTCGGGCGCCGGCCTCGGCGCCGGCGCCGGCGCCGGCGGAGGCGGAGCGGGGCTCGGGGGCGGACCGGGAGCCGGTCCCGGCGCGGGTCCGGGAGCGGCGCCCGGCGGGGGCGTCACGACCGCGCTGAGCGGCGTGTAGGCCTCGACCGCGAGCGGCAGTCTGAAGGAGGCGTTGACGTCGGCGATCACCCGCACGCGCAGCCGCCGGCCGAGATCCTGAGGGCGCACGACGTAGCCCGGGCTCGTCTGGTCGAGGATCGCTCCGCAGTCGCTCCCGTCGGCATCGCACGACTGCCATTGCCGCTCGTACGTCGTCTTCTCGCTCTTCCAGGTCCCGACCCCGCCGATCAGCGAGGAGCCGACGACGGCCTGACCGACGAGCGTCGGCGGCGCCAGGGCGGCCGCCGGGTCGGGGAGGATCGTGTTCGTCGCCCCGCTGTCGGGCAGGGCCGTCGTCCCGCTCGCGTTCGATCCGCTCACGCGCACGCGCAGGCGGATCTCGGCGTCGGCGGTCGTGAGTCTGTAGTCCTGGTTGATCGCGCCGGAGATCGGGACGCAGCTGCTGCCGTTCTCGTCGCAGCGCAGCCACTCGAAGTACGTGGCCACGTCGGCCGCGGGGTTGAACAACCCTCTGGACGAGTGGAGCGTGTCGCCGACCGCCGGCAGCGACGGGTCGCCGGGCGCGGTCACGCTGATCGACGGCGCGCTCAGCTGGTTGGCGCCCGGCAGCGTGCCGGGGTTCGCCGTGATCGGCCCCGAGACCGCGCTGTAGGCGGTCGGCGCGATCGGGCCCGGCGTCGGGAAGTCGTTGTGCGCCGTGATCTTCAGCCGCAGGTACTTGCCCTGCGCGGTCGCCGGCAACGTGAAGCCGAGCTGCGTCTCGCCGGCGACGTCGGCGCAGCTTCCGGCCGAGCTCGTGGCGCACATCTGCCACTGACGGTCGTAGTCGATCGTCGGCGTCCCCGACCAGGTCCCGACGTTCAAGCCGAGCGGCGTCTGGCCGACCTGCAGCGTGCCGAGGACGCTCGGCGGCGCGGTGTTGACGGGCGGCTGGAACGTGAGCGCGAAGCCGCCATCCCCCTGGGTGCCGGCGAGCAGCGTCCCCGGCGTCGTCGTGAAGCTCGTGATCGCCCACATGATCGTGTGACCGCCGAGGCCGCTCTCGGTCACGTGGCGCCAGCTGACGGGGCCGGGCAGCGGGCCGTTGCCGGTGCTGCCGGTCCAGAGCCCGTCGCCGGTCGCGGCGTAGAGGCGCGTGACGGTCGCGCCGGAGTACTGCTGGATCCCGCGCACGGTCGAGTTCCCGAGGCCGGCGTTGATCGGCGCCCACGTGATGCCGAGGTTGAGCGAGCGGTAGAGGCCGTCGCTCGCCGTCCCGGCGTAGACGATGTTCGGGTTCGTGCCGTCGGCGATCACGCGCAGGACGGTCGCGCTGCCCGGGATGCCGTCGCTCGCGAGCGACCAGGTCGAGCCGAAGTCGAAGGAGCGGTACACGCCCTCGGTCGTCGCGGCGAAGACGATCGGCCCGACCGACGTCAGGCTCCAGACGGTCTCCCCCGCGGCCATGCCGTTGCCGGGCGGCGCGGGCGTCCACGTGCCGCCGCCGTCGCTGCTCTTCGCGACGCCGTGGAAGGCGGTGCCGGCAAGCAGCCCGCCGCCGGTCACGCTCAGCACCGCCTGCACCGAGGCGTTGAGCTTCGTCGGATGCGCAGGATCGTCCTCCGGCCCCTGCGCGACCGGCTGCCACGGCCCCCCGCCGGTCGAGGCGAAGAGGCCGGCTTCCGTGCCGGCGTAGACCTTGCCGCCGCTCGTGAAGATCACGCGCACGCTCTTCGCGCCGGGGGCGTCGAGCCCCGCGTCGAAGGGGAACCACGTGAGGCCGTCCGTGACGGTCTTGTAGATCCCGTCGCCCTCGGTGCCGGCGTAGATCGTCGTCGGCGGCGTGTCGGTCGCGTAGGTGCGCACCCAGTTGGCGCCGTTGGCGGCGCCCAGGCCGGGGAGGCCCGTCCAGCTGCTGAGCGCGGCCTGGGCGGGGATCGCGGCGAGCGCGAGCATGCTGGCGGCGGCGGCCGCGATGGCCGCGGCGGCGCGCGTGAGGCTTCCGGTCGTCTTCGGCATCGGCCCACCGTCCCAGGCGGATCGAGGCGCGTCAGTGCCGCTCAGGTCTCGTTCCGGTCTCGAATCGCGATCGGCCGAGTCGGCCCCCGGGCGATTCAGCCCGTAGGGTTCGCGGCCGGATGTCCGACATCGAACCCAGCGGCATGCCGCCCGCGCCGCCGCCGCCCGCGGCCGAGCAGACGGCGGCCGCGCGCAGACGCTCTCGCAGGCGCACGACGGCGATGGCCGCCCTCACGCTCGGAGCGCTCGGCATCGTCTTCGGCGACATCGGCACGAGCCCGCTCTACGCGCTGCAGACGGTCTTCACCGCCGACCACCACGCGATCAAGCCGACGGAGGGTGACGTCTTCGGCGTCATCTCGCTCGTCTTCTGGTCGATCACCGTGATCGTCTCGATCAAGTTCGTCACCTTCATCATGAAGGCGGACAACGACGGCGAGGGCGGGATCATGGCGCTGATCGCACTCGTCCAGACAGCGTCGTTGAGGAGCCGGCGAGCGAAGCTCGTCCTGATCGCCGCCGGCCTCTTCGGCGTCTCGCTGTTCTACGGCGACGGCATGATCACGCCGGCGATCTCGGTCCTCTCGGCGGTCGAGGGCCTCAAGGTCGCGGCGCCCAGCCTCGAGCACCTGGTGCTGCCGATCACGATCGCGGTGCTGACGCTGCTGTTCGCGATCCAGCATTTCGGGACGCACACGATCGGCCGGCTGTTCGGTCCCGTGATGGCCGTCTGGTTCGCGGTGCTGGCGATCGCCGGCCTCGGGCGGATCGTCGGGCACCCGTCGATCATCCAGGCGCTCTCACCCCACCACGGCGTCGCGTTCTTCGTCGACCACCCGGGCGTCGCGTTCATCTCGCTCGGCTCGATCGTCCTCACCGTGACCGGCGCGGAGGCGCTCTACGCCGACATGGGGCACTTCGGGCGCGAGCCGATCCGCCGCGCCTGGTTCTTCTTCGTCTTCCCGGCGCTGACGCTCAACTACATGGGTCAGGGATCGCTGATCCTCGACACGCCGAGCGCGATCGACAACCCCTTCTTCCTGCTGATCCCGCACTGGGGCCGGATCCCGATGGTGCTGCTGGCGACGCTCGCGACCGTGATCGCCTCCCAGGCCGTCATCTCGGGCGCCTTCTCGGTCACGCAGCAGGCGATCCAGCTCGGCTTCCTGCCGCGGCTGACGATCCGCCACACCTCCGAGGAGGAGGTCGGGCAGGTCTACGCGCCGGGCGTCAACTGGGGGCTGTACGTCGCGATCGTGCTGCTGGTGATCGGCTTCGGCTCCTCCGCCGCGCTCGCCTCCGCCTACGGGATCGCGGTGACCGGAACGCTCGCGATCGACACGCTGCTGTTCCTCGTCGTCGCGCGCGTGCTCTGGAAGAGACCGTTGTGGCTGGTGCTGGCGGGCGCCGTCTTCTTCCTCACGGTCGACTTCGCCTTCCTCGGCGCGAACCTGACGAAGGTGCTGCACGGCGGCTGGTTCCCGCTCGGGATCGGGTTGCTCGTCTTCGTCGCGTTGACGACGTGGAACCGCGGCCGCGAGATCGTGACGCGGAACCGCATCGCGCAGGAGGGGCCGCTGCGCGAGTTCGTCGAGCATGTGCGCGCGAAGGACCCGCCGCTCGTGCGGGTCCCGGGAACGGCCGTCTACCTCAACGCGACGCGCGACACGACGCCGCTGGCGCTGCGCGGAAGCCTCGACCACTTCCGCGCGGTCCACCACGCGGTCGTGATCATCTCGATGGAGACGACGAAGGTGCCGCACGTGCCCGAGCAGGAGCGGCTCGTGCTCGACCCGCTCGGCTACGAGGACGACGGCATCAGCCACCTGACGGCGCGCTTCGGCTTCCAGGACTCGCCCGACGTCCCCCGCACGCTGATGCTCGCGCGCGAGCTGGGGATGGAGCGCGACATCGACGTCGAGGGCGCCTCCTACTTCCTCTCGCAGATCGCGATCGTGGCGACCTCGGCGCCCGGCATGGCGCGCTGGCGCAAGCGCCTCTTCGTGACGATGTCGCGCAACGCCGCCAACCCCGTCGAGTACTTCGGCCTGCCGCGCGAGCGGACGGTCAGCATGGGGTCGCAGATCGAGCTGTAGGGGCGGGGGCCGGCGATCGAAGACGCACGGCGCTTGCGTAGAGTCTTACGCCGCATGGGACTGACCGACGAGACGCAAGCGAGCATCGATCCGGAGCAGCTCGAGCTCTGCCTGCGCGTGCTGGCCGAGGCCGAGCGACTGCCGAGCGGGCATCGCGACGCGATCGCGATCCAGCGCGCGACCGCGAGCCTCTACAAGCGCATCAAGAAGCAGCGGCGGGTCGACAGACGCCAGTCGATCCTCGCCCACGACGACGCCGTCACGGCGGCGACGGCGACCGGGGCGCCGGGCCGGATCGACGACGAGACCCAGGGCCTGCCGCTGAGCTCGAACGCGAGCGGCGCGCTCGCCGGCGTCCGGATCGAGTCGATCGCGTGCTACGTCTGCAAGACGCACTACCACGACGTCGACGCCTTCTACCACCAGCTCTGCCCGACCTGCGCGGCGAAGCACCACGCGCGGCGCGACCAGCGCACCGACCTGACCGGCCGCCGCGCGCTCCTCACCGGCGGTCGCGCGAAGATCGGCATGTACATCGCCCTGCGGCTGCTGCGCGACGGCGCCCACACGACGATCACGACGCGCTTCCCGCACGACGCCGTGCGGCGCTTCACGGCGATGCCGGACAGCGGCGAGTGGCTGCACCGCCTGCGCATCGTGGGGATCGACCTGCGCGATCCCGCGCAGGTCGTCGCGCTCGCCGACTCGGTCGCCGCGCAGGGCCCGCTCGACATCCTGATCAACAACGCGGCGCAGACGGTGCGCCGCTCGCCCGAGGCGTACGCGCCGCTGGTCGAGGCGGAGACGGCGGCGCTGCCCGAGGCGTGGACCGCGTCGGGCGGCGAGCTGCGCACCTTCCGCTCCGGCGCCACCCACCCCGCCGTCCTGACCGAGTCGACGGGCGACCACTGGACGCCGACGCCGAGCGCGCTCTCGGCGCTCGCGCTGACGGCCGGCTCCGCCTCGCTCGAGCGCATCGCCGCCGGCAGCGCGATCGACGCGGGCGGCCTCGTGCCCGACCTGCACCCGGTCAACAGCTGGATCCAGCTGGTGGACGAGGTCGACCCGATGGAGCTGCTCGAGGTCCAGCTCTGCAACATGACCGCGCCGTTCATCCTCGTCAGCCGGCTGCGCGCGGCGCTCGCCGCCTCGAGCGCGCGCCGCACGTACATCGTCAACGTCTCGGCGATGGAGGGTCAGTTCAGCCGCGGCTACAAGGGCCCGGGCCATCCGCACACGAACATGGCGAAGGCGGCGCTCAACATGCTGACCCGCACGAGCGCCGGCGAGCTGCTGGACGACGGGATCCTGATGACCGCCGTCGACACCGGCTGGATCACCGACGAACGGCCGCACCCGACGAAGATGCGGCTCGCGGGCGAGGGCTTCCACGCTCCGCTCGACCTCGTCGACGGCGCCGCCCGCGTCTACGACCCGATCGTTCGCGGCGAGGCCGGCGAGGACCTCTGGGGCTGCTTCCTGAAGGACTACGAGACGTCGCCCTGGTAGGCGGCCCGCGCGTCGCCGAGCAGTCGGCGGGTGCGACCGCGGTCAGCCGCCGCTGATCGCGGCGACGACGTCGACGCGCGAGCTCGCGTCGAGCGGGGTCTCGAGCGCGGCGCGCTCGCGGTCGACGTAGACGTTGATGTGCGGGCGCAGCACCGGACCGGGCTCGCACAGCCGGTCGCGGAGCCCCGGCCAGCGCTCGTCGAGCCGCTCGATCGCCTCCGCGACGCTCGCGGCATCGAGCTCGAGCCGCCGCGGCAGGCCGGCGAACAGCGGCGGCAGCGTGACGGGCAGGTGGACGTCGGCCATGAGCGGCTACCCGATGACCGCGACCTCGACGGACGAGATCCCCGGCAGGTAGCTGGCGATCTCGTTCCAGTGCTCGCCCTCGTCGACGGAGGTGAAGACCTGCCCGGTGCTCGTGCCGACGTAGAGGCCGGGCACGTCGAGCGCGTCGACCGCCATCCCCTCGCGCAGCACGCCGAGGCGGGCGTCGCGCTGCGGCAGCCCGCGGTCGAGCCGCTGCCAGCTCTCGCCCGCGTCGCGCGTGCGCCAGACGGCGGCGCGGCCCTCCGGCATGCAGCGGTCGTGGGCGCCGTCGAGCGGGATCACGTAGAAGCCGTCGCGGTCGTGCGGGTGCGCGACGGCGGCGAAGCCGAAGTCGGTCGGCAGGCCCTCCGTGATCTCGACCCAGGAGCGTCCGGCGTCGTCACTGCGATGCGTGCCGCAGTGGTTCTGCTGGTAGAGGCGGTCGTGGTCGGCGGGCGACATCACGAGCTTGTGCACGCAGTAGCCGATCTCGGGGTCCTCGAGCGGCCAGTCGGCGCGCAGCCCGCGGTTGCGCGGCGTCCAGCTGACGCCCCCGTCGGTCGTCTCGAAGATGCCGTAGCCCTGCACCACGATCCAGAAGCGGTCCGGATCCTCCGGATGCGCGAGCAGTCCGGCGAGGCCGAGATGGCCCGGCGGCTGCTTGGCGGGATCGTTCCAGTCGCCGCGACCCGGCTGGCCGTCGAGCGTGCTGAGCAGCGACCAGGTCGCGCCGCCGTCGCGGCTCTCGAACACGCCGGCCGCCTCGGCGCCGGCGAGCACGCGCCCGTGCGCGGGCGCGAGGCCCGAGACCTTCGACAGTCTCAGGTCGCCGTCGTCGTAGGCGAGGCCCGCGCTCGACAGCTCCCAGCTCTCGCCGAGGTCGTCGCTGCGCCAGATGCCGGCGCCGTGCCACTCGCTCGCGGCGGCCGCGTAGATCGTGCCGGCGCCCGGGTCGCGCACGACGTGGTAGATCGGCCAGCTCTCGCAGAACGGGCCGCGGACGCTCCAGTCGCGACGATCGCCGTCGCTCTCGAGCAGGAAGCAGCCCTTGCGGGTCCCGACCATCAGCACGATCTGCGGCATTCGTTGCACCTCCGACGACGACGTGGGAATTCGACTCTCCCCCTGAGACTGCGCCCGGCGCGAAAAGTCATCGCTGCGCTCCGCGTCTAGGACGGGCGCCCGGCGGGCCGCACCTTCGACCATTCGGCCTTGTGCACCTGCTTGGCCGCCTGGTAGCCGGCGAGCGCCTCGGCCGAGTCGACGTCTCCGAGCGTCGGATGCCACGGGATCAGGTCGGCGGCCGCGGCGACGTCGAAGCGCTTGGCGAGGACGGCGCCGAGCGCCTTGACCTTCATCTCGCCGAACCCGGGGAGCGCGGTCAGGTTGGCGCGCAGCGCGTCCGCGTCCGCCGCGTCGGTCCAGACGCGCGCGGCATCGCCGTCGTAGGTGTCGCGCACGTGCACCGCGAGGTCGTGCACGCGCTGCGCCATCGAGCCGGGGAAGCGGTGGATCGCGGGTCTGGCGCGGAAGACCGGCTCGAGCTCGGCCGACGCCAGCGTCGCGGCGTCGATCGCGCCGAGCCGCTCGCGCAGCGCCAGCGGTCCGCTGAACGCCTTCTGCACCGTCACCTGCTGGTCGAGCGCGAAGCCGACCAGCAGCGCCATCGGATCGGCGGCGATCAGCGCATTGGCCTCGTCGGAGTCCGTGAAGTGCAGGCGATCGGGCACCGTGACCTCGCCCTTACGGGCTCGTGCGGAGCCGTGCCGCGGACTCCTCGCAGCCGCGCGCCAGCTCGAAGAACGTCGAGCAGTCGGGCACGAAGAACTCGGCGCGCGGGGAGATCGTCTGCATGCACGCACTCTAGATCGTGGCCATTCCCCGTGCCACCCCTCGATTGCGGGGCCGCGCGGGCGGCACGAGCGATCCCTCGAGCGCGAGCACGATCGACTGGACGATCCGTGACCCGGCCGCTCAGTCGCCGCCCAGCGCCGCCGCAACCGCGACCTGGCCGAACGCGATGCCGCCGTCGTTCGGCGGCAGCAGCGCGGGCACGAGCACGCGCAGGCCGGCGCGATCGAGCGCGGCCGCGGTCGCCTCGAGCAGCAGCCGGTTCTGGAAGACGCCGCCCGACAGCACGACGGTGTCGAGCCCCTCGCGGCCGGCGAGCGTGCCGCACGCGGCGGCGGTGCCGGCCGCGACGCCGGCGTGGAAGCGCGCGGCGACCACGGCGGCGGGCGTTCCGCGCGCGAGGTCGGCGACGACGGCGCGCACCGTCTCGGCCGCGTCGAGCACGCCGTCGGCGCGCAGCGGCAGCGGGTAGCCGGCGCTCGCTCGCCCAGCCGCGGCGGGCGATCCGCCGGCGGCCCGCGTCGCGAGCGCCTCCAGCTCGATCGCGGCCTGTCCCTCGTAGCTCACCTCCGCACGCAGGCCGCAGAGCACGGCGACCGCGTCGAACAGCCGCCCCATGCTCGTGGTCGGCGGCGAGCAGAAGCCGGAGCGCGCGAGGCCGGCGATCGTCGCCCAGCGCGCCGGATCCACCCGCCCGGCGAGCGCGGGCGGCACGCCCGGATCGTCGCCGAGCGCCTCGAGCAGCCACGCGCACGCCATCCGCCACGGCTGGCGGACGGCCTGCTCGCCGCCCGGGAGGCGGACGCTGCGGAGGTGCCCGCCGCGCGTGAACGACGCGAGACCGCCGACCAGCAGCTCGCCGCCCCACACCGCGCCGTCGAGCCCGTAGCCGGTCCCGTCGAAGATCGCGCCGACGGCGGGGCCCTGCTCGCCGTGCTCCGCCAGGCACGCCGCGAGGTGCGCGTGGTGGTGCTGCACGCCGACCAGTCGCACGCCCGCGCGCTCCGCCGCGTAGGCGGTCGAGAGGTAGTCGGGATGGAGGTCGTGCGCGACCAGCTTTGGCGTGACCGCGAACAGGCGCTCGAAGTGCCCGATCCCGGCGTGGAAGGAGCACAGCGTCTCGTAGTTCTCGAGGTCGCCGACGTGGTGGCTGACCCATGCACTCGCGCCCTTCGCGAGGCAGAACGTGCTCTTCAGCTCCGCGCCGCAGCCGAGCAGCGGCTGCGCGGCGGCGAGCGGCAGGTCGATCGCCGCCGGCACCTGCCCGCGCGAGCGGCGCAACGCCAGCGGGCGCCTGCGCCCGGCGAGCTCGACGGTGCGCACGACCGAGTCGTCGGTCCGCGTCTCGATCGGGCGGTCGTGGACGAGGAAGCGGTCGGCGATCGCGGCGAGGCGGCTCAGCGCGTCGTCGTCGTCGAAGGCGATCGGCTCGTCCGAGACGTTCCCGCTCGTCATCACGAGCGGCACGCCGGCGTCCCGCAGCAGCAGGTGGTGCAGCGGCGCGTAGGGCAGCATCAGCCCCAGCTCAGCGACCCCCGGCGCGACCGCGTCCGCGACATGCGCGTCGTCGCGTCGCCGCACCAGGACGATCGGCCGCGCCGGCGCGCACAGCAGCGCCTCGTCCGCCAGCGCCAGCGCGACGAGCGACCGCGCGGCCGCGACGTCCTCGACCATCAGGGCGAAGGGGCGGTCCTCGCGGCGCTTGCGCGCGCGCAGCGCGCCGACGGCCTCCTCGTCGTCGGCGCGGCAGGCGAGGTGGTAGCCGCCGATCCCCTTGACGGCGACGATCCGCCCGGCGAGCAGCGCCCGTGCCGCCGCCGCGACGGCGTCGAGGCCCGCGTGCGCGATCGGCGTGCCCTCCGCGTCGAGCAGGCGCGCCCGCGGCCCGCAGTCCGGGCAGGCGTTCGGCTGGGCGTGGAAGCGGCGGTCGAGCGGATCGTCGTACTCGGCCTGGCAGCGCGCGCACATCGCGAACGACGCCATCGTCGTGAACGGGCGGTCGTAGGGGATGTCCCGCACGATCGTGAAGCGCGGGCCGCAGTTCGTGCAGTTGACGAACGGATAGCGGTGACGCCGATCGGTCGGGTCGAGCAGCTCCGCGAGGCAGTCCGCGCACGTCGCCGTGTCGGGCGCGACGGGCGCCTGCGGCGGACCGCCGCGCGCGCTGGCGGCGATCGCGAAGCCGCGCTCGCCAGTCGGCGCCAGCTCCTCGCGCAGGATCCGCCGCACGCGCGCGAGCGGCGGCGCGTCGGCGTCCAGGCGCACGAGGCAGGCCTCGACCGCCGCCGCCGGCCCCTCGACCTCCAGCAGGACTCCGCGCTCGTCGTTGAGGACGTGTCCGGCCAGCCCCAGCTCGCGCGCGAGGCGATAGGCGAACGGACGGAAGCCGACGCCCTGAACCGTCCCCTCGACGCGGGCGCGCACGCGGCGGGATGAGCGAGTCGCCGTCATGGGGAATCCCGCGCGCCGGAAGAACGAGGCCTCTGGCCGAGCGATTCCACGAGCGCGCGCAGCGCGTGGTACGCCGTCGCCTGCGCCTCCTGGATGCGCGGGATGTGCTCCGAGCGGCTGACGACGACGTGGTCGGCGAGCGCCTCCGCGGCGACGCGGCCGCCGTCGTAGCCGACGAGCGCGATCGTCGCGACATCGCGACGTCGCGCCTCGCGCAGCGCCTCCAGCACGCTCAGCGAATTGCCGCTCGTCGAGAGCGCGATCAACGCGTCGCCGGGCCGCGCGTGCGCGATCACCTGCCGCAGGAAGATCGCGTCGGTGCCGATGTCGTTCGCGATCGCGGTCAGGATCGCCGCGTCCTCGGTCAGGTCGAGCGCCCGCCGCGGCGGACCGCCGCCGAACGGCGCGTGGAAGTCGGCGACGACGTCCATCGCGTCGGTCGCCGAGCCGCCGTTTCCGAGCGCGAGCAGTCGCCCGCCCGCATCGAGCCGCGTGCGCAGCATCGCGGCGGCGGCGAGCAGCTCGTCGTGGTGCTCGGTCAGCGTCTGGACGCGCAGCGCCGACACCTCCTCGGCCTTCATCAGGACCGAGGCGCGCACGTCGGCGACGACCGCCTCGAGGTCGTCCTCGCGCTCGTCGAGGAACGGGTAGAGGAAGCTCGACGCGCCGCTGTCGTGGTGGGAGCGCGTGGCGCGGCCGGCGAGCAGCCCCCGGTGGTCGAAGAAGACGTGCACGAGCTCCCACAGCACGTGGTAGGCCGTCTCGACCAGCTCCTGGCGGGCGAACGCGTCGCTGGCCTCGACGGGGACGAGCTCCCATTCGGCGCCGGACCCGTGCACGAACGCGAGCGTCAGGCTGCCGCGCTCGCGCGCCGCCGCCAGCGCCGCGAGCGTGTCGGACTCGGCGCCGAATGCGATCGCGATGTCGCCGGCCTCGACCTCGAGCGCGACCTGCGCCGCCAGCGGACCGCCCTCACCCGCGAGCCCGAGGGCGGGCAGCGCCCGCTTGCCGACGATCACCGGATGGACGAACTCGACGGCGACGTGGCGCACGTCGGAGCGCGCGGCCGGCGTGGAGCCGAAGGCGACGAGCCGGCCGCCGCCCGCGAAGCGCTCGGCCATCCGGTGGCACAGCCGCGCGATCGACTCGGCCTCGCGCGAGAAGAAGGCGGCGTTCGCGTCCGTGCGCTGCGCCAGCAGGGCCGCGATCTGCGCAGCCGCCGCCGGCGTCTGAAGCCGCTCCATCACGCGGCGACCGTCGCCCGCCCCGGCAGCGCGGCGAGCCACGCGCGGAAGGCCCCGACGCTCTCGCCGGTGCGCGCGCTCACGAGCATCCGATCGACGCCGGGGTTGACCTGGTCGAGGTTCGCCTGCAGCCGCTCGACGTCGAAGTCGAGATGCGGGAGCAGGTCGACCTTGTTGATGATCACGAGCTCGCAGGCGCGGAACATGAGTGGGTACTTGAGCGGCTTGTCCTCGCCCTCGGTGACGGAGCAGACCATGATCCGCGCGTCCTCCCCGACGCGGAACTCGGCCGGGCAGACGAGGTTGCCTACGTTCTCGATCACGAGCAGGTCGAGCTCCGCGAGCGGCAGCGACGGCAACGCCGAGCGCACCATGTTGGCGTCGAGGTGGCACTCTCCGCCGAAGCCCGCACCGGTGTTGAGCTGCGTGACGGGGACGTGCAGCAGCGAGAGCCGGTCGGCGTCGAAGCTGCCCTGCACGTCGCCTTCGAGCACGCCCGCGCGGACGCCCGCGTCCGCGAGCCCGTCGAGCGCCCGCTCGAGCAGCATCGTCTTGCCGGCGCCCGGCGCGCTCATCAGGTTGACGACCGTCACGCCGGCGCGCGCGAAGTCCTCGCGGTTGGCGCGCGCGATCGTGTCGTTGGCGTCGAGGACGTCCTCGACGACCCGGACCTTCGTGCGATGCATCGTGCCTCCCTACATCTGGCGGACTCTGAGATAGCGCTGGACCTCGGGCATCTGACTCTTCGCCATCAGGCCGATGCCGGCCAGCAGCACGAGCGTCGTCAACGGCGCGGACTTCTTCATGACCCGTCCTCCTCTCGTTGCTCGTCGTTCCCGGACGACTCCGCCGACAGCTCGGTCATCAGCTCGCCGATCAGCGACTCGACCAGCTCGACCGCCGCGCTGGCCGCCGCGCGCGCGGTCGGGCTCAGCTCCATCACGATCCGCTCGTCGTCGGGCGCGAGGATCACGTCCGGCTCGCAGCCGACGACGAGCACGCGCGCCGGCAGCGTTCCGAGCACGCGCGCGAGCGCGAGCACGCGAACGGGATCCATCCCGTGCGCGTCCGGCACCGCCTGCGGCCCCTCCTCGGCGTCGAGCTGCGGCTCGATCACGTAGAGCGTGCCGGGCGCCTTGCCGCGCGGCACCGCGTCGACGAGCAAGGCCGCGTCCCAGTCGTCCTGCAGCTCGTAGGCGAGGTCCATCCCGCGGATGCCGAAGTCCTCGACCTTGACGCCGGCGGGCAGCTCGCGCTGCGCCAGCAGCCGCGCGACCTCGACGCCGAAGCCGTCGTCGGCCAGCAGCACGTTGCCGATGCCGGCGACGAGCACCTGCGGCGCGCCCGGCGCGAGGCCGGCGCCGAGCGGCTCGACCTCGTCGGCGGCGAAGAAGAAGCGATGGCCGGGCTGGCGCGCGATGCCGAGGTCGCGGCCGGGGTCGTCCTCGAGCACGACGGCGAGCTGAACGCTGCCGTCGAGCTCCTCGTGGAGCGACTCGACGACCGCCGTGCGGCCGTCCAGCGCGAGGTCGAAGACGTCGCCGCGGCGCCGGCCGCGCGGATGCAGGTGGACGAGGCTGCCGCGGCCGACGAGGATCCCGCCGATCGCCACCGCGCGGGGGGCGCGGCCCTCGAGGGCATCCCATCCGGGCGTGCTCACGGCCGCCGCACCTGCAGCTCGCGGATCGTCCCGTGGAGGCGCATCAGCTGCTCGGGCGAGAGCGCCTCGGTGCGTTCGAGCACCTCGCGCGCACGCGGATCGGAGGCCCGCATCTCGGCCTTCTCCTCGTCGGTCAGGCTGAGGATGTTGAGGATCAGCAGCTGGTCGATCTCGCCGCCGTCGAACAGGTCGCCGGGGCTCTCCGGCGCGATCCGCGGATGGTCCTCGAGGATGATCGGAGAGGACAGCAGCGTCGTCCGGTCGCCCTCCTCGCCGACGAGGACCGGCCACGTCCCACGGCTCTCGCACGCCGCCGCGGCGTCGCGCAGCGCCGCCGGCGGATCGGTCGGCGACGGGAAGGCGCCGCCCGAGACGCGCAGGACGGTGTGCGTCGAGCAGAACGTGCGTCGCAGCGCGGCAGCGCGCTCGTCGCCGTCCCACGGGGTCGTGTTCTCGATCCGCGCGGTGAGGCGGTGCAGCGCGGGCCCCAGCCGCTCGGCGCGCACCGCGAGCGTTCCCACGAGCCCCTCCCAGCTGCGCACGAGCCCGCCCGCGGGCCGCCCGTCGGCCTCGTGCAGCGGCTCCTCGCTGTGACCGGCCGCGACCGCGATCGGGACCTCGAGGCCGCCGGTGAGCTGCGCGGGCGTGAGCGGCGCGGTCGCGACCTCGCGCTCGACCGCCTCCTCCCACGTCAGGTGACGCTCGCCGCCGACCGCCAGCTCGTCCACCGGCCGGCCGCGCGCGTCGAGCGCCTGACGCCAGACGACGTGGAGGAAGCGCACGGCGACGGCGACCGCGAGCTCGGCCGCGTCGCCCTCGACGAGGCACTGCGTCTGCATCGTCCACGGGTCGTCGCCGGCCGCCCGCGCCTCGCTGTGCGCGCGCGGGTAGACGCCGCCGAACGTCCAGCGCTGCTGGTTCTTCAGGGCCGAGCGGCGGTAGGGCCACAACACGTAGCCCTCGTAGAGGACCGCGTCGGCGATCGCGCGGATCGGGTCGGCGCCGGCGGTCACGCGCGCCCCTCGGCGCCGTCGATCAACGCGTCCATCGTCGCCTCCCAGCTCGTCAGCGCGCGCCGCGCGCGGAAGGCCGCAAGCCGGTCGAAGGCGGTGCGGTCGAGCCGGACCCACGCGCTGCCGGGGAAGCGCGTGTCGATCGCGGCGCGCCAGACGGCCACGGGCAGCGAGCACGCCGCCTCGCGCTCCCACGAGATCCGGCTCGCGCGCAGACGCCCGTCGGAGCTCAGGTCGAAGACCGTCCCGCTGAAGAGCAGCTCGAGCGGGACGGTGCCGTCCCGCAGCGCCGCCAGGTACTGCGCCGCGCCGACCTCGAAGTCGTACGTGCACGGCACGTCGAGCTGCGCGACCGTCGTGCCGTCGAAGGGCGGCACGACGAGCGTCGCCTGCAGCCACGGCAGGCTGCGGAGCGTCTCGCCCCAGCGCGACGGCGCGCCGAACAGCCCCGCCAGCGCCTCCTGCTCCTCCGTCGCGTAGGCCCGCTGGGTCGCGGAGATGCGGATCTGCACGTCGAGCACGACGGAGCGGATCGGAGCACCGCCCGCGTCGATCGCGAGCGCGAAGCGCAGCGTCGGGGCGGCGGCCGGGCGCAGCGCCTCGACCCCCGCGACGGCGAACGCCAGCTCCGGCGCAGCCCCGAGGGCGGCCAAGCCGGGCGCTGCGCCGACCGGTCCCGCGGCTCCCATCGCGCCGCTGCTCACGGCGGCGAGAGGTTCGGCATGCTGGGATCGATCGGATCGCGCGCCCGCGCGTTGATCCCGGTGGAGCGCGCCGCGGTCGAGCGGCCATCGGGCAGGTGACCGGGCATGCGCTCGTAGGCGCCGGGCTCGTGGCCGGTTCTGATGCCGGGCACGTGCGACGGCGCGTCCGGCGCGACGTCGGGCTTGCCGGTCTTCACCATCGTGTCTCCTCCCGTCTGGGCAGGTCATCGAAGAAAAGCGCGATCGCGCGCCATACGTCCTCGCCGCCGCTGAACCCGCGCCAGCGACTGCGGATGATTCCCACCAGCTCGTAGCAGTCGTCGATCGGCACGCGCCAGTGCTCGTGCATCCCGCGGGCGTGGCTGACGAGCAGCGCCTCGACGTCGGGCTCGAGCTCGTGGAGCACCGGGTTCGCGGCCGCCAGCTCCTCCCACGCCTCCAGCGCCAGCAGCGACTCGGTCGCGCCCATCGGGCTCGGGTACAGCGCGACGATGCGACCGGCCGGGCTGCTGTCGAAGAAGAACGCCATCTCGACCGGGATCCGCAACCGCTCCCAGGTGGCGTCGTCGAACGCGAAGCCCTCGAGCCGCCGGCGCCCCAGCGGCACGAGCCGCAGGTGGCCGCCGCCGGCGGCGGGGCGGTCGAACAGCAGCGTGCAGGCGCGGCACGCGCACAGCAGGCGGCGGCGCTCGACGTCGACGAGGTGGCGATGCTCGGGCGGGACCGCCTCGCCGCAGAGGTCGCAGCGCTCCCCCAGCGCCGCGGCCGACTCCGCCGCCTCCTGGGAAGGCGACGCGGCCGGAGCCGGTGCGCCGCGCGCGAGCTGAGCGAGGCGCGAGGGCACGGCTCAGCCGACCCCCACCCCGGCGGCGACCTTCACGAGCCCGGCGTCGTCGACGAGCAGCGGGACCGGGTCGAGCTGCAGCTGCGGCGCGTCGAGGCAGCGCCCGGCGCGACGCGCGTCGTAGTGGTTGCCGCAGGTCGGGCAGCTCAGCTCGGCGCCCTCGAGCGCCGCGTCCTCGAGCGATCCCTCGCAGCCGGGGCAGCGCGCCCGGTACGCGTAGGAGGTGCCGTCGAGCTGCAGGAACAGCAGCGCCTCGCCCGCCACCTCCTTCAGCAGCGTGCCGCCCTGCCGCAGCTGCGGCAGGGCGCCGACGCTCGCCCACGCGACGGCGGGCGGGCGCGTCGCCGGCGCACCCGCGCTCGTCGGGATCGCCTCGATCTGCAGCAGCCCGGCCGCCGGCGTTCCGCCGCCGTCCGCCTCGACGCGGTCGACGTCGGGCGCGGCGTCGAGGATCGCCTTCTCGATCGCCAGCTTCAGCGTCATCGCGGAGGCCGGGCAGCCCTCGCAGCTGCCCTGCATCCGCAGGCGCACGACGCCCTCCTGCACGGCGACCAGCTCGACGTCGCCGCCGTGCGACTCGAGGTACGGGCGGACGCCGACGAGCGCATCGCGCACGCGCTCCTCGACGGTCACCGGGTGCAGGCCGTGCAGCAGCAGCAGGTGGGCGACCAGCTCGTCGCCGGCGACCGCCCGCGCGACCGGCTCGCCGGCGCCCGCGAGCAGCCGCCGCAGCCCCTCGCCGTAGAGCTCGACGACCGCCTGCACCGCCGCCGTCGCGAGCGCCTGCGCCGCCGGATCGGCCAGCGCGTCGAGCTGCGCCAGCGCGAGCTCGACCTCCGCGACCTGCTCGCCTGCTTCGCGCTCCTCCATGGTCGCCCCTCAGCCGCCGCTGTGCGCGCCGAGCATCGGCGAGTGCAGCTGCTTCAGCGTCTTGCCGCCGCCGAGGTACATGTGCACGCCGCACGGCAGGCAGGGGTCGAAGCTGCGGACCGCCCGCATGATGTCGATCCCGCGGAAGTCGTCGGGCCCGTTCTCCTCGAAGATCGGCTGGCCGGCGACCGCGTCCTCGTACGGCCCTGGCGTGCCGAACGAGTCGGTCGGGCTGCCGTTCCACGGCGTCGGCGGGTACGGGTGGTAGTTCGCGATCTTCTTGTCGCGGATCACGAGGTGGTGCGAGAGCACGCCGCGGACGGCCTCGTGGAAGCCGCAGCCGATCGCCTCGTCGGGGACCTCGAAGTCCTCGAACACCTTCGTGACGCCCGAGCGCACCTCTTCGAGCCCCTTCTCGACGAAGTGCAGCGCCATCGCCGCCGAGTAGGCGATGAAGTACACGCGCGCGCGGTCGCGCTCGATCGCGTTGGACCACTGCGGGATTCTCCACTCGAGCTCCGTCGCGGCCGAGTTCGGCGTCGCGGGCAGCGAGATCCGGACGCTCGAGCCGGTCGCGTTGACGTACGGCGTGTGGACCTTGTCGGCGAGCGCCGTCGCCCACAGGCGCGCGAGCGCGCCGCCGCCGGTGTCGAGCGCCAGGTGGTCGCCGGTGCGTCTGTCGTACCAGCGCGGGCTCATCACCCACGAGTAGTTGCCGCCCTCGAGGTCGCGTCTCTGCGGTCTCGGCAGCGTCGTCTGGTTCCACGGATGGCGGCGGTCGACGGGGTTCCCGAGCGGGTCTCTCTCGACGAACATCTCCTCGTTCGTCCAGTCGTCGTAGTAGGAGCTGCCGAGCAGGATTCGGATGCCGAGGTTGATCTCGACGAGGTTGGTCGTGATCAGCTCGCCGTCGACGATGATGCCGGGGGTGACGAACATCTCGTCGCCCCATTGCTGCATGTGGCGGTAGTCGTAGTCGACGTAGTCGGGGTTGTTCCACGCTCCCCAGCAGCCGAGCAGGATCCGACGCCGGCCGACCTCCTCGTAACCGGGCAGCGCCTCGTAGAAGAAGTCGAACACGTCCTCGTTCATCGCGACGGCCTTCTTGATGAAGTCGAGGCAGCGCAGCAGCCGCATCAGGTAGTCGGTGAACAGCTGCGGCGTCGCGACCGTGCCGACCCCACCCGGATAGATCGTCGAGGGATGGACGTGGCGTCCCTCCATCAGGCAGATCATCTCGCGGGAGATGCGGCTGATGACCAGCGCCTCGCGGTAGGTCTCGCCGGTGAACGGGTTGTACGAGCGCATGATGTCCGCGATCGTCCGGTACCCGTGCGTCGCGGCGCCCGGCGCCTCGGCTCTCTCCGCCTTCTCCATCACGCTCGGGTTCGTCGACTGCACCATCTGCTCGCAGAAGTCGACGAAGACGAGGTTGTCCTGGAAGATCGTGTGGTCGAAGATGTACTCCGCCGCCTCGCCGAGGTTCACGATCCACTCGCCGAGCGGCGGCGTCTTGACGCCGTACGCCATGTTCTGCGCATACATCGAGCAGACGGCGTGGTTGTCGCCGCAGATCCCGCAGATGCGGCTCGTGATGAAGTGGGAGTCGCGCGGGTCCTTGCCCTTCATGAAGACGCTGTAGCCGCGGAACAGCGACGACGTGCTCTTGCAGGTGGCGACCTGTCTCTGTCTGAAGTCGATCTTGGTGTAGATGCCGAGGTTGCCGACGATCCGGGTGATCGGATCCCACGACATGTCGACGAGTCTGCCTGCTTCAGGTTCGATGCGCTCGCGCGTGGCCATGTGATTCTCCGTCCTCTCCGACCGGGTTCAGTTGGGCCACCGCGGCTGGTAGCCGGTGGTGAGCTCGTCCTTGTTGTGGCGCCACTTGGGCTCTTTGTTGACCGTCTTGTTCGTGATGCTGCGGAGTCTCCGGATCACGGGGCCGTAGAGGCCGGTGATCGCGGACGAGACGCCGCCGCCCGGAGGCGCGTCCATGAACGGCATGAACTTGTCGGGGAAGCCGGGCATCGTGCAGCCGATGCAGATGCCGCCGACGTTCGGGCAGCCGCCGACCCCGTCCATCCAGCCGCGCTTGGGGACGTTGCAGTTGACGACCGGCCCCCAGCAGCCCGCCTTGACGAGGCATCTGGGCGAGTTGTAATCGAGCGCGAAGTCGCCCTGCTCGTAGTAGCCGGCGCGGTCGCAGCCCTCGTGGACGGTCTTGCCGAACAGCCACTGCGGCCGCAGCGCGTCGTCGAGCGGGATCATCGGCGCGAGCCCCGCCGCCTGGTAGAGCAGCCAGGTGAGCGTCTCCATGAAGTTGTCGGGCTGGACCGGGCAGCCGGGCACGTTGACGATCGGGATGCCGGCGCCGGAGCGGAAGTCCCAGCCGAGGTAGTCGGCGAGGCCCATCGCGCCGGTCGGGTTGCCGGCCATCGCGTGGATGCCGCCGTACGCCGCGCAGGTGCCGATCGCGACGACCGCCCACGCTCCCGGCGCGAGCTGGTCGATCCACTCGTTGACGGTGATCGGCTCACCGGTCGCGGGGTCGTTGCCCATCGAGGTCCAGTAGCCGTCGCCGTTGATCTTCTCGTTCGGGATCGAGCCCTCGACGACGAGCACGTACGGCGCGTCGAGCTGGCCGGCGGCGGCGGCGCGGAACGGCGCCATGAACTCCTCGCCGCCGAGCGTCGGCGACAGCACCTTGTTGTGCAGGTGCACTCTCGGGAGCCCCGGCACGGCGCCCAGCAGCACGTCCTCGATCGCGGGCAGCGAGGCCGCGGTGATCGAGACCGAGTCCCCGTCGCAGCTCAACCCCTCCGACGTCCACAGGATGTGGACCTCGGAGACGCCCGCCGCTCTTGCTTCAGCGCTCATCGCTCATCCGCTCCTCGTCAGCTCGTGCTCCAGTTCGAGCGAGTCCACCTGCAGCTCCTCGCCACTCACGACGGTCACGTCGAAGCCCCCGCACGCCGGACAGGCGAGCGGGAAGCCGTCCAGCCCGTGCTCGGCCCCGCCGCACGCGCGGCAGGCGATCACGATCGGGACCTCCTCGAGCTCCAGGCGCGCGTCCGCGACCGGCGTGCCCTCCGCCACCAGCGCGAACGCGAACGTGAGCGCGTCCGGCACGACCTGCCGCAGGTGCCCGACGCGGACGTACACGGCGGTCACGCGCCCGCCCTGCGCATGGGCGCTCGCGACCCGCACGACCGATTCCGCGATCGCGAGCTCGTGCATCGCGCTCAGCAGATCCTCGGCAGCGGGTCGCCCACCAGCATGTCCATCACGCGCTTGCCGCCGAACGCCGTCTCGAGCAGGACCATGCCGCCCGGCGCGCCGTGGCAGGTGCCGATCTCGGCCGCCTGCGCGAAGTCGCCGCGCCCGCCGGCCGCGCGCAAGGCGGCGAGCGCGGCGTCGGCCGCCTCCGGCGCGACGACGGCGACGAGCGTGCCCTCGTTCGCGATGTGCAGGGGGTCGATCCCGAGGATCTCGGCGGCGCCCGCGACCGCCGGGTCGACGGGGACGTCGGCCTCGCGCACGAGCATCGCGACGTCGGCCGCACGCGCCAGCTCGTTCAGGACCGAGGCGACCCCGCCGCGCGTCGCGTCGCGCAGGCAGCGCAGCGACGGCCCGGCGGCGTCGAGCAGCGCGTCGACCGCGGGCCACAGCGAACGCGTGTCGGAGGCGACCTCGGCGTCGAGCTCGAACTCGCCGCGCGCGAGCATGATCGCGGTGCCGTGGTCGCCGACGCGGCCCGAGAGCAGGATCCGGTCGCCGGGGCGGGGCGCCGCGGGCGAGAGGCTCGCGCGCTCGTCGAGCACGCCGATCCCGGTCGTGCAGATGTACAGCTCGTCGGCGTGGCCGCGCTCGACGACCTTCGTGTCGCCCGTGATCACCTCGACGCCGGCGGCGCGCGCGGCGGCGGCGATCGCCGCGACCTCGGCCCGCAGGGTCTCCGCGGGCAGTCCCTCCTCGAGGATCAGCGAGAGGCTCAGCACGAGCGGCCGGGCGCCCGCGACCGAGAGGTCGTTGACGGTCCCGTTGACGGCGAGGTCGCCGATCGACCCGCCGGGAAAGCGCAGCGGCCGCACGACGAAGCTGTCGGTCGTGAGCGCGAGGCCGAGCTCCCCGACGCGCACGATGCCGGCGTCCGCGAGCCCGTCGAGCGCGGGCGACGCGAAGGCGGGCACGAGCAGTCCCTCGATCAGCGCCTGCGTCGCCTTGCCGCCCGCGCCGTGCGCCATCGTGATCCGCTCGTCGCGGAACTTCGCGCGCTTCGAGCGCGCGGTCTCGATGATGTCGAGGACGCGCTGCTCGCGATCGGAGACGGCATCCATCAGACCAGCTCCCGCTCGCGCGCGAAGCGCCCGTAGTTGTAGTACGCCGCGCACGCCCCCTCGCTGGAGACCATGCACGTGCCGATCGGGCGCTCGGGCCGGCAGGCGGTGCCGAAGACCTTGCACTCCCACGGCTTGATGACGCCCTTGAGGACCTCGCCGCACTGGCACGCCTTCGGATCGGCGACGCGCACGCCCGGGACGCCGTAGCGCAGCTCGGCGTCGAAGTCGGCATAGGCGTCGGACAGCCGCAGCCCGCTCTGCGAGATGAAGCCCAGCCCGCGCCACTCGAAGTGCGGGCGCAGCGCGAAGACCTCCGCCATCACCTCCAGCGCGCGCAGGTTGCCCTCGTAGGGGACGACCCGGCTGTACTGGTTCTCGACCTCGCAGCGCCCCTCGCTCAACTGCCGCAGCAGCATGTGCACGGCCTGCAGCACGTCGAGCGGCTCGAACCCGGCGACGACGATCGGCTTGCCGTACTCGGCCGGGATGAACTCGAACGGGCGCGCACCGACCACGGTCGAGACGTGGCCCGGTCCGACGAAGCCGTCGAGCCGCAGGTCGGGCGAGTCGAGCAGTGCGCGCAGCGGCGGGACGATCGTCACGTGGTTGCACATGCAGGAGAAGTTGGTGACGCCCTCGGCCTTCGCCCGCTTGAGCGTCAAGGCCGTCGACGGCGCCGTCGTCTCGAAGCCGATCGCGAAGAAGACGACCTGCCGCCCGGGGTTCGCCTTCGCGATCCGCAGCGCGTCGAGCGGCGAGTAGACCATCCGCACGTCGGCGCCGGCGGCCTTCGCGTCGAGCAGCGTGCCCGCGGAGCCCGGCACCCGCAGCATGTCGCCGAAGCAGGTGAAGATCACGCCCGGCTCGTGCGCGAGCGCGATGCCGTCATCGACGCGGCCCATCGGGATCACGCAGACGGGGCAGCCGGGCCCGTGGACCAGCTCGACGTTGGCCGGCAGCAGGTCGTCGATCCCGTATTTGTAGATCGAGTGGGTGTGCCCGCCGCAGACCTCCATCAGCTTGTAGTGGCGGCCCGGCTCGACGGCCGCCAGGATCTCGGCGGCGACCGCGCGGCCGAGCTCGGCGTCGCGGAACTCGTCGACGAACTTCATGCGCGCGCTCCCGACTGCGCGGCGTGGGCGATCGCGGTGCCGGCATGGACGAGCAGCACGTCGCCGACCGCGACCGGCTCGACGAGCGCGATCTCGACGCTCGCGCGCGTGCCGTCGGCGTGCTCGCACAGCGCCAGGCCGCGCTCCGCGTCGACTACCGCCACCCGCAACGGAAGCGCCTCGTCGCTGCACGTGATGCAGCCGGCGTGCGCGGTTTGCCAGGAGCGTCCGTGGTGCTCGCCCGGCACGGGCTGGTCGCAGGCGCTCATTCGATCGCGCTCGCCTTCAGCTCGGCGAGCTCCTGCTCGTACTCGACGCCCATCTGCTCGAGCAGGCGCCGCGTCGCGATCGCCTCCTCCTCGTCGACCTGCGAGATCGCGAAGCCGACGTGGATCAGCACCCAGTCGCCGGCCGCGACCCCGCCGTCCTCGCCGTCGAGCAGCCCGATGTTGACGGTCCGTCGCACGCCCGCGACGTCGACCTTCGCAAGGCGATTGGCCTCGTCGATGACCTCGACGATGCGTCCGGGAATGGCAAGGCACATCAGCTCGAACCTCGACTCCGTGTCGGGTGGCTGCGCGCGGCTGGCAGCGAACGGACCACTCCTACCACTCGTCCACGGCCGGTGCAATTCAACGTGTCCACCGTCCGACCATGTTCTGGTCGTCTCTATCCGACTTCTGGCGCATCGATGTCCGGGCCATTGCGTTTTGGGCTCGGCGCCGTTAGCGTCGCGCGCGGGCACCGGCCCGTCCGGCGCCGGAGCGCAACCGAGGAGCATCCGATGGCGGCTGACATCCCGGGTCCCGCGCGCGTGCCGCGGCGGGACCGGCTGCGGGCCGCGCTGACGCCGGCCGAATGGCGCCGCGCCGCCGCCCTCGCCGCCGCGGTGCTCGGCCTCCACGTCGTCGGGTTCGTGACGCTGCTCGCGTTCGTCGCGCCGCGCCACTTCAGCCTCGGAGCGCAGGGCGTCTTCGGCCTCGGCCTCGGCGTGACGGCCTACACGCTCGGGCTGCGCCACGCCTTCGACGCCGACCACATCGCAGCGATCGACAACACGACGCGCAAGCTGATGGCCGATGGCCAGCGCCCGCTCAGCGTCGGCTTCTTCTTCTCGCTCGGCCACTCGACGATCGTCTTCCTGCTCGCGTTCCTGTTCTCTCTCGGCGTGCGCGGGGTGAGCGGCGCGGTCGAGCACGACGGCTCCGCGCTGCATCAGGCGACCGGCGTGATCGGGCCGCTCGTCTCCGGCTCGTTCCTGTTCCTGATCGGGCTGCTGAACCTCGTGCTCCTGGTCTCGATCGCGCGCGTCTTCCGGCGCATGCGCGGGGGCGGCCAGGACGAGGCCGAGCTCGAGCGCCAGCTCGACGCGCGCGGGTTCATGAACCGCTTCTACGGGCGCTTCACGAAGGCGGTGCGGCGCCCGTGGCAGATGTACCCGCTCGGCGTGCTGTTCGGCCTCGGCTTCGACACCGCGACCGAGGTCGCGCTGCTGTTCATCGCCGCCGGCGCGGCCGCCGGCGGCCTGCCCTTCTACGCGATCCTCTGCCTGCCGATCCTGTTCGCCGCCGGCATGTCGCTGCTCGACACGATCGACGGCGCGTTCATGAACTTCGCCTACGGCTGGGCGTTCTCGAAGCCGGTGCGGAAGATCTACTTCAACCTCACGATCACGGCGCTGTCGGTCGCCGTCGCGCTGCTCGTCGGGACCGTCGAGCTGCTGTCGGTGCTGGCCGATCGGCTGAGCCTCAGCGGCGGCCTCTGGAGCCTCGTCTCAGGGCTCGACCTCAACCTCGTCGGCTACCTCGTCGTCGCGCTGTTCGTGCTGACGTGGGCGCTCGCCCTCGCCGTCTGGCGCTTCGGCCACATCGAGGAGAAGTGGTCCTCGAACGCGCCGCGGCGCGCCCGTCGGGCGGGCGGCGCGTCGACGTAGGCGAGGCAGTCGGCAATGCGCTGCCGGCGGCGATCGCGAGACCGCCGCCCTTCACCTCCGGGCGGGGAACACCTAGGATGCCCGACGTGGAAGCGTCACCGCTCACGACCACGTCCGGGTTCGGCGAGCTGGAGCAGCATCGCCGCGAGCTGACCGCGCACTGCTATCGGATGCTCGGCTCGCCGTTCGAAGCCGAGGACGCCGTGCAGGACACGCTGCTGCGCGCCTGGCGGAGCCTCGACCGCTTCGAGGGCCGCGCGGCGCTGCGCTCGTGGCTCTACCGGATCGCGACGAACGTCTGCCTCGACATGCTGAAGGGACGGGAGCATCGCGCGCTGCCGATGGACCTCGGGGGCGCCTGGTCGCCCGACGGCCCGATCGGCGACCAGCTGCCAGAGGTCACGTGGATCGAGCCGGTCCCGGACGGCCTCGTCGTCGCGGACGGCGATCCTGCGGCCGTCGCCGAGTCGCGCGAGACGATTCGCCTCGCGTTCGTGGCGGCGCTGCAGCGGCTGCCGCCGCGCCAGCGCGCGGTCCTGATCCTGTGCGAGGTGCTGCGCTGGAAGGCGACCGAGGTCGCCGAGCTGCTCGAGACGAGCGTCGCCTCGGTCAACAGCGCGCTGCAGCGTGCGCGGGCGACCCTCGACGCGAGCGACATCAGACCCTCGGATCCCGCGCCGTCGCTCGAAGGCTCCGACCGCGAGCTCCTCGCCCGCTACCTGGAGGCATTCGAGCGCTACGACATGGACGCGCTCACGTCGCTGATCCACGAGGACGCGACGCAGTCGATGCCGCCGTACGAGCTGTGGCTGAGCGGTCGCGACGACATCCTGAGCTGGTGGGTCGGACAGGGCGCCGGCTGCCGTGGCTCGCGCGTGATCCCGGCGATCGCGGCGAACGGCTCGCCCGCGTTCGGGCAGTACAAGCCGAGCGAGACGGGCAAGGGCTACGACCCGTGGGCGCTCCAGGTGCTCGAGATCTCGAACGGGCGGATCGGCGAGTTCACGTTCTTCCTCGACACCAACGCGGTCTTCCCGCTCTTCGGGCTGCCCCTGCACCTCGACGCGTAGCGCGCGGCTCGCCCGGGTCACCCGGGCACGACGTCGCGCAACCCCATGAAGACGAGCAGCTCGCGCAGCTCGTTCGACGCATGGCGCAGCCGCACCTGACAGCCGCGTCGCCGAGCGGCGAGCTGGAACCGCATCAGGGCATCGGCCGTGACCGCGTCCGGATCGACGCCGCGGACGTCGCAGAACGCGATCGTCGCGTCGCTTCTCGTCAGCAACGCGCAGACCCGATCGCAGAGCCCCGGCAGGTCGGCGCGCTCGATCGGGCCGCGGATTGCGAAGTCGATCGTCCGTGGCGCGGAGGCGGTCATCACGACAAGGACCGTTCGGCGGGGCGGAACTCATCGGTGCGGCGCGACGATGCTTCACCCGTCGTTCGCGCCCGTCCGGCGCGTCGGGCGGCTAGCGAGGGGCCTCGGCGAGGACGACGAGGTAGCCGTCGAGATCATGGAGCCAGATCTCCCGGTGGCCGGCGTTCGGGTTCAGGTGGACGTCGGTCACGATCTCGACCTCCGCTGCGCGGATGCGGGCGACGGCGGCATCGAACCGATCGGCTTCGAACCAGAGCGCGACCCCGTTCCCGAGCGGCTGCCCGGCGTCCCCGATGGCGCCGTGGTGGTGCTCGGTGCCGAGGTGATGCAGCTGCAGCACCAGGCTCCCGTCGACGAGCAGCTGCTCGTACTCGGCGCCGCCGTGACCGCTGACGGCCCCGAGGACCCGCTGGTACCAGAGGCTGGCCCGCTCGACGTCGGCCACGGCGATCAGCGGCTGCGGCCGAACCGACGGAGCGGGATGCCGGGACATGACCCGGGGGACGCTACCGCGCCGGCCGGCGCCCGCCCCGCGAAGCGCAGGACGGCTCTAAGCTGGGCCGATGGAGCGAGACGACCTGCGCGCCGTGCAGGCGCCGCTGAAGGAGCGCTATCGCGCCGAGCCGGAGGCGGCCAGAGTCACGCTGTCGGCGACCGGCATCCTCGGCGACGGCGTGTCGTGCTCGGTGCAGACGGGCCATGCGCTCGCGCAGGCCGGCCTGCATCCCGCCTCCGGCGGCGACGCCGCGCTGCTGTGCTCGGGCGACATGCTGCTCGAGGCGCTCGTCGCGTGCGCGGGAGTGACGCTGCGCGCGGTCGCGACGTCGCTCGGCATCGACGTGACCGCCGGAAGCGTGCGCGCCGAGGGCGATCTCGACTTCCGAGGGACGCTCGGCGTCGACCGGGAGGCGCCGGTCGGCTTCTCCGCGATCCGGCTCGCCTTCGAGCTCGAGACGGACGTCGACGAGGAGCAGCTCGCGACGCTCCAGCGGCTGACGGAGCGCTACTGCGTCGTCTACCAGACGCTCGCGACGGCGCCCGCACTCACGACGGTCGTCGTGAGGGAGTAGGCGGCGCCGGGCGAGCCGTCAGGTACGGACGAGCTCCAGGCCCTCCCGCAACGCGCGCTCGACCATCGTTCCCTTCACCGCACCTCGTCGACGGGCGAGGTCGTCGTCGACCACGATCACGTCGATCGGCACGCGCACGCCGCGGAGCTCCTGCCGCAGCCGCGCGACCTCGGCCAACGAGTCCGCGACCTCCGGCTCGATCACGAGGACGTCGAAGCCCGAACCCTCGTCCGCGTCACCCCGCGCATGCGAGCCGAACAGCACGACGCGCGAGTTGGCCGGCGCGGCACGCGAGAGGCACCTCCGGATCTCCTCGATCACCTCGGTCGTGGTCACGCGTCCGACGGTAGCGAAAGTGGGAGGCCTGGAACGCGAGGACTACTCCACCATCGTCGACCTCGACGAACGGTACGCCGACCTTCGCGTCGGCCTCGCCGACTGTGCCCTCGTCGTGCTCGCTCAGCGCTGTCGCACGACGCGCATACTCAGCTTCGACGAGCGGCGCTTCCGTGCTGTCGTGCCGCTGGACGGCGACGCGTTCACGATCGTGCCTTTCGACGGCTGAGGCAGACCGCGCAAAAAGGCACCCCGTGAAAAGAGGTGCCAAAGGCGGGAGCGACGGGACTCGAACCCGCGACCTCCGGCGTGACAGGCCGGCGCTCTAACCAACTGAGCTACGCCCCCCAGGGGGATCGAAAGTATGTCACGGGTCCGACGTGGGCGCGTTTGCGGCGGGCGACGGCCGTGGCGCCGGCATCCGTGTGCCATCAAGCGGTGGCATCCTGGCTGCGCAGCCAGTACGCTCCGCGGCATGCCCGTCATCGCGCCAGAACCGGCGCAGAGCAACCCGGTCCGGCGCATCGCCGCCGACCTGCGCGACGAGCGGCGCTCACCGGTCGCCTACCCACCGGGCGCGCACGACTTCAACCTGCGACGCACGTTCCGCTTCGTCCGCGACCCGCTCCCGATCCTGCTCGCCGGCTACCAGCGCTACGGCCCGATCTTCAGCATGCGCGTCTTCCACGGGCGCGTCGTCTTCATGCTCGGCCCGGAGGCCAACCACTACGTCACCGTCTCCCACGCCGACAACTTCGCGTGGCGCGGCGGCAGCTTCGGCGACCTGATCCCGCTGCTCGGGGACGGGCTGCTGACGATCGACGGCGAGTATCATCGCCGCGCCCGGCAGATCATGCTGCCGGCCTTCCACCGCGAGCGGATCGCTGCGGCCACCGAGACGATCGTGCAGGAGACGCTGCGCGCGCTCGCCGGGTGGCAGCCCGGCCAGGTCGTCGACCTCTACCACTGGGTGCGCGAGCTCGCGCTGCGCGTCGCGATGCGCGCCCCTCTTCGGCCTCGACCCCGACGAGGAGGACAGCGGTCGCCGCGCCACCGTCGACTTCGAGCTCGCCCTAGGCTTCTACGGCACCGACTTCGCCCTCCGCGTCCTGCGCGGCCCCGGCACGCCCTGGAAGCGCATGCAGACCGCGCGCGTCACGCTCGACACGATCGTCTACGCCGAGATCGCCCGCCGCCGCGCCGACCCGGACCCCGCGCGGCAGGACGTGCTCAGCATGCTGCTCGAGGCCCGCGACGCGGACGGCGGCGACGCGCCCCTGTCCGACCGCGAGGTCCGCGACCAGGTGATGACGCTCCTCTTCGCCGGTCACGACACGACCACCTCGACCGTCAGCTTCCTGCTCTACGAGCTGGCCCGCCACCCTCGCGAGCTGTCGAAGCTGCTGGACGAGCAGGACCGCGTGCTCGCCGGCCGCACACCCACGGCGGCCGAGCTGACGACCGCGCTGCCGCAGCTGGAGATGGTGCTCGACGAGACGCTGCGTCTCTATCCCGCCGCCTGGATCGGTCCCCGCAAGTGCATCGACGAGTTCGAGTTCGGCGGTCATCGCGTCCCGGCCGGCGCCTACGTCAACTACTGCTCCTGGGCCAGCCATCGGCTGCCCGACGTCTTCCCCGAGCCGGAGGCGTTCGTGCCCGAGCGCTTCGCCCCGGCGGCGAAGGCACAGCTGCCGAAGGGCGCCTACGTGCCGTTCGGCGGCGGCTCGCGCACCTGCCTCGGCATGCGCTTCGGCCAGCTCGAGATCAAGACGATCGTCACGCTGCTGCTGCAGCGCTACCGGCTCGAGCTCTTCCCCGGCCAGACCATCACCGTCCGCCAGATGCCGACCCTCTCGCCGCGCGAGCCGATCGAGATGATCGTCCGCGAGCGCGGCGTGCCCGCCGGCCTCGCCGGCTGACCGGCTGACCTCCGCTGCGGCTGAGACCGATCTGAGACCCGCGCGGCACTGACCTCTGCGCGACCCGGGCATACCGTCGTCCCCAACCGGGAAACGTGGTGAAGGGATCGAAGCAATGGGCTCCAACCGGCAGCAGCAAGACGTGCAGCGGCTGATGGCGACCGGCATCCTCGGCCAGGCGACGGTCCAGTCACTGCGCGACACCGGCCTGACGATCGACGAGAACCCGCAGGTCGAGTTCGACCTGCTCGTCAGCGTCGACGGCTGGGAGCCCTACGTCGTCTCGCACCGCCAGGCGATCTCGCGGATCGTGCTGGCGAACTTCCAGACCGGCTCGCAGGTGCCCGTGCGCGTCGACCCCTCCGACGCGCAGCGAGTCCTGATCGGCTGACGCGGCTGCACGCGGTCCGTGCACGTCGCACCCGCACGGAGCGGCGGCGCGGGAGACGATGGGCAGTGCCGGGCTCGAACCGGCGACCTCTCGCTTGTAAGGCGAGCGCTCTACCAGCTGAGCTAACCGCCCGCGTCGAAAGAGATGGTAACCGCGGGGATGGTCCGCAGTCCGACACTCGGCATCTGCAAAGCTGCCGCGCTGGTCGCCAGAGCTCGTGCAGTTTCTCCCTCGTCGCTCCCCGACGGGCACGAGGAGGCGCGGGCCAACCATCCTCCGAGGAGGGACACCCGATGACTTCATCACCTCGCATTCGACCCTTTGCGCTGCGCGCGATCCTCGCGCTAGCCGCCGTCGCCGCGCTGCTGATCGCGCTCGTCGCCCTCGCGTCCGGCGCACCCGCCGCGCACGCGGCGGCCGGCCCGAATCCGCTCGCGACGAGCCCCGCCCCGCCGGCAGTCAACCCGCTCGTCGGCGCACGCTGGTTCGTCGACGAGCACTGGGGCCTCGCCAATCGCCAGGCGCGCGCCTGGCGGAGCTCGCACCCCTCGTGGGCGAAGCTGATGCGCAAGATCGCCGATCAGCCCGAGGCGCGGCGCGTCGGCGGCTTCACGCCGAACATCGAGCGCACGATCCACGACTATGTCGCCCGCGCCGGAGCGGAGAGCCCCGGCTCGGTCCCGATCATCGTGATCTACCGCCTCAAGCACGTCTCCTGCGGCGGCTACGGCGACTCGCCCGGCGAGGCCGCCAGCTACAAGCAGTGGATCGACGCCTTCGCGCAGGGCGTCGGCAGCCACCGCGCGCTGATCTTCCTCGAGCCGGACGGGATCATGACCTCTCCGTGCCTCAGCCGCCATGGCCTTGCGACGCGCATCGCCGAGCTGAGCTACGCGACGAGCAGGCTGTCGGCGCTGCCGAACAGCCCCGTCTACGTCGACGCCGGCGCCGCCGACGCGCTCCCCTACCGCCGCACCGCCGACCTGCTGAACCGCGTCGGCATCGCGCGCATCCAGGGCTTCTTCCTCAACTCGACGCACTTCGACTGGACCGGCAGCGAGATCGCCTTCGGCACCAAGATCTCCCAGCTCGTCGGCGGCAAGCACTTCGTCGTCAGCACCGCCGCGAACGGCAAGGGGCCGCTGGTCCCGCACAGCCGCGTCAAGTACGGCAACGAGCTGCTCTGCAACCCGCCCGGCCGCGGCCTCGGGGTGCACCCGACGACGAGCACCGCCAGCCCGCTCGCCGACGCCTACCTGTGGATCGGCAACCCGGGCCGCTCCGCCGGCCCGTGCCACCCGGGCGATCCCTCGAACGGGACGTGGTGGCCGCAGTACGCGCTCGGGCTCGCGCAGCGCGCCGCCTTCTGACCCCGACCTGCACCTCGCGCCGCCGGTCCGTAGGATGCGGGTCGTGCGGCGCGAGATCCGTTCCTGGCTGATGGACATGGATGGCGTGCTCGTGCACGAGGAGAGTGCGGTGCCCGGCGCCGAGCAGTTCCTCGACACGCTGCGCGAGCACGAGATCCCGTTCCTCGTGCTGACGAACAACTCGATCTACACGCGCCGCGACCTCTCCGCGCGGCTCAAGTCCAGCGGCCTCGACGTCCCGGAGGAGTCGATCTGGACCTCGGCCAACGCGACCGCGCGCTTCCTCGAGGATCAGCGCCCCGGCGGCTCGGCCTTCGTGATCGGCGAGGCCGGCCTGACGACCGCGCTGCACCAGAACGGCTACACGCTGACCGACCGCGATCCCGACTACGTGATCCTCGGCGAGACCCGCACCTACAGCTTCGAGCGGATCACGCAGGCGATCCGCCTGATCGTCAACGGCGCCCGCTTCATCGCGACCAATCCCGACCCGACCGGCCCGTCGCTGCAGGGCCCGCTGCCCGCGACCGGCTCGGTCGCCGCGCTGATCAGCAGAGCGACGGGCGTCGAGCCGTACTTCGTCGGCAAGCCGAACCCGCTGATGATGCGCTCCGCGCTCAACGCGATCGACGCCCACTCCGAGACGACGGCGATGATCGGCGACCGGATGGACACCGACGTCGTCTCCGGCCTCGAGGCCGGGCTCGAGACGATCCTCGTCCTGACGGGCGTCGCGACGCGCGAGGCGGCGGAGCGCTTCCCCTTCCGCCCGTCGCGGATCATCGACTCGGTCGCGAGTCTGATCGACGAGCTGCAACCGGCGCCCGCACCGGCGGACGCCGCCGCCTCCGAGTAACACGGCCGCCGGTCGACGGCTCGCGGTTCGCTTCAGTCGAGCTGCGCCTGCTGCGTCGCGATGAACTCCCGCAGCGCGCGCTTGCCGCCGCCGACGATCGGTGCGCCGTGGGCCAGCAGCAGCACGTCGAAGTCGACATCGTCGACCAACCGCTGGAAGGCGGCGAGCAGCCCGCGCCGCACCGCCACCGGATCGCTGCCCAGCAGCCCGTCGGGGAAGAACGCCAGCGACCCCGCGCCGCCGTGGTCGCGGATCAGGCTGTCGGCGAACGCAAGCGCGCCGGGCCCGAGCGCGATGTGCAGCGCCGTCTCCTCCTGCGTCAGCGTGCCCACCTTCTCCGCGACGATGCCCGGCGCGACCTCGTCGCCGAACTCGAAGCCCCCCACCCGGACCGGCGCGTCGGCGAGATCCCAGAGGCCGGCGGCGTTGCACGCGACGGTGCACCTGAACCGTTCGACGAACGGGGCGCTGTGGCGGACGTGGTGGCGATTCGTGAGCACGATCCGCTCGGGCCGCGGGAGCCCGTCGAAGGCGGCGAGGCCCTCGGTCGGCACCATCGGGTCGATCAGCGTGCGCGCCTCGACCACGTAGGCCGAGTGGACCGGCTGGTGGATCGTCTCGCGCATGGCCGTCCACTCGTACAGGCCCGGAAGGATCTCCTGCATGGCGCTTGGGATGCGCGTCGGCGGCCGATCTCAAACCCGCGCGTCCTCGTCAGGCCGGTTCGCCGTGGGACGCGCGGGGTAGCGGTCGCGTCAATGAGAGCACGGCAGACGACACCGCTCGGCGCGGTCGCGAAGGGCCTGATCGCGGGCGCCGCCGGGACCGCGGCGATGACCGCCGCGCAGACCGCCGTGATGAAGGCACGCGGTCAGGAGGGCTCGACGTTGCCGGCCGAGATCGGCAAGCGGATCATCCGCGGCGTCTTCCAGCGCGACGTGCCGGAGGACAAGACCGCCCTGCTGAACAACGCCATGCACTGGGCCTACGGCACGAGCTGGGGCGCGGTCTACGGGATCGTCGAGAGCAGCGTGCACGCGCCACCGCTGAAGAGCGGGCTCGCCCTCGGCGCCGCCGTGTGGGCCGAGAGCCTCGTCGCGCTGCCGGCGACGAAGCTGGCTCCTCCGGTCTGGCAGTACCCACCGCTCGAGCTCGCGCTCGACGCCGGCTACCACCTGGTCTACGGCGTCGCGGCGGCGCTGGCGTTCGCAGCGCTGCGCGGCTGATTCACGGCGCTGAGACGACCAGCCGCGCGCCCGCGTCGGGTCGCACGACGAGCCCGTCCTCGGGCACCGTCGCGCCCGGTGGCAGGAGGGCGAGCACGTGGCCGCCGAAGCCGCCGCCGACCATCCGGGCGCCCGCCGCCCCGGCCGCCTTCAGCCGCGCGACGGTCGCCTCGACCGCGTCGGTCGAGGCGGCGTAGTCGTCGCGCAGGCTCGCGTGCGAGGCGTCGAGCAGCCGGGCGACCGCCGCCAGGTCGTCGTCGTGCAACGCGCGCACGGTCGCCTCGACACGCGCGTTCTCGTCCTGCACGTGGCGCACGCGGCGCCCGAGCGGGTCGGGCAGTCGTCCGAAGGCGTCGGCGGGCGCGTCGCGCAGGGAGTCGATCCCGAGCAGGCGCGCCGCCTCCTCGGACTCCTCGCGCCGCGCGTTGTAGCCCGAGGCGGAGAGGTCGTGCGACTCGTGCGAGTCGACCGTCACGAGCTGCCAGTCGCCGAGCCGCAGCGGCGCCGGCTCGACCGCGAGCGAGCGGAAGTCGATCCGCAGCACCCGATCGCGTTCGCCGAAGAGCGACGCGAGCTGGTCGAGCAGGCCGGTCTGCGCGCCGACCCAGTCGTTCTCGACGCGCGAGCAGATGCGCGCGAGCTGGCGGCGATCGGCGGCCTCCGCGCCCGAGAGCGCGAGCAGCCCGAGCGCGACGGCGACCGACAGCGCCGCCGACGAGGACAGCCCCGAGCCCTGCGGGACGGTGCCGTGGAGCTCGAGCCGCGCGGGGCGCACCGGCAGCCCGGCCACCTGCAGCTCGGCGGCGATGCCGCGCACGAAAGCGCGCCAACCGCCGTCGCGCGGGCGCTCCGGCGCGGCCGCGTCGAAGCGGTCCTCCTCGCCGGCGCCGTCGTTGAGATCGCGTGCGAGCGCGACGATCTCGTCGCCCGCGATCGCCTCCGCCGTCACGGTCAGGCCGTCGGCGATCGCGAACGGCAGGCCGAGGCCGTCGTTGTAGTCGGTGTGCTCGCCGATCAGGTTGACGCGGCCCGGTGCGAACGCGACGGCGCGGTCGCGCATCATCGGCGGGCGCGCGTCATCCGCGCAAGAGCTCGCCGTCGGCGATCTCGGCCGGCCCGTTCAGCTCGACCTCGCCCTCGATCCTGACGCCGGCGCCGAACGTGACGTCGCCGTGCACGACGAGTCTCCGGGCGCGGGCGAGCGACGGCGGCCCGGCGGGGAAGTGCGTCTCGAACTGCGGGACGAGCTTGTACGCGTCGGGGTCGAGCGCGACGTACGGCGGCGGCCCGTCGCCGAATGCCGGGACCATCCGCCCGTCCTGCTCGAGCGTCCAGGCGTCGGAGCGCACGACGAGCAGGTCGTCGGTCGTCTTGACCGGCGCGAAGCGCGTGCGCGGCACCTCGACGACGCGCGCCCCCGGGATCGCGCCGAGCGCGGCGCCCATCGCCTGCTCGAGCTGCAGCACCTGCGGGCTGCTCTTGTCGGAGGGATCGACCGTCTTGCGGTTGACGATCAGCGGCAACGGCGGTCCGCCGTCCTGCTCCGCCAGCTGGCGCTCGAGCGCGCGCAGGTCGATCCAGAGGTTGTTGGTGTTGTAGTAGCGCCAGCGGTCGAGGTCGCCGAACGAGGGGTCGCCCTCGGGGACCTGTGCGCTCTCGCGCAGCACGAGGCGGTCGCCCCGCCGCGCGATGTGCCCGCCCTTGCGGTCGGCCGGGGTCCCGCGCACGACCTCCATCGCGAACGGCACCTCCTCGGCGTCGAGCCAGGCCAGCACGCGCGGGTCGAGCACGGCGCCGAGGTTGTCGACGTTGGAGACGAACGCCCACTCGTAGCCGCGCTCGCGCAGCGTCTCCAGCATCCCGGACGCGGCGAGCGAGACGTAGATGTCGCCGTGGCCCGGCGGGCACCACTCGAGCGTCGGGTCCTGTGGCCAGTCGACCGGCTCGAGCGTGTCGGCCAGCAGCTTCGGCTCGCGTCCCTGCAGGAAGTCGGGCGGCACGTCGGCGGCGAGCTCGGGATGGCGCGCGAGCGCCTCGAGCGACGCCTCGCGCGTCGAGAACGAGTTCATCAGGACGAGCGGCAGCCGCACGCCGTGCCGCTCGCGCAGCGCCAGCACCTGCTGCGCGACGATGTCGAGGAAGCTGCGGCCGGGCTTGACCTCGATCAGCGACTTGGGACCGCGCAGACCCATGCTGGTGCCGAGACCTCCGTTGAGCTTCAGCACGACCGCGCGGTCGAGCGCCGAGCGCGCGTCGTCGGAGATCGGTGGCAGCTCGTCGAGCTTCGGGAGCTCGCCGACCGGCTCGAGCTCGTCGCTCGGCAGCAGCCCGTCATCGCCGCCGACGAGCTGCTCGAAGCGGCGCCGGAAGGCGGCGATCGCGACGTCGGCCGCGCGGTCGGCGCGCATCCGCTCGACGGCATGCTCCAACGCGGCGCGGGTGGAGGCGGTATCGGGGGTCATCGCTTCATTCTCACCTGTGGACGCCGCGGCGGGCGCGCCGGGGCCGCGTCCATTCCCTAGTGAGAGTGCCCGTGATGGGCCTCCGGTAGCGCCCCGGCGGGAGCGGGCGCAGCGATCAGCGCGACCAGCGCGGTCGTCAGTGGCACCGAGACGAGCAGCGCGATCGCGCCGACGAGCGTCGCGATCACGGGCTCCGCGAGATCCTGCATGTTGAGCGCGTCGGTGCCGCCGACGCCGCCGGCGTGCAGCACCAGCAGCAGCGGGAAGGTCGCGCCGACGTAGACGAGCACGAGCGTGTGGGTCGTCGCGACGAGGTGGTCACGCCCGACCTGGAGCGCGCCCTTGTAGACCCCGCGCACGTCGAGCTGCGGACTCGCGCGCCGCAGCGCCATCACGGCGGAGGCCTGCGTGACGGCCTGGTCGGCGAGCACGCCGAGCGCGCCGAAGACGAGGCCCGCGAGCACGACGCCCTGCAGCGAGAGCGTGCCGTTGAGCTGCGTCAGCGCCTGCGAGAACTCGTTCGCGCGGCCGTCGAGTCGCGCGGCGTGCACGGCGATGCTGCCGAGCACGCCGGCCAGCACGAGGCTGCCGGCGATCCCGAGGATCGCGGCAAGGCTGACCGCGCTCAGTCCGTACGTCAGCCCGACGGTCACGAACATGACGGCGAACGCGCCGACCATCGCGACCGCGAAGGCCGGCCTGCCGGCCGAGACGGCCGGCACGACGAAGCTCGTGACGAGCCACAGGCTGACCGCGAAGCCGACGAGGGCGAGCAGGCCGCGCCAGCGCGCGAGCACGACGACGAGCACGGCGAAGACGATCGCCAACCACAGCATCGTGCCGCGCCGGTCGACGCTCGCGAAGGCGTAGCGCTCGCTGCTGGCGCTCGATCCGTCGGGCGTCCCGGCCGCGCGCTGCACCCGCACGTCGTCCCCCGTCTTGACGATCGGCGCGACGTTCGCGGGACCGAGCGTGATCGTCTGGGGCGTCGCGCGATCGGCGCCGCCGGCGAGCTTCGCGACGATCTGGCTGCAACGCTGGTCGACGGGGCCGGGGCAGCGGACGACGCGCGTGGCGGTCACGGTCGCCGCAAGCGTCGGGCCGCCCATGATCTCCGAGCGGCCGCCGTGGCCGGGGCCGTGCGGCCACAGCGCGACGAGCGCGATCGTCGTCGCGAGGGCGAGCACGGCGACCGCGCCGATCAGGCCGCGTCCCCAACGGCTCCCCCAGAGCCGCGCCGCGGGGGCCGTGTCGGCGCGCGCGGCGAGCAGCCGGCGCAGCCAGCCAGGCGTCCGCGCACCGGCGCGGCGCAGCGGCGCCGCCGTGCGGTCGCGCATCTGGCGCTGCCGCTGGCCGCGGCGCTCGCGGCGACGGGCGGCGCGGGCGCGTGCGGCTGCGTCCTGCTCGTCGGCCCACTCCTCGACGTACCCGAAGTCGTGCGGCAGGGGTCTGTCGCGGTCAGGCATCGCAGAAGGAACTTCGCGGCCGCCCCCGCGACTCCTGCGGGGCGCTCAGCGTAGCGCTCGAGCCCGCCCGCCTGCGCGGCGTGGAGCTGCAACGCCGACCTCAACACGGGCCCAAGACGGGAACAGTTCTCATTCTCTGTAAGATCCCGGGCATGCCCCTGCGCTCCGACTCC
>JAOPZA010000106.1 GCA_025964325.1 Conexibacter sp.
CGTCGACCTCGGCGACGCCGGCGCGCGGCGCGCGCACCGTGAAGTCGCCGTCGCCGAGGCCGCGAGCGGCGATCGCGACCCGCTCGAGCGGTCGCGCGAGGCGCCGCCCGAGCACGAGCGCGGTCAGCGTCGCCAGCACGACGACGCTCGCGCCGGCGATCAGCAGGACGATCCAGGCGCTACGCGCGTCGTGGGCGGCGGCCGCCGCGCTGCGCCGGGCGCGCACCGCGCCGGCGAGCCGCTCGCCGTTGCGCAGCGGGATCGCGATCAGGAAGTGGCCGCCGTCGGCGCGGTCGGCGGGGCGGCCACTGCGCAGCGCGTCGCGCACCACCGCGTCCGCCTGGGGCGGGCCGCTGCCGGCGAGCCGCCGGCCGCGGAGGTCGTAGACGGCGAGCGCGTCGCGGCTCGGCGGCAGCTCGATCGGGTCTCTCGTGCTGCTGACGTCGATCGCGCGCGTCGCCGCGACCGTGTCGCGCTGCAGCCGCAGCAGCTCCTCGTCGCGGTAGGCGCGGTTCAGCACGATCCCGAGCGGCAGCGCGAAGAGCACGACTGCGGCCGCCGCGACGCCCGCGATCGCAAGCACGAGGCGGCGCCTCACGGCTGCTCGCCCCGCGGCGCCGCGGCAGCCGACTCGGCGTCGTCGCCCGCGGCCTCGAAGCGGTAGCCGACGCCGCGCAGCGTCGTGATCGTCGCCGGCTCGCCGAGCTTCTGGCGCAGCGTCAGGACGTGCGTGTCGAGCGTCTTCGTCGAGCCGAGCCAGTCCGTGTCCCAGACCTCGCGCATGATCCGGTCGCGGCTGACGGCGCGCCCGGCTTCGCGCACGAGCAGCGCCAGCAGCTCCAGCTCCTTCGGGCGCAGCGTCAGCTCGCGCTCGCCGCGCCAGGCCCGCCGTGCGGCCATGTCGACGGTCACGTCGCGCGCGCAGCGGCGCGCTCGCCGGTTCGTCGCCGTCGTCCGCGCCCGGCCCGGCGGCTGCGCGGCGCAGGTGAGCCCGCACGCGGGCGAGCAGCTCCGAGAGGCGGAACGGCTTGACGAGGTAGTCGTCGGCGCCCGCGTCGAGCCCGGCGACCACGTCGAGCTCCTGGTCGCGCGCGGTCAGGATCAGGATCGCGAGCTCGGGGCGGTTGCGCCGCAGCCGGCGGCAGACGTCGATCCCGTCGACGTCGGGCAGGCCGAGGTCGAGCACGACGAGGCCGATCGCGTCGTCGAGCGCGGCCGTCATCGCAGGCCGTCCGCGCGACAGGCGCGAGGTCGTGTACCCCTGGCTCGCGAGCACGCGCACGAGCCCCGAGGCGATCGCCTCGTCGTCCTCGACGACCAGGATCGCGGATCCGCTCACGTCCGCCAGCGTACGTGGTGCGGCGCAGCGGGGACGTGAGAGTTGACCGCGTGTTGACCTCGCGCGCGCCAGCCGCTGACCCGCCCCGCCTACCGTCGCCGAGCGATGTCCCCCGACCGCTCAGGAGCCCACATGCGCATCCGTCCCCGTTCCCTCGCCGCCGGCGCGGCGCTGTTGGTCGCGCTCCCGGCGCTGGCCGCCGGCTGCGGCTCCTCGTCCTCCGGCTCGAGCGGCGCGGCCACGAGCAGCGCGACCACGAGCGGCACGACCGCCGGCGGGGCCGGTGGCGGCGCCGCCACCGCGAAGAACGCGCCGAACCCGAACGGGCCCGAGGTCAGCCCGTCGGGCGACATCCCTGACAACCAGGCCTACGTCGCCTACGCCCCGCCCGCCGGCGGCGTCTCGATCAGAGTCCCCGAGGGCTGGTCGCGCAGCGCCGCCGGCGGCGCCACGACCTTCACGGACAAGCTCAACACGATCCGCATCGAGACGGTTGCCGCGAAGGCGGCGCCGACCGTGGGTCAGGCGCAGACGGTCGACGTGCCGCAGCTGGCGAAGTCGGTCGCCGGCTTCCAGGCCGGCACCGTCACCACCGTCGCGCGCCCCGCCGGCACCGCCGTCAGAGTCACCTATCAGGCCGATTCGAAGCCGAACGCCGTCACCGGCAAGGCCGGCCGCGACGCGGTCGAGCGCTACGTCTTCTTCCACCGCGGCCGCGACGTCGTCGTGACCCTCTCCGGCCCCAGAGGGGCCGACAACGTCGACCCGTGGAGAATCATCACGGGCTCCGTCCGGTGGACGCGATGAGCGCCGCACTGGAGGCCGACCGCCTCTTCCGCTTCTACCACGCCGGCGATGACGAGACGCTCGCCCTGCAGGGCGTCTCGCTGACCGTCGAGGGCGGCGAGATGGTCGCGATCACGGGGCCGTCGGGCTCCGGCAAGTCGACGCTGCTGGCCTGCCTCGCGGGTCTCGACGAGCCCGACGGCGGCGTCGTGCGGATCGCCGGCGAGCGGATCTCGCGGCGTCCCGAGGAGGAGCGCGCGGCCGTCCGGGCGCGGCGCATCGGGATGCTCTTCCAGCAGGTCAACCTCGTCGGCCACCTGTCGGTCGAGGCGAACCTCGCGATCGCCCGCCGGCTCGCCGGCAACCGCGGCAGCGGGGACAGCGAGGAGCTGCTCGCGCGCTGCGGCATCGCCCAGCGCGCGCACGCCCGTCCGAGCCAGCTGTCCGGCGGCGAGCTGGCGCGCGCCGGCCTCGCGGTCGCGCTCGCGAACGACCCGCCCGTCGTGCTCGCCGACGAGCCGACCGGCGAGCTCGACGAGCAGACCGCCGCCGGCATCCTCGCGCTCCTGCGCGAGCGCGCCGCGGCCGGCGCCGCCGTCGTCGTCGTCACCCACAGCCCGGACGTCGCCGCGTCCGCGGACCGAGAGATCCGACTCCAAGACGGCGCGGAATCCTGCGGCCTGCGGCCTTGGATCCCGTCGGAAGAGCTCGCCCAGGGGGCTCGCTCTTCCAAGGGGGATGGGGCGCCATGAGCGGCACTGCCACACTCGCCCGCTGCCTCGGCGCGGCCCGCACGTTCGGGCGCGGCGCCGGCGCGACCGTCGCCCTGCAGCCGACCGACTGCGAGGTGCTCGCCGGTGAGCACATCGCCGTCGTCGGGCCGTCCGGCTCCGGCAAGTCGACGCTCCTGCACCTGCTCGCCGGACTCGACGACCCGACGCTCGGCGCCGTCGAGTGGCCGGCGATCGGGACGCGCGACGAGCTGCGTCCCGGGCCGGTCGCGATGATCTTCCAGGGCCCCAGCCTGATGCCCCCGCTGACGTGCGAGCAGAACGTCGCGCTGCCGCTCGTGCTCGCCGGCTCGACCGACCGCGAGGCGCGCGAGCGCGCCGGCGAGTCGCTCGCCCGGCTCGACCTCGCCGCGCTCGCCGACAAGCTGCCGGAGGAGATCTCCGGCGGTCAGGCCCAGCGCGTCGCGGTCGCCCGCGCGCTCGCCGGCACGCCGCGCCTGATCCTCGCCGACGAGCCGACCGGCCAGCTCGACCACGTCAACGGCGCCGCCGTCGTGGACGCGCTGCTGGCGGCCGCCGACCACGCCGGCGCCGCCGTCGTGATCTCCACCCACGACCCCGCGGTCGCCGCGCGGCTGGCGGTCCGCTGGGAGATGCACAGCGGCCGGCTGACGACGAGCGCCGCATCCGAGGAGGCGACGGCATGGTCGCGCTGACCTGGTTGAAGGGCCTGCTGGCCCACCGCCGCGGACGCCTGCTGGCGACCGCCCTCGGCGTCGCCCTCGGCGTCGCGCTGCTCGCGTCGGTCGGGACGTTCCTGTCCTCGACGACCTCGAAGATGACCCAGCGCGCGGTCGCGCGCGTCGCCGTCGACTGGCAGGTCGAGGCGCAGAGCGGGACCGCTCCGGCGACCGTGCTCGGGCGCGTCCGCAGCCAGCCCGGCGTGCAGCGCGCGCTGCCCGTCGGCTTCGCCGGCACGACCGGCCTGAGCGCCTCCACCGGCGGCTCGGTCCAGACGACCGGTCCCGGCGTCGTGCTCGGCCTCCCGGACGGCTACGCCTCCGCCTTCCCGGGCGAGATCCGCCAGCTGGCGGGCTCGACCAGCGGCGTCCTGCTGGCGCAGCAGACGGCGTCGAACCTGCACGCCAAGCCCGGCGACGTCATCAGCATCGGCCGCACCGGCGCGGCGCCCGCGCGCGTGCGCGTCGACGGCGTCGTCGACCTGCCGCTCGCCGACTCGCTCTTCCAGCAGGTCGGCGCGCCCGCCGGCGCGCAGCCGCAGGCGCCGCCCGACAACGTCGTGCTGCTGCCCTCGAGCACGTTCGCGCAGATCGAGAACGGCGGCGCGGGCGCGCGGCCGCAGACGATCCGCACGCAGATCCACGCGACCCTCTCGCACGCGCTGCCGTCGAGCCCGAGCGCGGCCTTCACGCAGGTCTCGGGCAGCGCGCGCAACCTCGAGACGCGGCTGACCGGCGGCGGACTCGTCGGCGACAACCTCGGCGTCGCGCTCGACCAGGCGCGCCAGGATGCGCTCTACGCGCAGCTGCTGTTCCTCTTCCTCGGCCTCCCGGGCGCGATCCTGGCCGGCCTCGTGACGGCGTCGATCGCGGCGTCCGGCGCCGGTCGTCGCCGTCGCGACGCCGCGCTGCTGCGCACCCGCGGCGCCTCGACGCGCCGGCTCGTGCGCATCGCGCTGGCCGAGACGCTGCTGACCGGGATCGTCGGCGCCGCCGTCGGGCTCGGCGCCGCGCTCGTCATCGGCCAGGTGACGTTCGGGGCCGCGAGCTTCGGCGCCAGCACGCTGGCGGCGGTGCTGTGGGCGGCCGGCGCCGCGCTCGCCGGCTTCGCGATCGCGGCTGCCGCGATCGCGCTGCCGGCTTGGCGCGACGCGCGCTCGCTGACGGTCGCCGGCCAGCGGCGCGAGCTCGGTCGCACCGACCGCGCGCCGTGGTGGGCGCGCTATGGGCTCGACCTCGTCGCGCTCGCGATCGCCGCGCTCGTGTACTGGCAGGCGTCGCGCAACGGCTACCAGCTGGTGCTGGCGCCGGAGGGCGTGCCGCAGGTCTCGGTCAACTGGTACGCGCTGCTGGCGCCGGTGCTGGCCTGGGTCGGCGCGGGGCTGCTCGCCTACCGCCTCGTCGACCTCGTGCTGGTGCGCGGCCGCACGCCGCTCGCGCGGCTGCTGCGGCCGCTCGCCGGCGAGTTGTCGCCGACGGTCGCGGCGACGATGGGCCGGCAGCGCCGGCTGCTCGCGCGCGCCGTCACGATCGTCGCGCTGACGGCGGCCTTCGCCGGCTCGACGGCCGTCTTCGACTCGACCTACCAGCAGCAGGCTGAGGCCGACGCGCGGCTCACGAACGGCGCCGACGTGACGGTGACCCAGTCGCCGGGCGCGCCGGTCGGGCCGAGCGGCGGCGCGCGGCTGGCGGCGGTGCCGGGCGTGCAGCGCGTCGAGCCCCTGCAGCATCGGCTCGCCTACGTCGGCGCGGATCTGCAGGACCTCTACGGCGTGCGGCCATCGACGATCGCGGCTGCCGGCAAGCTGCAGAACGGCTGGTTCGCCGGCGGCACCGCGGCGGGACTGATGAAGACGCTGGGCGCGCGGCCGGACGGCGTGCTGGTCTCGGCCGAGACGGTCAGAGACTTCCAGCTGCACCCCGGCGACCTGCTCCGCCTGCGGCTGCAGGACGGGCGCACGAAGCAGTTCAAGACGGTCCCGTTCCACTACGTCGGCGTCGCGAGAGAGTTCCCGACCGCGCCGAAGGACTCGTTCTTCATCGCGAACTCGTCCTACGTCGCGAGCGCCACCGGCGATCCGGCGGTCGGCGCGTTCCTGCTCCAGACCGACGGCACGAGCCCGGCGACCGTCGCCCAGCGCGTGCGCGGGGTCGTCGGCAGCGGCGCGCAGGTGACCGACATCACGACCCAGCGCAAGGTCGTCGGCTCGAACCTGACGGCGGTCGAGCTGTCGGGCCTGACGAAGGTCGAGCTCGGGTTCGCGCTCGTGCTCGCCGCCGCCGCCTCCGGCCTCGCCCTCGGGCTCGGCTTCCGCGAGCGCCGTCGCACGTTCGCGATCGCGAGCGCGCTGGGCGCGCGCAGCCGGCAGCTCGGCGGCTTCGTCTGGAGCGAGCTCGGCTTCGTCGCGATCGGCGGCCTCGTCTTCGGCGCGCTGCTGGCGACCGCGATCGCCGAGCTGCTCGTGAAGGTGCTGACCGGCGTCTTCGACCCGCCGCCGGACTTCCTCTCGGTGCCGTGGACCTACCTCGCGGTCGTCGTGGCGCTGATGCTCGTCGCCGTCGGCGCGGCGGGCGCGGTCACGCTGCGAGCGCTGCGGCGCCCGCCGCTGGAGGAGCTCGGGGACCTCTAGTGCTGTGACCGGCAACGTTTGCCTTGGTATGGCGAAGTGATCGTCGTGGCTGGCAAGGACGCAGACCCGAGTAAGACCGGAGGTCTTTCGAGTGGTCGAGGACGCCGCCAGGCGCGGCGAGGA
>JAOPZA010000123.1 GCA_025964325.1 Conexibacter sp.
GAATGTGTAATATGGGGAATCCCTATCGGCTTTCTGCCCTTTGTGAGAGGGAGGACCCCACAGATGAAGAATCGGATGTCCATCGTGCTCGGCCTGCTGTTCGGCGCGCTCGCGCTCGTCGTCGCAGGCTGCGGCGGCTCGTCGGATTCGAGCAGCAGCACCGGTGGAGCCGGCGCCAGCTCCAGCGGCTCGAAGGGGACCCTGTCGCTCGTCGCCTACTCGACGCCGCAGGTCGCCTACGACCTGATCGAGCCGGGATTCCAGAAGACGGCCGCCGGCGCGGGCATCGGCTTCAAGTCCTCCTACGGCGCCTCCGGCGACCAGAGCCGCGCCGTCGCGGCGGGGCAGGCGGCCGACGTCGTCGCCTTCTCGCTCGAGCCCGACATGACGAGACTCGTCAGAGCCGGCCTCGTCGCCGACGACTGGAACAGAAACGCGACGAGAGGCTTCGTGACGAACTCCGTCGTCGCCTTCGTCGTGCGCAGAGGCAACCCGAAGAACATCAAGACGTGGGCCGACCTGCTGAAGCCCGGCGTCCAGGTGCTGACGCCGAACCCGTTCAGCTCGGGCGGCGCGAGATGGAACCTGATGGCCGCCTACGGCCAGGCCGCGAACGCCGGCGGAGACCCGGCCGCGGGCCTCGCCTACGTCAAGGAGCTGCTGACGAAGCACGTCAAGGTCCAGGACAGATCAGGCCGCGAGTCGCTGCAGAACTTCCTCAGCGGCAACGGCGACGTCTCGATCTCCTACGAGAACGAGGCGATCACGGCGCAGAGAAGAGGCTCGAAGGTCGACTACGTGGTGCCGCCCGACACGCTGCTGATCCAGAACCCGATCGCCGTCGTGAGAACGTCGAAGAACGCGACGGCGGCGAGAGCGTTCGTCGACTACGCGCTCTCCCCGCCGGGCCAGAGAGACTTCGCCTCGTGGGGCTATCGCCCGGTCGACCAGACCGTGCTCGACGCCGACAAGGCGAGATTCCCGACGCCGTCGGGGCTCTTCACGATCGATCAGCTCGGTGGCTGGTCGAAGGTCAACGCCGCGTTCTTCGACCCTGACAGAGGCTCGATCACGAAGATCGAGCAAGACGCGGGAGTCTCGACGTCGAAGTGAGCACGACCGCGCTCACCCGCAGAGCCACCGCTCGCCGACCGGCCTGGCGCTCCTCCGGAGCGCTGGGCCTCGGCATCGCGACGCTCTGGCTCAGCATCATCGTGCTGCTGCCGCTCGCCGCCGTCGTCGCCCGCGGCTTCGACGGCGGCATCGACACGTTCTGGCACGCGATCACCAATCGCCAGGCGATCGCGGCGCTGCGCTTCACCGTCCTCGTCTCGCTGCTGACCGCGCTCGTCAACGCGGTCGCGGGCACGCTGATCGCGTGGGTGCTGGTGCGCGACAGATTCCCCGGCAAGCGGATCGTCAACGCGCTGATCGACCTGCCGTTCGCGCTGCCGACGATCGTCGCCGGCCTGACGCTGCTGGCGCTCTACGGCGACCAGGGCGTCGTCGACATCCACATCGCGTTCACCCAGTGGGCCGTCCTGCTGGCGTTCCTGTTCGTGACGCTGCCGTTCGTCGTGCGCGCCGTGCAGCCGGTCCTGATCGAGCTCGACCGCGAGATGGAGCAGGCGGCGGTCTCGCTCGGCGCGGGCAACTGGACGGTCTTCCGCCGCATCGTGCTGCCGAACCTCGTGCCGGCGATCCTCTCCGGCGCGGCGCTCGCCTTCGCCCGCGCGGTCGGCGAGTTCGGGTCGGTCGTGCTGATCTCGGGCAACATCCCGCTCAAGACGCAGGTCAGCTCGGTCTACATCTTCAACCAGATCGAGAGCGACAGCGAGATCAGCGCGGCCGCCGTCGCGACCGTGCTGCTGCTCGTCTCGGTGCTCGTGCTGATCGGGATCCGCGGCCTCGGGCGCTGGGGCGCCCGCCACGAGCGGGCGCTGGCGGAGGACGGCCGATGACGCTCACGCGCCGCTGGCGCATCACGCTGCGGGCCGTCGCGCTCGGGTATCTCGCGCTGCTGCTGCTGGCGCCGGTCGGCGTCATCTTCTACCGCACGTTCGAGCACGGCGTCGGCGCCGTCTGGGACTCGATCACGACGCCGGCGGCGGTCTCCGCCTTCTGGCTGACGGTCGAGGTGGCGGCGATCGCGGTCCCGCTCAACACGATCTTCGGGATCGTGATGGCGATGGCGCTCGCGCGCGGGCGGTTCCGCGGCAAATGGCTGCTGAACGCCGCGATCGACCTGCCCTTCGCGATCTCCCCGATCGTGATCGGCCTCGCGCTCGTGCTCGTGTTCGGCGTCAACGGCTGGTTCGGCGGAGCGCTCGCCGACGCCGGCATCAAGGTGATCTTCAGCGTCCCCGGCATCGTGCTGGCGACGATCTTCGTCTCGCTGCCGTTCGTCGTGCGGGAGGTGACGCCGGTCCTGCGCGAGGTCGGCGACGAGCAGGAGCAGGTGGCCGCGACGCTCGGCGCCAACGGCTGGCAGACGTTCTGGCGGATCACGCTGCCGGCGATCCGCTGGGGCATCGCCTACGGCGTCGTGCTGTCGGTCGCGCGGGCGATCGGCGAGTTCGGAGCCGTCTCGGTCGTCTCGGGCAAGATCGCCGGCGAGACGCAGACGCTGACGCTGCTGGTCGAGAACCGCTACGGGAACTACGACGTCTCGGGCGCGTACGCGGCGGCGACGCTGCTGGCGCTGATCGCGCTCGCAACGTTGCTCGCGATGACCCTGATCAAGCCACGGCGTGAGGAGAACGAGTGATCGCCGCCACCAACATCACCAAGCGCTTCGGCGACTACGTCGCGTTGGACGACGTCTCGCTGGAGGTCCCCGACGGGTCGCTGACGGCGCTGCTGGGGCCGAGCGGCTCGGGCAAGTCGACGCTGCTGCGGATCATCGGCGGGCTCGAGTCGCCCGACGAGGGCAGCGTCCAGATCAACGGCGAGGAGGCGACGACGATCTCCCCGCAGCGACGCGGGATCGGCTTCGTCTTCCAGCACTACGCCGCCTTCAAGCACATGACGGTCCACGACAACGTCGCCTTCGGGCTGAAGATCCGCAAGCAGCCGAAGGCGCGCGTGAAGGAGCGCGTCGACGAGCTGCTCGGGATCGTCGGCCTGGCCGGCTACGCGGCGCGCTACCCGAGCCAGCTGTCGGGCGGTCAGCGCCAGCGGATGGCGCTCGCCCGCGCGCTCGCGGTCGAGCCGCGCGTGCTGCTGCTCGACGAGCCGTTCGGCGCGCTCGACGCGAAGGTGCGCGCCGAGCTGCGCGAGTGGCTGCGCAGACTGCACGAGGAGGTCCACGTGACGACGCTGCTCGTGACGCACGACCAGGAGGAGGCGATGTCGATCGCCGACCACATCGCGGTGATGGACCACGGCAAGATCGAGCAGGTCGGCGCACCGCGCGACCTCTACGACCAACCCGCCAACTCGTTCGTCATGAGCTTCCTCGGGCCGGTCTCGAAGCTCGGCACGAAGCTCGTGCGCCCCCACGACATCGCCCTCTCGCAGCACGCGATCGAGGGCGCGGCGCAGGCGATGGTCAGCCGCGTCGTCCACCTCGGCTTCGAGGTGCGGGTCGACCTGATGCTCGCGGAGGGCCAGGCGGTCGAGGTGCAGCTGACGCGCCACGAGGCCGACGAGCTGGAGCTGAGCAGCGGCGACATCGTCTGGCTGCGGACGGCGGGCGCGGCGGCGCTGAGGGCCTGACGCGGGACGGCGGTGGCTGACGCACGCGCCGGGCGGGTAGCGTTCCCCGCATGCCCGAGACCCTGCACCTCCTCAGCTACGAGTACGTCCCCGACATCGTCGAGCGGCGCGTGCCGCACCGCGAGGGTCACCTCGCCGCGATCGCTCGGTTCCACGCGGCCGGCGCGATCGTGCTCGCCGGCGCGGTCGGCGATCCGCCGCACGGCGGCCTCTTCGTCTTCCGCGACGCGGACCAGATCGAAACGTTCCTCGCCACCGATCCGTACATCGAAGCCGGCCTCGTCACGAGCCACCGCGTCGAGCCCTGGACGGTCGTCACCTAGTCAGTCGGCCGGCATCTCGCCGGGACCGTCGGCCGCGTCCTCGTCCGGGACGAGCGGCGGGTCGGCGACGACCGGCGCGACGAGGAGCCGCTCCAGCGAGGCCCGCAGCGGCGGTGGGATCTGCGCCGGCCGGCGGGTCTCGCGATCGACGAAGACGTGGACGAACTCGCCGGTCGCGGCCGGCGCCACGACGCCGTCCTTGAAGAGGCCGATCTCGTAGCGGACGCTCGAGCGCCCGACGTGGACGACCCGCAGCGCGCCCTCGACGACGTCCGGGAACGAGAACGAGGCGTGGTAGCGGCAACGCGACTCGACGCAGACGCCGATCACCTCGCCGGCGTGGATGTCGAGGCCGCCCTGATCGATCAGCCAGGTGTTGATGAGCGTGTCGAAGAAGGCGTAGTACTCGACGTTGTTGACGTGCCCGTAGACGTCGTTGTCGCCCCAGCGCGTCGCGATCGCGAGCCGGTGGGCGTAGTCGTCGCGGACGGCGCTCACGCGGCCGAACCTAGCAAGGCGGGAGCGGGAGCGGCGCGGCATGGTGCGCGGCGTAGCACTATCGGGTTCCATTCATAGAACCATATGGTGCTATTATGAGCACCATGCCAAGCCCCTTCGTCTACGAGGAACCGGTCGCCTCCGGCGACCTCATCGACCGCACCGACGAGCTCGCCGCGCTGCGGGATCGCACGTCCGAGGGGCGCAACAGCCGCCTCGAGGGTCCGCGCCGGTTCGGCAAGACATCGCTCGTGCGGGCCCTGCTGGCCGACGCGGAGCGCGAGGGCGGGGTTCCGGTCGAGGTCAACTTCCTCGGCTGCGTCACGTCCGCGGACGTCGCCGAGCGGATCGAGCGCGCCTACGGCCGGCAGCTCGACGGCCCGCTGCGCCGCTGGTTCGACGGCCTCGTGCGCACCTTCCAACCGACGCTCAGCGCGGCGCCGGCGGGCGTCGGGGTGCGCGCCCGGCCGCAGGCCGGCGCGCCCGGGCTGCTCGACCGGCTGTCCCTGCCACGGCGCATCCACGAACGCACCGGCCGTCAATGCGCGATCGCCTTCGACGAGTTCCAGGAGGTGCTCCGGATCGACCCGGCCCTGCCCGGGGTCTTCCGCTCCGAGCTGGAGTCGCACGGCGCCGCGGCGGCGTACGTCTTCTCCGGCTCCCACCCCGGGATGATGCGCGAGCTGTTCGCCGATCGGCGGCACGCGTTCTTCGCGCAGGCGTCGCCGATCGAGCTGGGACCGCTCCCGCCGGACGCGCTCGCCGAGCACGTGACGGCGCGGTTCGCGGAGGGGCGCCGCGATCCCGGCGAGGCGCTCGGCCCGCTGCTGGACGCCGCCGAGGGGCATCCGCAGCGTGCGATGCTGCTCGCCCACCATCTCTACCAGCAGACCGCCGCGGGGGGCGAGGCCGACGTCGAGACGTGGACGCGCGCGCTGCAGCGCGCGCGTCGCGAGGCGGCGGGCGAGGTCGAGGTCGTGTGGGACACCAGCAGCGGGCTCGAACGCCGCGTGCTGAGAACGATCGCCCATCGCACCGTCGCGCTGACCGGCCGCGAGGCGGCCGAGCGCTTCGGGCTCGGCAAGAGCGGGTCGACGCAGGTGGCGGTCGAGCGGCTCGTCGGCGACGGCCACCTGATGCCGGACGCCGCCGCGCGCTCCGGCTGGCGGCTGGTCGATCCGTTCCTGGCGGCCTGGCTGCGCGAGGACCAGTAGCGCAGCGGCGGGCCGGCTGACGCCGTGCCCTACGGGGTCTAGGGGAAGCGCCCGCTCCAGCGCAGCGAGCCCGCGGCCGCGCCGAGCAGCAGCAGCAGCCCGCCGATCGCGAAGGCCGAGGTCACCTCGCGGTGGGTCGTGCGGGTGCCGAGCTGGGAGCCGAGCGCCTTGTAGATCGCGGACAGCTGGTTGTCGTCCTGCGCCGTGAACGCTCTCCCGCCGGAGGCCTCGGCGATCCGCCGGAGCGTCTCGGGATCGGGCGCGACCGACAGGACCGGCGGCCCGAAGCCGGGGTTCGGCACGGTCGCGTCGGCGGTCCCGAGCGCGACCGTGTAGATCGGCACTCTCGCCGTTCTCGCCTCGCGCCCGACCTCGACCGGGTCGCGCCCGGTCGTGGTCGCGCCGTCGGACAGCAGCACGATCGCGGCCGGCGCTCTCTTGCCGTTCTGTCTGTCGTTCGCGAGCGCCTGCAGCGCGACTGCGAGCGCGTCGCCGGTGGCGGTGCCGCCGTCGGCGATCTGGGCGTTGATCATGCGGCGCGCGTCGCTGTGGTCGCGGCTCGGCGCGAGCGTGCCATCGGGCACGTCGGAGAACGTCGTGACGCCGACGCGGATGCCGGACGGCAGCTTGTCGAGGAAGAGGTTGGCCGCGCGCTTGGCGGCGTCGAGCCGGCTCGGCTTGACGTCGGTCGCCATCATCGAGCGCGAGTGGTCGGTCACGAGCATGACCGAGGCGCGCTCGACCGGCACCGCGACCGTCCGCTGCGGCTTGGCGAGCGCGACCGCGAGGGCCGCGAGCGCCGTGAGCAGCAGGGCGAGCGGGACGAAGCGGCGCCAGGCCGGCGTCGTGCCGGCCGCCGCTCTCAGTGCCGGCACGGCGGTGAAGCGCACCGCGTAGCGGCGCGCGCGGCGGCGGCTGGCGGCCTGCGCCAGCAGCGCCAGCGGGACCAGCAGCAGCGCGAGCAGGAAGAGCGGGCTTCCGAAGCTCATCGGGATCGGCTCCTCACCTGGAAGAACGAGCCTCTGGGCGAGTTCTTCCGGCCGAACCCAAGGCCGCAGGCCGCAGGGTTCGGCGTCATCGCAATCGCCGCCCCAGCTCGCGCAGCCAGTCGCCGTCGGTCGACAGCACGACGTGCTCGACCGTCAGCCGCCGCAGCTCCCGCGCGACGAGCGCGCGCCGCTCGGCCTCGAGCGCGGCGAAGCGCTCGCGCAGCCCGCGGCGCGAGCTGTCGACCTCGATCCGCTCGCCCGTCTCGGGGTCGACGAGCGCGAGCCGGCCGACCGCCGGCAGCTCGCCCTCGCGCGGGTCCCGCACCTCGACGGCGAGCACGGAATGACGCGTCCGCAGCGCACCGAGCGGCCGCGTCCAGGCGTTCTGGTCGCGGAAGTCGGAGATCACGACGACGAGGCCCGGCTGCGTGGCGACCTTCCCGACGCGGCCGAGCGCCTCCGCGAGCGCGTGCGCGTCGCCCTGCCCGTCGGCTCCGACGCCTTCCGCGAGCGCCCGCTGCAGCGCGACCACGCCCGGCTTCGAGGCACGCGGCGGGTGCAGCCGCGGCGGTCCCGCGCCGAAGGTCATCAGCGCGACGCTGCCGGCGCGGCGGACGGCCAGCCGGCCGAGCACCGAGGTGACGCCCTCGGCGACGTCGGACTTCAGCCGCATCGCGGTGCCGAACGCCATCGAGGGGGAGAGGTCGAGCGCGATCCAGGTCGTCAGCGTCCGCTCGGGCACGTGCAGCCGCACGTGCGGGGTCCCCGTGCGCGCCGTCGCGGACGCGTCGATCTGCCGCACGTCGTCGCCGACCGTGTAGGGGCGCAGCTGCGCCAGCTCGGTCCCGGCGCCGAGCCCGGCGGCGCGGCGGTCGCCCGGCAGCGCGCCGGCGGCGCGCCGCGCGACGACGAGGTCGAGCGCCTCGAGCAGGCCGTGCGGGACCGGTCCGGGGCCCTGGCGCCCGGCCGGCTGACGCAACGTGGACGCGGGCGGCGGGCTCATGCGCTCAGGCCGCGGCCTCGGGGCGGCGGAGGTGGTCGGCCGGCGGCACGGCGACCGCCTCGAGCACGCGGTCGAGCAGGTCGTCGGCCGTCACGTCCTCGGTCAGGGCGTCGTAGGACAGCACGATCCGGTGCCGCAGCACGTCCGTGGCGAGGTCGCGCACGTCGGCGACCGCGACGTGTCCGCGGCCGCGCAGCAGCGCGAGCGCGCGCGCCGCCTGCACGAGGCCGATCGGCCCGCGCGGGCTGGCGCCGTACTCGATGAAGTCGGAGATGTCGTCGAGCCCGTAGTTCTCCGGCCGGCGCGTCGCGTCGGCGAGCCTGACGGCGTACTGGATCACCTCGCGGTCGACGAGCACGTCGTGCGTCGCCCGCGCGAAGCGCTCGAGCTGGTCGATCGAGAGCCGCTCGCGCGGCACCGCCGCGTCGCCGAGCGCGCGGTCGACGACGGCCGCCTCCTCGCTCATCGTCGGGTAGTCGACGACGACCTTCATCAGGAAGCGGTCGACCTGTGCCTCGGGCAGCGGGTAGGTGCCCTCCGACTCGATCGGGTTCTGCGTCGCGAGCACGAGGAACGGACGCGGGACGGGGAACGTCTCGTGGCCGATCGTGACCTGCTGCTCCTGCATCACCTCGAGCAGCGCCGACTGGACCTTGGCGGGCGCGCGGTTGATCTCGTCCGCGAGCAGGAAGTTGCCGAAGACGGGGCCGAGCTCGGTCTCGAACGAGCCGGTGTCGGGCCGGTATATCCGCGTGCCGATCAGGTCCGCGGGGACGAGGTCGGGCGTGAACTGGATCCGTCTGAAGCTGCCGCCGAGGACCTGCGAGAGCGTCTTGACGGTGAGCGTCTTGGCGAGGCCGGGAACGCCCTCGAGCAGCACGTGGCCGCCGGCGAGGAGCGCGACGAGCAGGCGCTCGAGCATCGCGTCCTGGCCGACGATCACGCGCTTGATCTCGTGCAGCGCCTCCTCGAGCACCTCACGGGGCTCCTCGCGCCGCGGCGGGAACGTTCGATCGGGGTCGTCGGGGGTGGATGACACGGTGCTGGTGCTCCTTTCGTTCGCTTAGATCAGCCGGCCGAAGAACCGCGTCGAGAGGCCGGCGCCGAGCAGCAGCAGGACGATCGCGCCGCCCGCGAAGGCGGTCGTGATCTGCTGCTGCTCGTTGCGATGGCCGAGCTGCGACCCGAGTCGCTCGTAGACGGCTCTGAGGCCGCTCGCGCTGTCGGCGGTGAAGGTCTCGCCGCCGGACGCGTGCGCGATCTGCGCGAGCGCCTGCGGGTCGGGTGGCACGGCTCTCGTCACGGTGCCGGCGGCGTCGCCCGCGCGCGGGACGGTGATCGTCCCCTGGTTGGTGCCGAGCGCGACCGTGTAGATCGGGATCTTCAGTCTGCCGGCCTCCTGCGCCGCCATGATCGGGTCGCGCCCGAAGTCCGAGCTGCCGTCGGAGATCAGCACGATCGCGGCCGGCGGCCGCTTGCCGTTCTCGCCCGGCACCCGTTGCAGCACCTGCGTGGCGGTCGCGATCGCCTCGCCGGTCGCGGTGCCGCCGCTGACCGCCATGCGGTCGATCGCGGCGGCGATGTCGTCGCGGTTGCGGGTCGGGCTCTGCAGCACGCTGGCGTGGTTGTTGAACGCCAGCACGCCGATGTTGATCTTGACCGGGACCGCGGAGACGAACTGGCGCGCGGCGCGCTTGGCGGCGATCAGCCGGTTCGGCTGCACGTCGGTCGCCAGCATCGAGCCGGAGACGTCGGTCGCGAGCATGATCGAGGCCCGCTCGATCGGCACCGCGTGGGTGCGCTGGGGCCTGGCGGCGGCGAAGATCAGGACGATCAGGGCGAGCAGGAAGACCAGCATCGGCGCGTGGCGCCGCCAGCCGGGCCGGCGCGGCGCGACGGCGGGCTGGAGCGCGGGCGCCGCGAACGCGGCCGCGGCGGCGCGGCGGTTGCGCTGCGCGCCGAGGTAGAGGACGAGCAGGAGCGGCAGGACCAGCAGCGCCAGCAGGACGAGGGGGCTCGCGAAGCTCATCGCGCGCTCCACTCACTGCCGTGGGTGAGCCACCGGCTCGCGAAGCTCACGGCGTGCGGGGTCGGGTCCCGAGCGTGACGTGCAGCGTCGTCGACTGCCCGCCGTTGCGCGTCACCTGGACGTCCACCTTGTCGCCCGGCTGGTCGTTGACGATCGCGGCCGCCACGTCGCTCGGCTGCTGGATGTCGTGGCCCTGGACGCGTCTGATCGTGTCGCCGACCTTGATGCCGCCGCGCTCGGCGGGGCTGTTCGAGGTGACGTCGACGACCTGCGCCCCGTTGCTCGCCCCCGTGACGGAGGTGGGCGACGTTCTGACGCCGAGGTAGGGGCGCTTGATCGTCTCGCCCTTCTCCAGCTTCGGCACGATCTGGCGGACGGTGTTCGACGGGACCGCGAAGCCGATGCCGATGTTGCCCTGCGAGCCGGCCGTCGCGATCTGCGAGTTGATGCCGATCACGTTCGCGCCGTCGTCGAGCAGCGGCCCGCCGGAGTTGCCGGGGTTGATCGGCGCGTCGGTCTGGATCACCTCGTCGATCTGGTAGCCGTTGGGCGACTGGATCGAGCGGCCGAGCCCCGAGACGATGCCCTCGGTGGCGGTGCGGTCGAGCCCGAGCGGGTTGCCGATCGCGACCGCCGTGTCGCCGACCTTGACGGCTCGCGAGTCGGCGAATCTGAGCGGTGCGACGCCCTTCGGGACCTGGTCGGGCGAGATCGAGACGACCGCGAGGTCGCTCGACGGATCGGTCCCGATCACGTCGCCGTCGAGCGTCTGTCCGGCCTGCCCGAACTGGACCGAGACGTGCGTCGCGCCGTCGACGACATGGTCGTTCGTGACGATCGTGCCCTTCTTCTCGATCAGGAAGCCGGTGCCGGAGCCTCTCGAGGTTCTGATCGAGACGACGGCCGGGCTCGCCGCGGCGAAGATCGCCGCCGCCTGCGTCTCACCCTTGTGCGGCTTGATCGGCGCGCTCGAGACGGCGGCGAGCGGGGCGGGGCCGTTGCTCGCGCCGCCGTCGATCAGCGTGCCGGCGGCGAAGGCGGCGGCCGCGATCGCGACGATCGCCAGCATCAGGCCGAGGACGACGCTGACGCGCCGCGACGGCCCGCCGCTGCCGCCGCGCGGAGCGCGATCGGCGTCGGGCGCTCCCGCAACCGGTTGCGACGTGCGCTCTGCCCGCTGATGCGCCTCGAGCCTCGCGGCCTCCTCGGCGCGCGCCCGATCGGATTCCGAGCGCCATTCGCCGGTCCAGAGATGTCGCGGAGAGGCCATTGGTTCGATCGAGAGTAGTCGCGGACCGAAACGCCGCCTTAAGAGTCCCTGCGGACTCGTCCTCGTGATACCCACAGGCACGAGCCGGAAGCGTCGCGCGGCGCGATCCGACCCCATCGCCTCTGTGACGTGGGTCACACAACGCAACTCCCAGGGCCCCGTAGTTTTTCCGACGAGAGCAGGGCGGGGCCACGCGCTCCGCCCCACCAAGACGCAGGCTGTGCCGCGCAGTTGACTCCGCCGGCGCGCCCTGGCGTCTGGCGCGCCTGACCGCCGATGCGGTCCCCGGCGTGCCGCGGAGTCGGTTTCCCGACTGCCCGCACACCCGACAACCGCGAAGCGATTCACGGGAGGAACGAGTTGCGGCTCGACATCGTCATACCGGCGCACAACGAGGAGCACAGGATCGGTCGCACGCTGCAGGCGTACCGGCGCGTGCTGGCCGACGAGGAGGTCCGCTTCCTCGTCGCCCTCGACTCGTGCACCGACGCGACCGCGGCGATCGTGCGCGAGCACGCCCGTCGCGACGACCGCGTGCGGATGTACGCCTATCCCAAGCTCGGCAAGGGCGGGGTGATCATCGAGACGTTCGGGTGCGCCGACGCCGAGCTGGTCGGCTTCGTGGACGCGGACGGGTCGACGCCGCCGCGCGAGCTGCTGCGGCTCGCGCACGTCGCGCGGCGCATCGGCGGCGCGATCGCGAGCCGCCGCCATCCGGCGTCGCTCGTACCCGTCCGCCGCCCGCTGGGCCGGCGCGTCGCGAGCGCGGGCTTCGCCGGCAGCGTGAGGGCGCTCACGCGCCTGCCCTACCGCGATACGCAGTGCGGGGCGAAGGTGCTCCGCCGCGAGGTCGTGCGCGCCGCGCTGCCGCGCCTGACCGAGGACGGACTGCTGTTCGACGTCGACCTGCTGCTGACGGCCCGCGACCTCGGCTGCGAGATCGCGGAGGTGCCGACCGTGTGGGTCGACCGCGACGGCTCGCGGGTCAACGCGCTCGCCGACTCGCGCCGCATGGGCGGCGCGCTGCTCGGGCTCTGGCTGCGACGCCTTCGCCGCGGTCCGCTGCCGGCCGCGAAGGCGCTTGCCGCCGCCGCGGCGATCGTCGAGCCCGCGCGGGAGGCGATCCATGCGACGGGCTGACGTGACGCTGATCACGCCCTACCCGACGCCCGCTCCGCCCCACGGCGGGCGCAGCGGCGTCGCCGGCTACAGCAGGGCCCTCGCGCACGCGCTCACCGACCGCGGCGCCGACGTGACCGTGCTGGCGCCGGCGGAGGCGGGGGCGGCCCGCTCCGCTCGCGACGGCGCCGTGCGCGTCGAGCGCCCGTA
>JAOPZA010000158.1 GCA_025964325.1 Conexibacter sp.
CGGAGCGGGCGGGCGCGCAGCGCGCTCGTCGCGGCGTCGCTCGCGCTCGCGCTCCTGACCGCGCTCGCGAGCCCGGTCGCCGCGCTCTTCCTCGGGCTGGCCGGCGCCGCCTACGCGCTGGCCGAGCGGCGCGCCGCCGGGCTCGCGCTCGCGGCCTGCGCGATCGGCCCGATCCTCGTGCTCGCGATCGCCTTCCCGGAGGGCGGCCGCGAGCCGTTCGCCTTCTCCTCGTTCTGGCCGGTGCTCGTGTTCACCGCGGCGGCGCTCGTGCTCCTGCCGCGTGCCGAGCGCACGCTGCGAACCGGGGTCGTCCTCTACGCGCTCGGCTGCGTCGGGGCCTTCGTGCTCCACACGCCGGTCGGCGGCAACGCGATCCGGCTGGGAGCGCTGTGCGCGGGCCCCGTCGTCGCGCTCGTGCTGTGGCCGCGCCGGCGCCGCGCGCTGCTGCTGCTGGCGCTGCCGCTGCTGTGGTGGCAGTGGACGGCGGCGGTCGACGACGTCCGCACGGCGAGCGGCGACCGCACGGTGCAGGCGGCCTACTACCGGCCGCTGCTGGCCGCGCTCGACCGCGCCGTCGCGGCCGATCCCGCGCGCAGCGCCGCGCTCGTCGGCGACCGCGTCGAGATCCCCTTCACGCGGCTGCACTGGGAGGCGCGCCGCGTCGCGCCGCGCTATCCGCTCGCCCGCGGCTGGGAGCGCCAGCTCGACATCGCCGTCAACGGCGTCTTCTACGAGGGGAAGCTCACGTCCGTGCGCTACCGCGCCTGGCTGCGGCGGATGGCGGTGCGCTGGGTCGCGCTGCCGGCGACGCGGCTCGACTACTCGGCGAAGCAGGAGGCCAAGCTGGTCCGCCGTGGCCTCCCCTATCTCGACGAGATCTGGCACGACGCCGACTGGCGCCTCTACGCCGTGCGCGACCCGACCCCGCTCGTGAGCAGGCCGGCGCAGGTCACGGCGAGCGGCAGCGACGCGATCGCGCTGACCGCCGCCGGCCCGGGCGAGCTCCTGCTGCGCGTCCACTGGACGCCGTACTGGGCCGTCGCCCGCGGCGACGCCTGCGTCGCGCCGGCCGGCGACTGGACCCGGCTCGACGTCCGCCGAGCGGGCCGGATACGGCTCGTCACGCGCTTCGCGTTCGGGCGAATCGGGGCGCGCGCGCCGCGCTGCGGCTCCGGCTGAGGCGACGCGCCGCTACGTCGGGCGGCGTCGCGGACGCGACGGTTTCACGCCGGCGCATCATGGTTAGGTACCAGAGCAGCGCCGGCGGGATCGATCTGGAGACCTGCCGTGTTCCCAGGTAGGATGCGTCGTTCGCCATGCTCCGAACCATTCGCAACATCGACCGGCGGCTGCTTCCTCATGGCTGGCTCGATGTGGTTCGGCAGCTGCTCCTCTTCGCAGGCGCGTACTACGCCTACGAGCTGGTGCGCGGGCTGGTCGACGGCAAGGTCGCGGTCGCGACCTGGAACGCGACCAAGATCATCAACTTCGAGCACAGCCTGCACATCTTCGCCGAGCCGAGCGTGCAGGCGTGGGCCTCCGGCAAGAGCTGGATCATCGACGGCGCGGGCTGGATGTACCTCAACTCGCACTACGTCGTCTCGGTCGGCGCGCTCGTCTTCATCTACCTGCTGCGCAACGAGGCCTTCTACTTCGTCCGCAACATGTTCATGTGCGCGATGGGCCTGGCGCTCGTCGGCTACGCGCTCTACCCGACCGCGCCGCCGCGGCTGATGCCGGAGTGGGGGTTCACCGACTCGGTCGCGACGCTGACCCACGTCCACGTCGAGAACCAGCCCGTCTCGGCGCTGCTGAACCTCTACGCGGCGGTCCCGTCGATGCACGTCTGCTTCGCGCTGATGATCGGCTGGCCGATGGCGCGGCTGGTCAAGCCGAAGGCGCTGAAGGTCGTCTGGTTCCTGTATCCGTTCCTGATCACCTTCGTCGTCGTCGCGACCGGCAACCACTACTTCACGGACGCGATCCTCGGCGCCGCGACCGCCGGCATCTCGGCCCTCGCCGCCAACCAGCTGCTGGCGCGGGCCCGCCCGCAGGCGTGGTCGTTCCGTCGCGCCGAGGCGACCGCCTGATGGCGCGACCGACGCCGGGCAGCGAGCGCGGCGAGCGGCCGCGCGCCGCCGCCGAGCGCCGCGGGGGCGAGCCGCGCGCCCGTGGCGAGCTGTCGGAGACGATGCGCAACAAGCTGATCGAGTCGCGCCTGACGCCGAACGCGATCTCCCTGACCGGCTTCATCGGCAACGTGATCGCCGCCGTGCTCGTCTGGCAGCGCTACTTCTTCCTGGCCGGGATCGCCTTCGTCCTCGGCTCCGTGATGGACACGCTCGACGGCCGCTACTCGCGGATGTCCGGCAAGGGCACGCCGTTCGGCGCCTTCCTCGACTCGACGCTCGACCGCGTCGAGGAGGGGATCGTCCTGACGGCCGTCGCCGCCTACTTCTCCGCCCGCGGACACGACCTCTCGGTCGCGATCGTCGTCGTCGCCGTGCTGGCGTCGCTGATGGTCTCCTACACGCGCGCCCGCGCCGAGGCGCTCGGCGTCGAGTGCAAGGTCGGGATCGCGACCCGCCCCGTGCGCGTCGTGATCCTCTCGATCGGTCTGCTCTTCGCGAAGGGCGCCGGCCTCGGCCACTTCGAGCTGCTCGAGGCCGCCGTCTACGTGCTCGCGGCGCTGTCCGTGATCACGATGTTCCAACGCATCTTCCACGTGCGGCGCGAGCTGCTGCGCGCCGCCGCGTAAGCCGGCCCCCCGAGACCTTCCGCCCTGTAACCGCAGGCGTTCGGCGGGGTCTCTCCCTACAGCATCTTTCCCCAGGAGGGACACACCTAAGTGAGCACAGCTTCCAACAACGGCGCGAGCCGCTATCAGGCCGAAAAGGTCCGCGTCGCGATCATCGGCGTCGGCAACTGCGCCAACTCCCTCGTCCAGGGCGTCGAGTACTACAGAGACGCCAACCCGGACGAGCGCGTTCCAGGCCTCATGCACGTCGACCTCGGCGGCTACCACGTCCGTGACGTCGAGTTCACCGCCGCCTTCGACATCGACGTGGAGAAGGTCGGCAAGGATCTCTCCGAGGCGATCTGGTCGGGCCAGAACAACACGATCAAGTTCGCCGACGTGCCGAAGCTCGACGTCCCCGTCTACCGCGGGATGACGCACGACGGCCTCGGCAAGTACCTCTCGCAGCGGATCACGAGAGCGCCCGGACCGACGGCCGACATCGTGCAGATCCTGAAGGACACGAAGACCGACGTCGTCGTCTCCTATCTGCCCGTCGGCTCGGAGCTGGCGACCAAGTGGTACGTCGAGCAGGTGCTCGAGGCCGGCTGCGGGTTCGTCAACTGCATCCCCGTCTTCATCGCGAGCGAGGACTACTGGGACGACCGCTTCAAGAAGGCCGGTCTCCCGATCATCGGCGACGACATCAAGTCGCAGGTCGGCGCGACGATCACGCACCGCGCGCTGGCGCGCCTCTTCCACGAGCGCGGCGTCAAGCTCGAGCACACCTCGCAGCTGAACGTCGGCGGCAACATGGACTTCTTCAACATGCTCGAGCGCGAGCGCCTCGAGTCGAAGAAGATCTCGAAGACGAACGCCGTCACCTCGATCGCCGGCCTCGAGCTGCCGGCCGATGACGTGCACGTCGGCCCGTCGGACTTCGTGCCGTGGCTGACCGACCGCAAGTGGGCGCACATCCGCCTCGAAGGCAGAGCCTTCGGCGACGTGCCGCTCGTCGCGGAGATGAAGCTCGAGGTCTGGGACTCGCCCAACTCGGCCGGCATCGTGATCGACGCCGTGCGCTGCTGCAAGTTGGCGCTCAACCACGGCATCGGCGGCCAGATCGACGGCCCCAGCGCGTACCTGATGAAGTCGCCGCACAACCAGGTGCCGGACGACGAGGCACGCACCGCGACCGAGCGCTTCATCGCCGACTACACCGGGCTCCCCGGCACGCAGGCGACCGGCGTCCCGGCACCGACCGCCACGCCGCACAACTGACGGCTCGGCCCGTCCGCGCCAGCGCGGACGGGCCGATCGCTTCTCGTCCCATGTGGCCGGGCCTCTCCACGACGCTGAGCGGTGAGCGCGTCGTGCTCGAGCCGCTCGCCGAGCGCCACCGCGACGGCCTCCGGGCCGCCGCGCACGCCGCCGGCGCGGAGACGTTCCGCTGGATGCCGGCGGCGCTGCACGAGCCGGCCCCGTTCGACCTCTGGTTCGACGAGCGGCTGCGCCTGCTCGCCGGCGGCATCGAGCTGGCGTTCGCGACGCTCGAGCAGCCCGGCGGCACGCCGCTCGGCAGCTCCAGCTTCCTCGCACTGCGACCGGAGCACCGCGGGCTCGAGATCGGCTGGACGTGGCTGACGCCGGCCGTCTGGCAGACGGGGGCGAACGTCGAGGCGAAGCTGCTGATGCTCGGCCACGCCTTCGAGACGGCCGGCTGCCTCCGCGTCGAGCTGAAGACGGACGCGCGCAACGAGCGCTCGCGCGGCGCGATCGGCGCGCTGCCCGCGCAGTTCGAGGGGATCCACCGTCAGCACATGGTGCGACCCGACGGCAGCCTGCGCGACTCCGCGTACTACAGCGTGCTCGACCGCGAGTGGCCCGCCGTGCGCGCGAACCTCGTGCGGCGGCTCGCGGTCCACGGCGGGTCGTAGGCGCAGGCAACAGGACTATCCTCTCGCGGAGTGTCCGCGCGCCTCGCGATCGCCCAGGTCACGCCGTACGCCTGGGAGGCTCGGCACGAGGTCAACCGCGCCGTCGCGCAGCTGTCCGACGAGCTGGCCGCGCGCGGCCACCGCGTCCTGATCATCGCGCCGTCGCAGTCGAGCGCGCTGGTGCGCGAGTCGCGCAAGGCGATCCTCGCCGCCCGCGACCGGCCCGAGTCGCTGCTCGACGGGACCGACGGAGCGCCGCGCGTGCTCGGCGTCGGCGAGGTGCTGCCCTTCTCCCCCGGCCGTGGCCGGGCCGTCTCGCTCCCGATCGACGTCGCGCGCACGATCGAGCAGGCGCTCGCGATCGCGCCGCTCGACCTCGTCCACCTGCACGAGCCGTTTGCGCCGAGCGCGGCGAGCGCCGCGCTGCGCCACTCGCGCGCCCTCAACGTCGGCTCCTTCTACGCGCCGACGGAGCGGATCCTCTCGACGCAGGTCGCGCGCCGCGTCGTCGAGCTGTTCCTCGGCCGCCTCGACGCCCGCGTCGCCTCCTCGCAGGCGACGCGCGCGCTGCTGGCGCGCTGGTTCCCGGCGGAGTACCGCGTGATCTATCCGGGCGCCGAGCCGCCGGCCGTCGAACACGCGGCCACCGACGCCGCCGGCGCGGGCGCGAGGCGCGGCGAGGGGCCGCTCGAGATCGCGCTGATCGCCGACGAGGAGCGGCCGGCCGTCCGCACGTTCCTGCGCGCGCTGCGCCACGTCCCGCTCGACCGGGACTGGCGCGCGACCGTCTGGTCCCCGCGCGGCACGCAGCCGAGCGGGCCGCTGCGCCGCGAGCTGCGCGAGCGGATCAGCTTTCCAGACCCCGACGAGCTGAGCGACGACGCGCTGCTCGCACGGGCCGACGTCGTCGTGCGCGCCTCCAGCGGGCTCGCGCCGGCGCCCGACGGCCTCGTGCGCGCGATCGTCGCCGGCGCCGTGCCGGTCGCCGCGCGCGTGCCGGTCTACGACGAGCTGCTCGCGGACGGCGCCTATGGCCTGCTGTTCGAGCCCGGCGACGTCGAGACGCTCGGCGCTCAGCTCGGCCGCCTGATCGCCGACGCGGAGCTGCGCGAGCGGCTGCGGAGCGCGGCGGAGCCGCTGCGGGCGCAGCTGAGGCCGGCCCGCGTCGCCGACGAGCTCGAGGACGTCTACCGCTCGCTCGTCGACCGCCGGCACGACGGGCGCGGCGACCCGGCGCGGCGCAGAGCCGTCGCGCAGCGGCGGCTGATCGACGTCGACCTGCACATGCACACCGACCACTCGGGCGACTGCGCGACGCCCGTCGAGGCGCTGCTGGCGGAGGCGAAGGCGCGCGGGCTCGGCGCGATCGCGGTGACCGACCACAACGAGATCAGCGGCGCGCACGAGGCGCGCGCGAAGGCCAACGGCATCAAGATCATCGTCGGCGAGGAGGTCATGACCGCGACCCAGGGCGAGGTGATCGGGCTCTTCATCGAGGAGAGAATCCCGCGCGGCATGACGCTCCAGGAGACGATCGTCGAGATCAAGCGCCAGGGCGGCCTCGTCTACGTGCCGCATCCGTTCGACCGGATGCACTCGGTGCCCGACTACGAGCACCTGCTGGCGGTGCTCGACGAGATCGACGCGATCGAGATCTTCAACCCCCGCGTCGCGATCCAGGAGTTCAACGAGGAGGCGGTCCGCTTCGCCGCCAAGTACCGCGTCCCGGCCGGGGCCGGCTCGGACGCGCACGTCGTGCAGGGACTCGGCTCGGTGCGGATCCGGATGCCCGACTTCGACGGGCCGGAGGAGTTCATGGAGTCGCTGCGCGAGGCCGACATCATCCGCACGCCGGCGAGCCTGCTCTACGTGCAGGCGCTCAAGTTCCTGCAGACGAAGGCGACCCCGGCCCCCGCGCGGCGGGCGGTTCGCGAGGCACGCGTGCGGCGGGCGGCACGCAAGTCCTGATGCAGGGGCAGGGACAAGCCGGGGAGGTGTCCAATTCCTCCCCCAGCATGCCCGCCACCGATGACGAGATCCGCGAGAAGTACCTCGAGCGCGCGATCCGTGAGCTGAACCAGTTCACGCGCGACCTCCAGAGCTGTGACCAGTGCCCGCGGGGCAATCTGATGCCCGTGCTCGGCTCCGGTCACCCCCAAGCCGACATCTTCATGATCAAGTACCAGCCGCGTCCCTCCGAGGTCGAGGAGGGCGTCGCCTTCTACGGCCGCTCCGGCGGCGCCCTGATGAAGTCGCTCAGACGGCTGTCGATCGACCCGCTCGCCGTCTACGGGACGCTGTGCGTGAAGTGCCCGGTGCAGGACCCGGCGATGGCCGACCCGGCCTGCGTCGAACGGCTCGTCGAGGAGCTGGCGATCGTCGCGCCGAAGATCGTCGTCGTGATGGGCGAGGACGCGCTCACGGTCGTCAACGACCTCGGGATGCCGCTCGGCCGCGAGCTCGAGCCGGTCCCCGGCGTGATCCAGTCGCTGACGCCGGCGACCGACGCGCTCTACGTGCCCAACATCGACGAGGCGCTCGACGAGGAGGGCGCCAAGCGCGCCTTCTGGCGCTCCTTCCGCAGCCTCGGCGACTGGTACGGCGACCTGCCGCCGTACTAGTCCGTCAGCCGATGCAGACGAGGGCGCTCCCGGGCAGGAACGGCGCGGCGCCGGTCCCGACCACGAGCCGTCCGTGCGCGAGCGCCGGCGCGGCCGAGCTCGGGTCGCCCAGCGCGACGGTCGCGACGAGCGTGCCGCGCTCGACGTCGAGCAGTCGCAGGTTCCCGTCGGCGGCCGGCACGCAGAGCTGCCGGCCCGCGAGCGCGGGCGCCCCGAACGACGGCGCCGGCAGCGGCGTGCTCCACAGCACGCGGCCGTCGGCGGGGGCGAGCGCGGCGGCGACGCAGCCGCCGCTCGCGGCGTCGTTGGAGAGCACGTAGACGCGGCGTCCGTCGGTCGCGATCGGACCGCCCTCCGGGCCGCCGGTCGGTCCCGCGACGGTCGCGCCACCGGCGAGCGGATCGGTGAGCTGCCGGTTCCAGAGACGCCGGCGCCGGATGCGGTCCCAGGCGTAGATGCCGGCCTTGTTGGTCGCGAACACGCGCCGCCCGACGATCACCGGCGCGCTGTTGAAGTCGAAGCCGTGCGTGTCGTCCGGGAAGACCTGGTCCTGCCACACGACCGCGCCGTCGCGCAGGCGCAGTGCCAGCAGCGAGCACGTGCCGGGGTTCGCGCCGCTGACGGCCTGGTACGGCGAGCCGGTCGCGACGTAGACGAGACCCGCGCGCGGATCGACGCTCGCGGGACCGATCAGGCCGCCGCCGTTGGCGCCCTCCGGCACCGTCGCCGTGCTCCAGACGAGCGCGCCGTCGGCGACGCGGTAGGCGGTCAGGCGACCGCGCGCGGTCGGCAGCTCGGCGCCGGAGCCGGACCCGATCAGCACGAGGCCGCCGACGATCGCCGGCAGGCCCCAGAAGTAGTCGTCGCTCGTCGCGGTGCGCAGCGGCGTCGTGACCCAGCGGGTGGCGCCGGAGCGCGCGTCGAGGCTGAAGACGCGGTCGGAGGCGACGATCACGCTCCCGCGCGCGAAGGCGACGCCGCCGAAGAAGCCGAGCTGGCGCAGCCCGTCGCCGCTGCCGTACTGGGCGGTCCCGAGCTCGCGCCGCCACCGTTCGCGCCCGTCGCCCAGCGCGAGCGCGGCGACGGCGCCCTGGGCGGAGGCGGCGTAGACGCGGCCGTCGGCGATCGCCGCCGTCGCCGGCACACCGCCCGGGAAGCTCGCGCGCCAGCGCTCCGCGCTGCCGTCGAGCGGGGCTCCGTCGCGGGTCGCGGCGAGGTCGTGCGCCGGCATCGGCCAGTCGCCCGGCCCGCGGCGACCGCGTCCCTCCCACCCGTGCCGCGGCCGTTGCCCGGCACGCGCGGCGCGCGCCGCCCGTGCTTCCGCCGCGCCCAGCGCCAGCGCCGCGCCGCCGGCGAGCAGGCCGCGACGCGTGATGCGACGTCCTTCGACATCGATGGCGACCACGTGCGTGTTCTTTCCGTCGTCCGCGCTGCGCAACCACGCCTGCCGCGATCGGCGCGCGGCCGTCATCGCCGTCGCGAGGTCCCCAGCATCCGCACGCCGACGCCGGCCAGGAACGCGACGAGCGCAGCGAGCGCCAGCCACCACCAGATCGCGGTCCACGAGCTCGCGATCGCCGCGACGTCGCGCACGTCGAGCAGTCGACCGCCGGTCGCGGAGGCGAGCGGACCGAGCGCCGCGGCGGCAGCGGCGCGCGGCTGGTACTCGGCCGCGTAGGGGATCGCCAGCCCGCCGGTCGCGGCCGGGATCGCGCCGCCGGCGCCCG
>JAOPZA010000174.1 GCA_025964325.1 Conexibacter sp.
CGGGCGCCGGCAGCGGGGTCGGACCGCCGGGAGCGGCGGTCGCACTCGCGGCCGCGCCGTTCGCCGTCGCCGGGTCCGGAGCCGTGTCCGGGGCCGCGGCAGCGGGGGCCGCAGCCGCCTGCGCCGGCTCGCCCTTGATCGCGCGCTCGAGCGAGTCGCTGAACTGCTGCGTCACCTGGCCGGCCTGTCTCGCGATCACCTTCTGCCCGACGGAGCCGAGCACGCCGCCCATCGCGAGCTCGGACTCGAGCTCGACGCGCGTGCCCTCGGCGACCTCCGCCAGCCGCACGGTGTTCGTCGTCCGCACGTTGCCGGCGGCGCCGCGCACCGCGCGCCCGATCGCCGTGAACTCCATCAGCTCGAGCGGCTTGCGGTCGGTGATCTTCATTCTGAGGTCGAAGGTGGCCGACATCGGGCCGACCGACTGCGTCATGCGGATCCTCGAGTTGTCGGCGTCGACCTGCTCGACCGACTCGACCCCGGGCACGCACGCGGCGACCTGGTCGACCTGCTCGAAGAACTCCCACAACTTCTCGCGCGGTTCCGCGATCACGAAGGACTGCTGGACTCTCATGACGTCTCGCTTCTGTTGCGGGCTTGCTGGAGCGCGCGCCAGACGCGCTCGGGAGTGACGGGCAGGGCGGTCAGCTCGACGCCCTCGCCGGCGAGCGCGTCGCAGACCGCGTTCGCGATCGCCGCGCCGGGCGGGATCGTGCCGATCTCGCCGACGCCGCGGACGCCGAACGTCGTGACCGGCGAGGGCACCGCGGTGTGGTGCAGCTCGACCTCGGGGATGTCGGCGGCCGTCGGGACGAAGTAGTCGAGCATCGTGCCGTTGACGAGCTGGCCGGTGTCGGGGTCGTAGGTGAGGTCCTCGGAGAGCGCGGCGCCGAAGCCCTGCGCGAGCGCGCCCTGCACCTGCCCCTCGACGAGCAGCGGATTGACGGCGACGCCGCAGTCGTGCGACATCACGAAGCGCTCGATCGCGAAGTCGCCGGTCTCCGGGTCGACGGCGACGACGGCGGCGGCGGAGCCGAAGGCGTAGGCCGCCTCCTCGGGCTCGAAGTGCGCGGTCGCCTCGAGGCCCGGCTCCTCGCCGATCGGGATCCCCTGGCCGATGATCGCGGCCGTGAAGACCTCGGCGAGCGCGATCGAACGGCCGGGATCGTCGGGGTCGCGGACGACGTCGCCGTCGATCGCGAGCCCCTCGACGCCGTCGCGCTCGAGCCGCCAGGCGGCGATCCGCAGCGCCTTGTCGCGCAGCCGCTCGGACGCCTGCTTGAGCGCGCCGGCGGCGGCGATCATCGTCCGCGAGGCGAACGCGCCGGTGTTCAGCGGCGTCGCGCCGGTGTCGCCGGCGTGCACGCGGATCGCGTGGAAGTCGATCCCGATGACGGAGGCGCAGACCTGCGCGAAGGCGGTCTCGCTCGACTGTCCGAACGTCGGCGTGCCGGTGTAGAGGTCGATCCCGCCGGAGCGGTTCGCGCGCAGCGTGACGCTCTCGTGCGCGCCGAACTGCGAGCCGCGGTTGGCGAGGAACTTGGCGCTCGCGTAGCCGGTCCGCTCGACGAACGAGGTCAGCCCGACGCCGACGAGGCGGCCGTCCGGCCGCGGTCCGCGACCGGCGCGGCGGAGTCCGTCGTAGTCGACGGCGTCGACCACCAGTTCGAGCGTCGCGAGGTAGTCGCCGGAGTCGTAGAGCCCGCCGCCCGGGTTGCGGAACGGCAGGTCCTCCGGCCGCAGCATGTTCTGGCGGCGCAGCTCGAGCGGGTCCTTGCCGACTCTGCGCGCGAGCCGGTCGATCAGGCGCTCACGCGCGAAGTTGACCTCCGGCTGCCCGTAGCCGCGGTAGGCGCCGATCGGCGTCTTGTTGGTGATCGCGACGCGGCGCTCGACGTAGCCGTCCTCGACCTTGTAGGGCCCGGTGAAGACGATCGTCGAGAGCTGCGCGGAGCCGAACGGCGAGTTGAGGCCGCCGAGGTCGGTCGTGTACGTGTTCGTCATCGCGAGGATGCGGCCGTCCGCCGTCGCGCCGATGCGGAAGTCGTGGACCGACTCGCGCGCGTGCGTCGTCGCACGGAAGTGCTCGAGGCGGTCCTCGACCCACTTGACCGGCTGGCGCAGGTCGATCGCGTGCAGGCAGGCGAGCACGTCCTCGGGGTAGACGCCGAGCTTCAGCCCGAAGCCGCCGCCGACGTCGCCGGCGATGACGCGGATCTCGCCCTCGACCATCCGCAAGGACTCGGCCAGCTGCTTGCGCACGAGGTGCGGCACCTGCGTCGAGTGGTGGACCGTCAGCTCGCGCGCGCCGGGACGCCACTGCGCGACGATCGCACGCGTCTCCATCGGCAGCCCGGTCACGCGGTTGATGTGGAAGCGGTCCTCGACGACGACGTCCGCCTGCGCCATCCGCTCCTCCGGCTCGCCCGCGCCCTGCGGGTTCGTCGCGAGCAGGTTCGACGACAGCACGCCGGGGTGGAGCACCGGCGCATCGGGCTCGAGCGCGCCGATCGTGTCGGAGACGTGCGGCAGCGGGTCGTAGTCGATCTCGATCAGCTCGACCGCGTCCTCGGCGATCGCGCGGCTGGTCGCGACGACCGAGACGATCGGCTGACCCTCGAACACGGCGACGTCCTGCGCCAGCGCGTAGAACGGCAGCGGCGGCGCGCCGGGGACCGGCCGCAGGACCGAGATCGGCTCGCTGCGCCGCGCGACGTCCGCGCCGACGAGGATCTGGCGGACGCCCTCCAGCTCGGACGCGGCGGAGACGTCGACCGCGAGGATCCGCGCGTGCGGGAACGGGCAGCGCCCGACCGCCATGTGGAGCGCGCGCGCCGGGTCGACGTCGTCGGTGAAGCGCCCGTCGCCGCGCAGCAGGCGGTCGTCCTCCTTGCGCGGCGCGTCCGCGCCGATCCCGTTCGGACGCTGCGCGGTGCGGTCGCGCTCGATCGTCGTCTCAGACATCGGCGCGCTCCCGGGCCGGCGTCTCGGCGAGATAGCGCTCGACCGCCGTCACGATGTGCTCGTAGCCGGTGCAGCGGCACAGCACGCCGGCCAGCTCGTCGCGGATCTCGTCGCGGCTGAGCGCTCTGCCCTCGCGCCCGAGCGCGGTCGCCGTCATCAGGAAGCCCGGCGTGCAGAAGCCGCACTGCAGCGCGTGCGCGTCCTTGAACGCCTGCTGCAGCGGATCGAGCTCCTCGCCCGGCGCGAGCGACTCGACCGTCTCGACCTCGTGGCCGTCGAGCTGCGGCGCCAGCAGCAGGCACGCCTTCACGGCCTGCCCGTCGAGCAGCACGGTGCACATGCCGCAGACGCCCTGCTCGCAACCGACGTGCGTGCCGGTCAGGCCAAGCGTGTGGCGCAGGAAGTCGGCCGCGTGCTCGCGCACCGAGACCTGCTCGCGGTGGACGGTTCCGTTCACCGTCACGGTGATCTCGACGGTGTCGCTCATCGGTCCTCTCCTGCGGCAAGGTCGGTCAGCACGCGACGCACGTGCACGGGCACGAGGTGGCGGCGGTAGTCGGCGCTCGCGCGCACGTCGTCGGGCGGGTCGGCGACCTCCAGCGCGAGCTGGGCGGCCTCCTCGATCGCGGCCGCGTCCCAGCGCGCGCCCTCGAGCCGCGCGGCGGCGGCCGGCGCCAGCACCGGGCGGTCGTTGATCCCGCCGAGCGCGATCCGCACGTCGTGCCAGCGGCCGTCGGCGTCCTCGCTGCCGACCGCGACGACGCTGATCAGCGCGAAGTCGTTGTGCTTGCGGCCGCGCTCGAAGAAGCGGCAGCGCGACGGCGCGAGCGGGAAGCGCAGCGCGACGAGCAGCTCCTCGGGCTCGAGCACGTTGGCGTAGGAGCCCTCGAAGAACTGCTCGATCGGGATCGTGCGCTCGCCGCCGCTCCCGCGCGCCAGCACGGAGGCGCCGAGCGCAAGGCACACGAGCCCCATCTCGCCGGTCGGATCCGACTGGGCGACGGCGCCGCCGAGCGTGCCGCGGTTGCGCACCTGGCGGTCGCCGATGTAGCGGACGACGTGCGCGAGCAGCGGCAGCCGCTCGGAGATGACGGGCGAGCGCTCGAGCGTCGCGTAGCGCACGAGCGCGCCGACGGTCGTCTCGGAGCCGCTGCACTCGATCCGCCCGAGCTCGTCCTCGAGCCCGTTGATGTCGATCAGGGCGGAGGGCCGCATCAGCCGCATCCCGAGCATCGGGACGAGGCTCTGGCCGCCCGCCAGCACGCGCGCCATGCCGGCGTGCTGGTCGAGCGCGTCGACCGCCTGCGCGACCGTCGCGGGGCGGATGTAGTCGAAGGGCGCGGGCTTCACGCGCTCAGCTCCCCCCGAAGCTCATGAATCTCGCGAGCACGCGGTCGACGGCGCCGCCCTCGGCGCCCGAGGAGACCGTCTTCTGCGGCTTCGTGCTCCAGACCGTCTCCGGCCGCGCCTGCAGCAGGTGCAGGGCGCCGTCGTGGTCGACCGCCCACTCGAGGTCCTGCGGCGCCTTGCGGTGACGCTCGACGCGCTTGCCGAGCTCCGCGATCGCGAGCACCTGCGCCTCGGTCAGGCACGGCTGCGAGCCGCGCTCGGCCTCGAGCGGCATCAGGTCGACCTCGCCGCGCGCCTCGTCGAAGCGGTACTCCTCCGTCTGGGTCGAGACGTCGCTCTCGAGCAGCTCGAGCGTGACCTTGTCGACGCGGAAGCGGTCGGGCGTGACGTCGCCCTTGACGACGCCCTCGCCGAGGCCCCAGCAGCCCTCGAGCACGATCTTCGAGCGGTCGCCGCTGATCGGGTCGAGCGTGAACATCACGCCGGCCGCGCGGGCCCTGACCATCTGCTGCACGCCGACGCACATGCCGGGCAGCTCGTCGCCGGACATCTTCGCCTCCTCGGTCGGGCGGTACGTCAGCACCGCCGGGCCGAACAGGCCGGTCCAGCAGCGGCGCACGTGCGCGAGCACGGCGTCGGCGCCCTGGATCCACAGGTAGGTGTCGTACTGCCCGGCGAAGCTCGCGCCCTCGAGGTCCTCCGAGACCCCGCTCGAGCGCACGGCGACCGGCAGGTCGGGCGTGCCGGCGCGGCGCTCGAGCTGCGCGTACGCGTCGCGGATCTCCCGCTCGAGCGCGGCCGGCAGCGGCGCGGCGTCGATCAGCCGCGTCAGCTCGGCGCTGGCGGTCTCGACGGCGGCGAGGTCGTCGACGTCGAGCGAGGCGCGCACGCGGCGCAGCTCCTCGACCAGCCCGGTGCCCTCGGCGAAGAGGCGGAACGCCTCGGCCGTGACGCCGAACGCGAGCGGGACGGCGAAGCCGGCCGCGGTCATCTCGGCGAGCGAGCCGAGCTTGCCGCCCAGCTGCCCGTCGGGAACGTCGGTCGCGTCGTCGATCCAGACGATCGATCTCAGTGCTGCCGTCATGCTGCTCCCTCCTCGAGGATGCGGACGACGCCGGTGTCGCCGTCGACTTCGATCGGCATCGTCAGGCCCGCGCGAGCTCGTCGGCCTTGAGCGCGTCGACGACGATGTCGCCGTCGACGACGATCGGCTCGTCGTCGAGGTAGAGCGTGCAGTTGCGCATCGGAACGTCGACGTGGCAGAGCGTCTCGTTGGGGCCGCCCAGCTCACCGTTCGGCCCGGTCGAGAACAGCACGTTGCCGTAGAACGAGCGGCCGTGCATGCCCATGCCGCGGCGGTCGTAGGCGAGGATCGACCACTGCGCCGTCTCCAGCATGCCCCAGCCGATGTGCGAGATCCCGTATGCGTTCGGGTCCTTGAAGGAGGCCATGTACTCGCGCAGCAGGTCGGCGTCGAGACCGCCCGCGATCCGCTCGATGCGACCCGCCGCGATCGTCAGCTCGATCGGCGTCTGCACGTAGCTCTTGAACGGGAAGACGATGTCGCCGGGGGCGATCACGACGGTGCCGTCGACGCCGTCGTCGGCGCCGCCGGTGAAGAGGAAGCCGGACGGCCAGTGGTCCCAGCGGCCGGGCGTGTCGGTGTAGCCGTACTGCGTGATGACGGGGTACGTGCCCAGCTTGTAGGTGACGTCGCTGCCGGCCGCGTTCGTGAAGCGCAGCGTCTGCGCGCTGCCGAGCAGCTCCGCGCCGGCCTCGACGCGCTCGCGCAACCGCGCGCTCGGCGCCATCGCGCGGATGTGCTCGAGCGGCTCGATGCAGAGCAGCACGCGCGTGCCGGACTCCTGGATCTCGAGCTGCTCCTTGGAGAACAGCAGGAAGACGGTGTCGATCACGAGGTCGACCTGCTTGAGCGCCTCGATCGCGGGGCGGTTGCCGGCCAGCGGCGTCTCGCCGACCTCCCACGCGCCCTGCTCGCCGTCCAGGCTGGAGGCCGAGCGCGGCAGGTTCACGTTGAAGCCGATCGCGCCGAGCTGCTCGGCCGCGGCGAGGAACGCGTCGACGTACTCGCTGCGCTGCTTGCCCTGGGACAGCACGGCGACGGTGCTGCCCTCGCCGATGCCGCACAGCGTCAGCTCCTCGCGGCACATCTCGGTGAAGGTGGGGACGCGCATAGAACCCTCTCTCTCGTGTCTCACAGCCGTGCCGCCGAAGCGGCCGCGACGTCGAACTCGCTCTCCAGAAGTGCGCGGACCTCGGCCATGAAGCCCGCGTGGTTGTCCCAGGCGACCATGTGGCCGGCGGCCGGGACGACGCGCTGCAGGGCGGCCGGATTGGCCGCCGCCAGCTCCTCCGCGCCCGCGGCCGTGACCACGGGGCTCTCGCCCCCGCGGATCAGCACCGCCGGGCTCGGCACGTCGCGCCACCAGTTGAAGAGATCCTCGATCGTGAAGCGATCGTACGTGGCCAGGATCGCGCGCTCGTCGCAGGTCGACAGCCAGCGGGCGCGCAGCGCCAGCTCGGCGCGCGGCCAGAGCGGGTAGAAGCGCTGGATCTCGTCGGCGTTCGTGCCGGCGTAGCCCGCGTCGAGCTGCTGCACGAAGGACGCGCGCGGCGTCGGATAGGGGCCCCGCGGTCCGGGACCGCTGAGCGGCGGGTCGACGAGGATCGTGCCGGCCAGCTCGACGCTTCGGCGCGCCGCCAGGCAGGCCGCGATCCGCGCGCCCATCGAGTGTCCGAGCACGAGCGGGCGCTCGAGCCCGAGCGCCGCGATCACGCGCTCAGCGTCGTCGGCGTAGTCGTCGGTCGTGTACGTCGCGGCCGTGTCGGAGAGGCCGCGGCCGCGGATGTCGAGCACGATCGGGCGCACGAGGTCGCGCAGGCCGGCGACGACGAAGTCCCACGTGATCGCCGGGCTCGTGATGCCGGGCAGGACGAGCAGCGGCGGCCGCTCGCCGCCGTAGTCGAGCGCGTGCAGGCGCACCGGCGCCTCCGCGATCCAGCGGCTCTGGGCGCCGAGCGACTGCAGCTCGGCGTGGTGCCGCTCGCCGACGTCGCGCCTAGAGGACATCGCCGACCTCCGTCCGCTCCAGCTGCGCCAGCACGGCGTCGCCGAGCTCCGCTGTCGTCGCCGCGCCGCCGCGGTCCGGCGTCGCCGTCGTCGCGATCGCGCGGTCGAGCGCGTCGTCGAGGCGGCCCGCCTGCAGCGGCAGCCCGAGCCCGTGCTCGAGCAGCATCGCGGTCGAGCGGATCATCGCCGTCGGATTCGCGATCCCCTTGCCGGCGATGTCGGGCGCGGTGCCGTGGACGGGCTCGAACAGCCCGGGGCCGTCGTCGGTCAGGCACGCGGAGGCGGCTTCGCCGAGCCCGCCGGCGATCGCCGCGGCGACGTCGGAGAGGATGTCGCCGAACGTGTTCTCGGTCACGATCACGTCGAACTGCGTCGGATCCTGCACGAGCTTCATCGCGGCCGTGTCGACGAGCAGGTGGTCGAGCGCGACGTCGGGGAACTCCCGCGCCAGCTCGACCGCGGTCGAGCGCCACAGCCGCGAGGTCGCGAGCACGTTCGCCTTGTCGACCGACGTCAGCCGGCCGCCACGGGCGCGCGCGAGCTCGAAGCCCTTGCGGACGATCCGCCGCACCTGGTCGGGGTGGTACTCGCAGGTGTCGAAGACGGTCCCGTCGGGACGCGTGCCGCGGGCGCCGAAGTAGAGGCCGCCGATCAGCTCCCGCACGATCATCAGGTCGACGCCGGGCGCGTGGAACGGACGCAGGTTGGCGTAGACGTCGAGCTGGCGGCGCAGCTCGAACATGCCGTCCTCCGGGTTGCGGGCGCTCCAGGCGTAGGCGTCGGAGCCGACCGCGCCCATCAGGACGCCGTCGGAGGCGAGGCACGCCGCGAGCGTCGCGGGCGGCAGCGGGTCGCCGTCGGACTCGATCGCGGCGGCGCCGAGCGGGTGCTCGGCCAGTTCGATCCCGGGGATCAGCGCCCGCAGGACCTTCGCGCTCTCCGCCATCACCTCGGGGCCGATGCCGTCGCCGCCCAGCAGCACGATCCTCATCGGCGCCTCGTCTCGGTCGGCGTCAGCGAGCTGAGGTAGGCGAGCACCTCGGCGACCGGCAGCACGTCGCCGTACTTCGCCTGGATGTCGAAGAGGTTGGCCTCGTGCGGGCCCTGCGCGCGGTCGCCGACGGCCTCGCGCGGCACCAGCACGGGGAAGCCGCTCTGGACCGCGTCGACGGCGGTCGCGCGCACGCAGCCGCTCGTGACGGCGCCGGTCACGATCACGGTGTCGACGCCGAGCGCGACGAGCGTCGCGGCGAGGCTCGTGCCGAAGAAGGCGGAGGCCCCTCTCTTGACGACGAGCGGGTCGCCCGGCTCGCGCGGCAGGCGCGGGTCGATCTCGACCAGCTCGCTGCCCTCGCGCAGCACGCCGAGCCCGGGCGCCTTGCGCAGCCAGGCACAGGCGCCGTTGACGTCGGCCTCGTCGAACGCGATCGTCGTGAACAGCACCGGCGCGGCGATCGCGCGGGCGGCCGCGATCAGCGCCACGTTCGCCTCGACCACCGCGGTCAGGTCGGAACCGGTCGGAAAGCGCTGCTCGGTGAACCCGCGGCTGAGGTCCACGACGACGATCGCCGGACGGCTCCCGCGCTCCACTTGGGCGCCGAAGCCGGCGCGCTCGTACGTTGCGTCAGTCTCGTCGTCGTACATGCTGCGGAAGCATTGCATACAGGTATACACATCGCAAGCGTCGCGGACCGAGGCCCGTCCGCCAGGGTAGTCCTGGATACGGGAATGCCGATCTGCTCCACAACGATGACCACGCTCCCTACAATGCGCCGCGTGGTGGATCTGCAGGTCAGCCCGGGCAGCTCGCTCGGCGAGAAGACGAGTGTCGCGGCGGCCCGCGTGCTGCGCGAGGCGATCCTGTCCGGCCAGCTGCCGCCCGGCTTCACGCTCGGCGAGCAGAGCCTCGGCAGACAGCTCGGCATCAGCCGGACGCCGATCCGCGAAGCGCTGCTGCTGCTGCAGGGCGAGGGGCTCGTCGAGACGCCGCCGAACCGCCCGGCCGCCGTGCGCTCGTTCACGGCCGCGGACCTGCGCGAGATGCACTCGCTGCGCGCCGTGCTCGAGGGCTACGCCGCGCGCACCGCCGCCGCGCGCCTGACCGACGCCGACATCGTGCTGCTGGAGGAGAGCGTCGAGCGCTACGGCCGGCTCAGACGCGAGGACGAGGGCCTCCCCCGCCTCGTCGAGGAGAACTTCGCGTTCCACAACACGATCGTGCAGGCCGCCGGCAGCGACCGGTTGACGCAGATGATCCGCCAGGTGACGGCGCTGCCGCTGATCTACAAGAGCTACCTGACGTACTCCTCGGAGAACCGCGACCAGGCCTGGAAGCACCACACGACGATCCTCGACGCGCTGCGCGACCGCGATCCCGACCGCGCCGAGTTCGCGATGAAGACCCACGTGATGTGGGCGCGCGACGTCGCGCTCGCGCACCTGCCGCTGATCGCCGACGGCTGACGCCGTCGGTCGGAAGAAAGGCTGGCGCCTTTCTCCCCGCGCTCTATCAACGTGCGCGACCTAGCCCAGCAGGCCGACCCGCTGCGCGCGCTGCACGGCCTCGGCGCGGTTTCGCGCCTTCAGCTTGCGGTAGAGCGCGCTCGTGTGCTCCTTCACCGTGTGCGGCGAGAGGTAGAGCTGCTCGGCGATCTCGCGGTTGGTCGAGCCGGTCGCGATCAGCGCCAGGACCTCGCGCTCGCGCTCGGACAGCAGCGTCGAGGGCTGCTCGGCCTGCGGCGGGAACATCGTCATGCCGAGGCCGACCATCCGCACCGCCATCGCGACGTCGTGCGCGCCCCAGTCCTTCGAGACGAAGCCGGAGGCGCCCGCCGCCTTCGCCGCGTGCGGCGAGATCCGTCCCGCGCCGGAGATCAGCAGCACGCGCGTGTCGGGCGAGCTGGAGCGGATCGACTCCGTGATGTCGGCGCCCGACTCGTCGCCGACGAAGAGGTCGACGAGCGCGACGTGCGGACGGTAGCGGCGCGTCATCTCGAGCGCCTCGGTCGCGTTTCTGGCGGCCACGCAGCGCTCGACCCACGACTGCTCGCCGAGCAGCAGGCGAAAGCCCCAGTGGACGACGTCGTGGTCGTCGACGACGAGCACGCGCAGGCGGCGCTCGGAGTCCGCCTTCGCGATGCTCATGCGTCCAGCGCTCCCTCGAGCGGCACGACGAGGCGGACGCGCCAGCCGTGCGGCTCGACCGACTTGTCGGCGCCGAACTCGACGAAGCCGCCGTGCTGGAGGGCCTCGAACGCGCCCAGCCGCAGGCCCATGCCGCCGCCCGGACGCGAGCCGGTGACGCCGTCGTTGCGGACGATCAGCTCGAACGTGTCCTCGTCGCGCTTGACGCAGACGTCGACGCGCATCGGCGTCGCGTGCTTGCGCACGTTGCGGACCGCCTCGGCGAGGATCGACTGCGTCAGGCCCTCGAGCTTGCGCGGGACCTCGACGTCCGCGGGCCAGCTGAGCACGATCGGCAGGCCGGTCTCGCGCGTGAGGCGGGCGATCTCGGCGCGCAGCGTCGTACCCGTCTCGTAGGCGACCGGGGCGAGCGGCCGTTCGAGCGCGCTGCGCAGGTCGGCGAGCGCGCCCGTCATCTCCTCGCGGCAGCGTTCGCGCTGCTCGTCGGTCAGCGGCTGCTGGGCGCTCAGCACGAGCGAGACGCCGAAGAGGCGCTGCATCACGCGCTCGTGGATCTCGCGCGCGAGGTCGATCCGCTCGCCGAGGCGGCGAGTGCGCTCCTGCTGGCGCGTCGCCATGCGCGCGGTTGCGGCAAGCGCCGCGGTCTTGCCCAGCGTCCACATCAGGTGGCGCTCGCCGTCGCCGAGCTCGAACTCGCCCTCGCCGCGGTCGGCGACGATCACGCCGTACTGGTGTCCGGCGGCCGCCAGCGGCGTGCAGACGAGCGACGTGATGCCGAGCAGCTTCGCGTAGTCGGGCGGCAGCTCGCGCTCGATCATGTCGGCCTCGACGAGGATCACGCGGTCCTCCGCGAGCGCGCGCTGGGCGATCGGTGCGTCCTCGAGCGTCGGGCGCAGCTTCGCCAGGCGCGCGAACGAGATCCCGTGGGTTCCGACCGCGCGGACGCGCATGCGGCCGGCGTCGTAGAGGAAGATCGCGGCGCGGCGCATCGTCGTGAGGCGGCAGATCGCCTCGCAGATGCGGTGGTAGAACTCGGCCGTCGTCGCGCCGCTCTCGATCTCCGAGAGCAGGTCGACGAAGACCTCCAGCGGCTCGACTCCCGCGAACAGGCTCGGCTCGCGCGGCGCCGGAGTCGCCACGCTCAGAGCGCGGTCAGCAGGTCGGGCGAGTGGGGCGTCAGGTCGAGGGGGCATGTGCGGTGCAGCGAGAGCCGGAGCGCCTGCTCGGGCGTGAGGAAGACGTCACGCTCGTGACCGCAGGCCGTGCAGACACACCGTGCCCGACGATCGTATCCCCCTCCGTCAAGCGACCACCGGACCGACGACGAAAGGCACATCGGACAGGCGAGCGACGCGGCCACGAGCAGGCCGGGCTCGTCGGGGCGGAAGTGCGCGGTCTCACATGCCATTCCGGTCGAGCTTGCTCCGAGCTCGCGGCAGCGAACACCCGCAGGGCGTGAATACCCCCCGATCGGGGGTGAAGCCTCGCGCAGGGCGCTCGCCTTCACCTTGCGGGTATTCGCGCAGACGCGCAGAGCACGAAACCCGCGGTCGCCGCGCACCGACGTCGCCGGATGCAGCGTCGCGCAGGGCGCTCGCCTTCGCGCGCGCTGGCGGCGATCACTCGCTCAGCGCGACGACGCGGCGCTCGGCGGCGCTCGTGCGCCCCGCCTCGAGCAGCTCGAGCGTGGCGACGGCGTCGGCGGGATCGACCGGCGGCGGCGTGCCGTCGCGCAATGCGGAGACGACGGCAGGGTAGAACGCCGTCCAGGCGCCCGGCTCGGTCGGGACGGGCTCGCTCCGCTCGCCGGCGATCAGCCGCCCCCACCGCTCCTCCGGCTCGACGCCCCAGGGCTCGGCCCCGCCCGGCCGCCGGCCCGCGCGCAGCGCGTCCTCCTGCGTGTCGACGGCCTCGAGCAGGTAGGCGGCCTCGCGCCCGAGCACGCGCAGCCGGGGACCCGGCGCCGGGCAGACGAGCGAGGCCCAGAGGCGGCTCGCCACGCCGCTCGCGTGGCGCAGCGCGAGGAAGGCGTCGTCGTCGGCCGAGCCGGCGCGCCGCGTCGCGACCTCGGCGTAGACCTCGGTGGCGGGGCCGAACAGCGCGAGCGCCTGGTCGACGAGGTGGCTGCCGAGGTCGAGCAGCACGCCGCCACCGTCCTCCGGCGCGCGCGACTCGCGCCAGACGCCGCCCCGCAGCTGCGGGCGCCAGCGCTCCATCCGCGACTCGACGTGCAGCACGTCGCCGAGGGGGCCGTCGGCGAGCAGCCTGCGCAGGGTCATCTGGTCGGCGTCCCAGCGGCGGTTCTGGAAGACGGTCAGCAGCACCGCGCGCTCGCGCGCGAGCGCGACGAGCGCGCGGGCATCCGCCGCGGTGACCGCGAGCGGCTTGTCGACGACGACCGCGAGCCCCAGCTCGATCGCGCGCCGCGCAAGCGGCGCATGTGCGCGGTTCGGGGCCGCGACGACGACGAGGTCGAGCTCGGCGGCGTCCGCCCACAGCTCCTCCGCGTGGTCGAGCAGGCGCACGCCCGGGTGCTCGCGTCGCGCCGCCGCCTGACGCTCGGGGTCGCTCGTCACGACGGTCGTGACGGTCACGCCCGGCGTCGCCGCCAGCAGCGGACCGTGGAAGGCGGCGCCCGCGAGGCCGTAGCCGATGATCGCCGCGCGCAGCTCGCTCATCGGCGTGATCCTAGTGCGACGGGTCAGCCAAGCGCCCGGCCGATCTCGATCGGCGTCGCGACCGCTGCGATCCCGACGACCCAGGAGATCCGCTGCGGCCGCCCGGCGCCGTCGACCCACAGCTGGATGGTGCCCATCCCGAGTCCGCTACCCCACTGGTGCACGCCCGGTCTGTCGTTGACCGCGCGCGGATCCCAGCGGCGCGAGTCGGCGGCCCCGTGCGGCGTGCCGGTCGAGTCGAACACCTGCAGCGCGTAGCTGCCGTTCGACAGCAGCAGCGGCGCGCTCGCGGCGATCAGCGCGTGGCCGACGAAGGCGGGGGTGTCGGGGTTCGTGATCGCGTCCATCACGATCAGGTCGCCGGGCGCGATCGCGGCAACCGTCCGCACCGGCTTCCAGAGGCTCGTGCCGGCGGCCGGCAGCCCGCGCAGGTAGGCGCCCATCTGATCCGGTCTCGGGACGTAGTTCGCGCGCACGTGCTCGGCGGCGCGCAGCGCGGCGTTCGCGCGCGGGGCGCCGAGCCCGAGGAAGTAGTTCGCGAGCCCGACGCAGTCGAAGTAGTAGGTGCCGGCGGTCGCGTTCTCGAGATCCTGGTGCTGGTACTTCGTCCGCGACATCGTGCGGAACGCGCTCGAGACGGCGGCGAAGACCGGCGAGCTCGACGGTGACGGGGGCGCCTGCACCTGCGGGCCGGGCGTGGGCCGCGCGGCGCCTGCGGTGGCGGGGGCGAGCGAGAGCGCGGCGACGGCGAGCGGCAGCAGCGCGGCGAGACGGCGGGACGGCATCGGGACCTCGTTCGTTCGGGGACCGCACGCCGTCGCGCGACGTGCCACCGACGATGTCGGCCGCCCGGGCCGGAAGCATGAGCGGCGGGCGGCGCGGCGGCAACCCGCACGGCTGCCTTTCCTGCGGAGCCGATGCGCCGCCTGAACGACGGCCGGTCCTCCCCGCTCAGGCGTCGAGACGACGGCGCAGCGCTCACGTCCCGCGCTGCCTATCCTGCGGAGCCGATGCGCCGCCTGATCTCCATTCTCACCGTCCTCGCGACGGCCGCGCTGCTGCTTGCCGGCTGTGGCGGCAACGGCTCGCAGGACGCTCCCAACGCCGACGCGACGATCGTGCTCGACTTCACGCCGAACGCCGTCCACAGCGGCATCTACACCACGATCGCGCGCGGCTTCGACACCGCGGAGGGCGTCAAGCTGCACGTGCGCGTGCCGGGCTCATCGACCGACAGCGCGAAGCTGCTGCTGAGCGGACGCACCGACTTCGCCGTGCTCGACATCCACGACCTCGCGCTCGCGCGCGAGCAGGGCAGAGACCTCGTCGCGGTGATGGCGCTCGTACAGCAGCCGCTCGCCGCCGTCCTCGCGGCGCCGGCCGTCCGCAGCCCGAGAGACCTCGAGGGCCGCAAGGTCGGCGTCACCGGCGTGCCGAGCGATGACGCCGTGCTGCGCTCGATCGTCAAGGGCGCCGGGGGCGACCCCGCGAAGGTCCAGCGGGTCACGATCGGCTTCAACGCCGTCCCCGCGCTGCTCGGCGGCAAGGTCGCCGGCGCGACCGCCTTCTGGGACGTCGAGGGCGTGACGCTGAAGCAGAGACGGCCGCGGACGAGGGAGTTCCGGGTCGACGACTACGGCGCGCCCTCCTACCCGGAGCTGGTCCTCGTCACGACCGGGTCGAGACTGCGGCAGGACCCGAGCGTCGCGCGCGCGACCGTCGCCGCGCTCGTGCGCGGGTACGGGACCGCGAGCGACGATCCGGCGGGCTCGCTCAGCGATCTCCAGAGCCGCGTCCCCGGCCTCGACCGCACCCTGCTGCGCGCCGAGATGGACGCGCTCGCCCCCGCGATCTCGCCGCCCGACGGCCAGATCGGGCGGCTCGTGCCGGCGACGCTGCGCGCCTGGGCGCGCTGGGAGGTCCGCTTCGGGATCGTCAAGCGGACCCCCGACGTCAGCCGCATGTTCGACACCACGCTCGTCCCGCCGAGCAGAGACCGCTCCGGGAGCTGAGCCGGAGGCGCTTCGCCGCGCCGCGAAGGCGAGCGCCCTGCGCGAGCGTTCGCAAGCGAAACAAGGGCTATGCCCGCGGTTTCGCCCGCCAGCCGAGCGCGCGCCGCACGAGCGGCGGAGCGAGGACCCGCAGCGCTGCGGCCAGCGCGTAGGGCCGCGGCGTGTAGCGCTCCGGTTTGCCCCGCAGCCCGGTGTCGAGCACCGCCTCCGCCACCCACTCGGGCTTGCCGACGACGAGACGCGCGAACGGATGGCCGACCAGCTGCCGCTGCGGAAAGCCCTCGGTCGAGACGAAGCCGGGCAGCACGAGTCCGACGTGCACGCCATGCGGCCGCTCCTCCAGCGCGAGCGCGTCGCTCCAGCCCGCCAGCGCGAACTTGCTGGCCGAGTAGGCGCCGGAGCCGGCACGCGCGACGCGGCCGGAGGTCGAGGAGATGTTGACGATCGACGACGGCGCCGAGCTGCGCAGAAGCGGCAGCAGCGCCTCCGTCAACCGCACCTGCGCGTCGAAGTTCAGCTCCATCGTGCGGCGCACGTTCTCCCAGCCGCCCTCCGAGAAGGTCGCCTTCCAGGCCGCGCCGGCGTTGTTGACGAGCAGGTCGAGGCGACCGCCGTGCTCGCGCTCGAGCAGCTCGCGCACGCGCGCGGGAGCGTCGTCGGCGGTTAGGTCGAGCGCCAGGACGCTCGCGCGCGCGTCGCCGACCCGGGCGATCTCCTCCGCCAGCGCCTGCAGCCGCTGCTCGCGCCGGGCGACGAGCACGAGCTGGACCGGCGTCCCGCCCACCCCGCGTGCCAGCCGCCGCGCAGTCGCTTCGCCGAGGCCGCTCGACGCGCCCGTGACGACCGCGATCATGCGCTGCCCAGCACCTGCGCGACCAGCTCCGCCCCCTCGCGGGCGAAGCGCGAGCGCGGCACGACGAGGTCGTAGTCGGCCTCCTCCGCGAGCGTCCGCGTGTCGCGGTCGACGTGCGAGTAGAAGGCGATGATCTTGACCCCGTCGAGCAGGCCGTCGGCGCGCACGCGGCCGATCAGCTCGACGCGCCCGGGCGCGTCCTCGGTCAGGTCGAGCACGAGGAGGTCGGGCGTGTGCCGCTCCGCCTCGCTGCGGAGCGCGTCCTCGTCGGCCAGCAGGATCGCGTCGTGGCCGGCGGCCTTCAGCGTGCCGAGCACGTTGGAGCCGAACAGCAGGTCCGGCACGTAGGCGAAGACGAGGGCCATCCGACATCTTCCCCCGCGCCGCGCTACTGCGCGTGCAGCGTGCGGAACTCCTCGCGCATCGACTCGCCGCGGCCCCACATCTGCACGACCTCGTGGCGGCCGCTGCGCACCTCGCGCAGCGCCAGCTCGCCGCCGATCCCGGCGTCGTCGAGCAGCTTCAGCGTGCCGTGCACCGTGGGCGCCGCGGCGGCGTGGCCGAAGCGGTGCGCGACGAGCAGGCGCCAATGCCAGTCGAAGTGCGAGTACGGCTGCGCGTTGCACGTCACGAGATAGGTCGCGGCGTCGACGTAGTGCGACTCGTCGAGCAGCCGCAGGTCGAGCTCGAGGTCGGTCCAGTCGTCGGGCAGCGAGTCGACGATCTGCTGGAAGGTGTCTGCGAGACCCATCAGGGGCCGAAGGTTACTCACCCGAGGAAGGTCTCGTAGAGCAGGAAGACGTTGAGCGCGATGATGCCGGCGGCCAGCGTGCCGGCGAGGAGCGTCGTCGCGCGCCGGTTCACGAGCGCGCCCATCACCTCGCGCTGGCTCGTCAGCCAGATCAGCGGCACGAGCGCGAACGGGATCCCGAACGACAGCACGACCTGGCTGATCACGAGCGAGCGGGTCGGGTCGAAGCCGAGCGCCAGCACGATGAGCGCCGGCGTCATCGTCACGATCCGCCGCAGCGCCAGCGGGATCGTGCGGGCGATGAAGCCCTGCATGATCACCTGGCCGGCATAGGTTCCCACGCTCGAGCTGGCGAAGCCGGAGGCGAGCAGCGCGCAGGCGAAGGCGAGTGCGGCGCCGCCGCCGACGAGCCGCTCGAAGCCGGCGTGGGCGCCCTCGATCGTGTCGACCTGGGTCAGCCCCGAGCCGAAGAAGAGCGACGCGGCGATGATCAGCATCAGCATGTTGACGATGCCGGCGATCGACATCGCCAGCACGACGTCGAGCCGCAGGAAGCGGAAGATGCGTTGCCGGTCGCCCTCGTCCTCGAGCGCGACGCGGTCCTGCGTCAAGGCCGAGTGCAGGTAGATCACGTGGGGCATCACGGTCGCGCCGAGGATGCCGCAGGCGAGCAGCACCGAGTCGCCGCCGTCGAAGCTCGGCACGAGGCCGCCCGCGACGGCGCCCCAGTCGGCGCCGATCTTGAGCGTGTCGTAGAGGAAGCCGAGCAGGATCAGCCCGAGCATCGCGCCGATCACGAGCTCGAACCTGCGGTGGCCGCGCGCCTGCAGCGCGAGGATCCCGAACGCGATCACGGCCGTCATCAGGCCGGCGACGAAGAGCGGCACGCCGAAGAGCAGGTTGAGCGCGATCGCAGCGCCGATGAACTCCGCCATGTCGGTCGCCATCGCGACCAGCTCGGCCTGCACCCAGAGCCCGTAGGAGGCGCGCTTCGGCAGCCGCTCGCGGCACAGCTCCGGCAGGTTCCGACCGGTCGCGAGGCCGACCTTCGCCGACAGCGTCTGGACCAGCATCCCGATCAGGTTGGCGGCCAGCACGACCCACAGCAGCACGTAGCCGTGGCTCGCGCCGCCGGCGATGTTGGTGGCGAAGTTGCCCGGGTCGACGTAGGCGATCGCGGCGACGAAGGCGGGGCCCAGCAGCGGCAGGATCCCGCGCAGGCCGCGGCGGGCGCGGATCTGCTTGAACGTCGCGCGCGTCGGCAGCGCCGGCGCGAGCGCGCCAGCAGCCCCGTCTGCGGCCTCCTCTGCCGGCGCGGAGACGGGCGGGGGCGGCGTCATCGGCCCACGTCTACCCGCATCGCGGCCGCCAGCGCGCCACCCAGCACGTGCACGTCCGCCGCGCGACCGAAGCGCACGAAGAGCGGCCCGTCGAAGGGCTGCTTGTCGACGACCTCGAAGTCGTCGCCGGGCCGGATGCCGCGCTCGTCGAGGTAGCGCAGCATCGCCGGGTCCTGGTCGGAGATCCGCGTGAAGCGGCCGCGGGCGCCGGTCTCGAGCGCGGCGAGGCACTCGCTCGGCCCCTCCTCGATGCGCAGGTCGCGCGTCGGGATCGGGTCGCCGTGCGGGTCGTGCGTCGGGTCGCCGAGCTGGGCGGCGATGCGCTCCTCGAGCTCCTCGGAGATGTGGTGCTCGAGCACCTCCGCCTCCGCATGGACGCGGTCCCACGGCAGGCCGAGGCTCTCGGCCAGGTAGAGCTCGAGCAGGCGGTGGTGGCGCAGCACCTCGAGCGCGAGCCGGCGCCCCTCCGCGGTCAGCACGACGCCCTTGTAGGGCACGTGCGTGACGAGCCCGAGCTCGTCCAGCCGGCGCACCATCGCGGAGGCCGAGCCCGGCGTCACGCTGAGCCGCTCGGCCAGCGCGTTGGTCGTGACGGCGGCGTCCGAGCGGACCTCGAGGGCGTAGATCGCCTTCGCGTAGTCCTCGACCGCGGTCGAGCGGTGCTCTTGGTTCAGGACGATCACGAGCGAGATTATGGCACACCAAAATCTCCTTCGCAGCAGCGCTGAGAATGGCGCTCCGGCGGCCGCTATGCTCGGTCCCATGCCGGCGACGACACAGGGTTCGAAGGCGGAGCGGGCGCTGCGCGAGAGCTGCGGCCTGCTCGACCGCTCCGAGCGCGGCAAGCTCGCGCTGAGCGGCGCGCAGGCGAAGGAGTTCCTCCAGGGCCAGGTGACGAACGACGTCGTGGCGCTGACGCCCGGCAGCGGCTGCTACGCCGCCTTCCTGACGCAGAAGGGCAAGATGCTGGGGGACCTGCGGGTCCTCGACAGCGGGGACGAGCTGCTGCTCGACACCGAGCGCGTCGCGCTGCAGGAGCTCTTCAACATGATCCGGCGCTTCAAGATCGGCTTCGACGTCGAGCTCCACAAGCGCACCGTCGAGCGCGGCCTGCTGTCGCTGATCGGCCCCGACGCGCGTCGCGTCGCCGGCGCCGAGGCGGCCGGACTCGGGGACGAGGAGCACGCCAACGCGGGCGCGACGATCGCCGCGGTGCCGGTCCGGCTGGTGCGGACCGACGTCGGCGTCGACGTGATCTGCCCCGCGGAGGCGACCGCCGCCGTGCGCGACGCGCTGCTGGCGGCGGGCGCGCTCGCGGTCGAGGAGGCTGAGGCCGAGACGCTGCGCGTCGAGCACGGCCGCCCGCGCTACGGCGTCGATCTCGACGACACGACGATCCCCCAGGAGGCCGGCCTGAACGAGCGCTCGGTCTCGTTCACGAAGGGCTGCTACGTCGGCCAGGAGACGGTCGCGCGGCTGCACTACAAGGGCAAGCCGAACCGCCACCTGCGCGGCCTGCGGCTCTCCGCGCCGGTCGCCGGCGGGACCGAGCTGACGCTCGACGGCAAGCGCGTCGGCGTCCTCGGCAGCGTCGCGATCTCACCCCGGCACGGTCCGATCGGCCTGGCGCTGCTGCGTCGCGAGGCCGAGCCGGGGACGACCGTGACGGCCGGCGAGGCGGTCGGCGAGGTCGTCGCGCTGCCGTTCGAAGCGCGCGCCTGATCCACGCTCCGGGGCGGCTGCGTACGGTCCCGTGAAGGCACTTCTCGTGTGGTGGCCGCACGCAGGGGTACCATGGATGGCACCAATTCCAGGAAGGAGGCGCCCGATGACCACCTTCGCAACGGACCACGAAGCCGTACGACAACTGCGTGAGCTCGACGAGCGGACCCGCACCGCGTGGGAGGAGTACCGCAGCAGCGTCAGCGATCTCGCCGGCGAGGCGTACGAAGAAGCCGAGCTGATCTCGTGGGAGCGTCTCCAGCGCTCGCTGCACGAGTTGGCCGACGAGCGTGGACGCGTCGCGAGTCCGTCGGAGCCCGGCGGACCCCGAGACCCCGACCCGACCCACTAGCGCGGCGCGTCCTCGTCGCTCCCGCGGCGAGACGCGCTGCCGCGGGCGGGCGCGCGCGACACCCTGAGCACGACGGCAGGGCGGCACGCCGCCGCGCGTCTGCCCGCCCCCACTCCCCGATAGCTGACCGCCGATCCCCGAGATCGTGGTCGAACGCGCCCGCGCTCCACCGATAGCGGCGGGATTCGCACGAACTTTCCTCGCGATTGACTGGTCAGTCGGCTAAGGTTCGCGCCGCAGAAGCACCGGGTCGTGCTCGGCGCGGATGGAACCGGTGGACGGACCGGGAGACAAGGGAGAGCCAGCCACGATGCGCAAGCTGATGGTCGGGGTGCTCGGCGTCGCCACGCTGATCGCGGGGTGCGGCTCGTCGAGCGACTACCAGAACAAGCCCCGTCCACCGGCGCTTGCGAACGTGACGGTCAACGTCACGAACGCGCGCGTCTCGGTCTCCCCCTCCCACATCGGCGCGGGCCCCGTCGTCCTGATCGTCTCGAACGTCAGCTCCGGCTCGCGCGACCTCACGCTCGTGGCGCCCGAGGGCTCCGACAGCTCGTGCGTGGACGCGAGCGCCTCGAGCGGGCCGATCAACCCGCAGGGGACGGCACGCCTGCCGCTCGAGCTCGTCGAGGGCGACTGCATCGTCAGCGTGCGCGGCGAGCGAAGGACCAGACCGGCGCGGCTGACGGTCTCCAGAGAGCGGGAGAGCGCCCAGTCGGACCTGCTGCAGCCGTAGGTCGAGCCGCCCGGCGAACGCGCTACCGTGCCGGGCGGTTTCCGCGATGCACGTCCTCGACACCATCGACGATCGGCAGATCGACGAGCTGACCGCTCGTCACGAGTTCTTCTGGCTCGACGTCGTGGGCGCGAGCGACGAGCGGATCCGGGCGCTCGGGAGACACTTCGGCTGGCACCCGCTCGTCGTCCAGGACACGATCGAGTTCCGCCAGCGGCCGAAGCTCGACCGCTACGACGATCAGATGCTGATCGTCTTCTACGGCGCCAAGCACCTCCACGCGGAGGAGCCGGAGCTGATCGAGGTGCACGTGATCGTGAGCGGCGACTGGGTCGTGACGGTCCGGCGCTCGGGCTGCGACGACCTCGACGACCTGCGCAAGCGCATCACCGCAGACGAGAGCGCCGGCGAGCAGTTCGTCGTCTACCGCATCCTCGACACGCTCACCGACACGTTCTTCCCGGTGATGGAGAAGATCGACGAGGCGATCGACTCGCTCGAGGATGCGATCGTGCAGAAGCCCGACGACGAGCAGCTGCAGCAGCTCTTCCGGCTCAAGCGCCGGCTCGTGGCGCTGCGCCGGGTGATCACGCCGCAGCGCGACCTGGCCGCGCGCACGATCGACGAGATCGCCGAGCTGCCGGGACTCGACCCCGCCTCGCGCGACTACTTCCGCGACGTCTACGACCACCTGATCCGCGTCTCGGACATGGTCGACTCCTACCGCGACCTGCTGAGCGGCGCGATGGACGTCTACCTCTCGACCGTCTCGAACCGCCTCAACAGCGTGATGAGGCAGCTGACGGTCGTCGCGACGATCTTCCTTCCGATCACGGCGCTGACCGGCTTCTTCGGGCAGAACTTCGGCTGGCTCGTGCGCCACATCCAGTCGGAGTCGGCGTTCTTCGGCTTCGGCGTCGGCGGGATCGTGCTGTCGTTCGTGCTGCTGATGCTGTGGTTCAGGCGCCAGCGGCTGCTGAGCTGATCGGGTCAGGCGACGGCGCGGCGGTCGAAGCCGCGCAGCCCGACGAACCAGAACAGCACGAACGAGACGCCGATCCCGAGCGCGATCCAGCCCGCGCCGAGATGCCCGATCGTCGTCAGCGACGCGCGCATCCCCTCGCTGACGTACGTCATCGGGTTGAAGAGCGTCACGACCTGGAACCAGCGCAGGCGGTCGAGCGCGCTCCAGGGGTAGAACGTCGCGCCGGTGAAGATCAGCGGCGTCAGGATCAGCGCGAACATGATCGAGATGCGTTGCGGCTGCACGAGCGTGCCGAGCGTCAGCCCCATCGCCGCCGCCGTGAGCGAGCCGAAGACGGCGACCAGCAGCAGCGCGCCCCAGGCGACGTGGTGCAGGTCGATGCCGCCCGGCAGGATCAGCGCGCCGAGCGGCAGGATCAGCGCCGCCGCCACGATCGCCCGGAGGGCGGCGATCAGCATCTTCTGCGCGCCGACCCACGGCACGCCGATCGGCGCCAGCAGGCGGTCCTCGATCTCTCTCGTGAAGGAGAACTCGATCACGAGCGGGAGCGCCGTGTTCTGCAGCGCGGTCAGCACGAGCGTGAGCGCCATGATCCCGGGCAGCAGCTGCGTCCCGTAGCTGCCCTGCGCCGAGCCGATCTCGGGCAGCACGCGGCCGAAGACGAACAGGAAGAAGATCGGCTGCAGCAGCGCCTGGATCAGGAAGCTGGCCGGCTCGCGCCGAACCGTCACCCACAGGTCGCGCATGCAGAGCGCGAGGAACGTCCGCAGCTGGGAGGAGTCGCTCATCGCGGAGACCGCCGCGCCCGGAAAGGCGAGCCCCTGGGCGAGCGTTTCCAATGAAGCAAGGCCTTTGGCCGCAGCTTCACCGCATCTCCCGTCCCGTCAGGTGCACGAAGACGTCCTCGAGGCTGCCCTCGAGCCGGCGCAGCTCGACGAGCGCGTGGCCGTCCGCCTCGGCGGCCGCGAGCGCGGCCGGGGCGAGCCGCTCGCCCCCGCCGTAGACGCGCACGCGCCAGCGGCCCTCGCCGGCCTCCGCCACGTCGACCTTCTCCGCTCCCGGGAGCGCCGCGAACGGCGCCTCCTGCGGTCGCCCGCCTTCGAGCACGACGTCGATGCCGGCCTCGGCCGGCAGCAGCGTGCGCAGCCCGCGCGGCGTGTCGAGCGCGATGATCTTGCCGTGATCGACGACCGCGATGCGGTCGCAGAGGCGGTCGGCCTCGACCATGTCGTGCGTCGTAGGAAGAGCGTCGTGCCGCGCTCGCGCAGGTCGAGCATCGTCTCCCACAGGAACAGCCGCGACTGCGGGTCCAGGCCCGTCGTCGGCTCGTCGAGGAACAGCACCTGCGGCTGGTGCATCAACGCGCGCGCGATCATCAGCCGCTGCGCCATCCCGCCGGAGTATCTGCCGACCTGCTCGTCCGCGCGATCGGCGAGCCCGAAGCGCGCGAGCAGCTCCATCGCGCGCTCGCGCCGCTCACGCCGGCCGGCGCCGAAGTAGGCGGCGTGGAAGGTCAGGTTCTCGATCGCGGTCAGCGAGCGGTCGAGGTTGCTGAGCTGCGGCACGACGGCGATCCTGCGCTTGATCTCGACGGGCTCGCGGCGCACGTCGTGGCCATCGACGATGACCTCGCCGGCGGTCGGCCGCACGCGCGTCGTGATGACGCCGATCGTCGTCGTCTTGCCGGCGCCGTTCGGTCCCAGCAGTCCGAAGATCTCGCCCTCGCGCACGGCGAAGTCGATCCCGGCGACGGCGTCGGGGCCGTCGGCGCGGTAGCGCTTGCGCAGGCCCGCGACCTGCACGATCTCACGCTGCTCGGTCATGCGCAGGACCCTACGCGACCGCCCGGCGGGGAACCGGCTGCGCGCGCGCCACCGCGGGTCTATCGTTCGCCGCCGATCTGCCGACGACGGAGGAGTGCTTGTGGCTGTTGACGTGAGCCAGGTCGCGACGGTCGCGACCGAGCCGGGGACGCTCCCGGAGACGATGACCGCATGGGTGATCCGCGAGGAGCGCCTGGGCGAGCCGCGCGACGCGTTCCAGCTCGAGGAGATCGAGACGCCCGCCCCGGGCGCGTTCGAGGTCGTCGTACGCGTCATGGCCGCCGGCGTCAACTTCAACAACGTCTGGGCCGCGCTCGGCGAGCCGGTCTCGGTGATGAAGTACGGCGACCATCCCCAGTACGGCCACCACATCGGCGGCTCGGACGCCTCCGGAGTCGTCTGGAAGGTCGGCGAGGGCGTGACGCGCTGGAAGCCGGGCGACGAGGTCGTCGTGCACTGCAACCAGGCCTCCTACGAGGATCCCGAGGTGCACGGCCTCGACCCGCTCGCCGCGCCGTCGCAGAGCATCTGGGGCTACGAGACGACCTGGGGGTCGTTCGCGCAGTTCTGCAGAGTGCAGGCCCAGCAGCTGCTGCCGAAGCCGGCGGCGCTGTCGTGGGAGGAGGCCGCCAGCTACGGCCTCACCTACTTCACCGCCTACCGCATGCTGCTCGACCAGGCCGCGCTGCAGGCCGGCCACCGCGTGCTGATCTGGGGCGCGGCCGGCGGCCTCGGCGTCTTCGCGACGCAGCTCTGCGCGCTGACCGGCGCGCAGTCGGTCGGCGTCGTCTCCTCGGCCGAGAAGGGCGAGCTGGTGAAGAGACTCGGAGCCGTCGACTACATCGACCGCAACGAGTTCAAGGGCATGATGCGCCGCGGCGGCGAGTCGCCGGAGGAGGAGAAGGCGCGCTTCAAGGAGTCGCGCCGCTTCTGCAAGGCGGTCGAAGAGCGCCTGGGCGGCCCGCCCGATATCGTCTTCGAGCACGTCGGCAGAGCGACGTTCCCGACCTCGGTGCTCGCGGTGAGACCGTTCGGGAGAGTCGTCATCTGCGGCGCGACCTCGGGCTACCAGCTCGACTTCGACGTGCGGTACCTCTGGATGCGACAGAAGCAGATCATCGGCTCTCACTTCGCCAACGCCTGGGAGGCGACGAAGGCCAACGAGCTGATCGAGCAGTCGCTCGTCCGGCCGGTCCTGTGGCAGACGATGGGCTTCGAGCAGGTGGCCGAAGCGCACCAGTTACTTCGAGACAACAAGCACCTCGGCAAGATCGCGATCCTCGTCGGCGCCACCGCCGAAGGACAGGGCAAGACCGCCGACGGGCCGGGTGCGATCCGAGCAGAGGTTGGTGCGTAGCGGCTCCGCCCGCGCGCACGAGCCCAGGAGGTAGTGAGTCATGGCCGGTGTCGTTCACATTCCGTGGTACGCAACGCTCTTCCGCGGCGACAGATTCGCCGCGGCGATCGCCGAGCCGGCGGCCGCCGCGCTGCGCTACAACGCGACGCGCTACACCGTGCACCGCTCGCGCGACGACGCGTACAGATTCGACCACATGATCTGGTTCGAGGACAAGCTCGACTGGCTGCGCTACTGGGAGGGCCCGGAGATGAGCCACTTCCGCGCCTCCTACTCGGGCTGGTACCAGGTGCCGGTGCTCTACTACTGGGCCGACGAGGTCGTCTTCGACGCGATCGAGGAGAGCGGCGTCGACGCTGCGGCGACCCCGGAGCCGGCGCCCAGCGCCTAGGCGGCGGAGGGCGGCGGCGGGCTGTGCGGTTCGGAGATGCGGAGCGCCAGCTCGAGCTCGAAGCGGCGCTGCGGCACCTCCAGCGCGTCGCCGAACAGCTCGCGCAGCCGTCCGAGGCGGTAGCGGACGGTCTGCGGGTGGACGTGCAGGCGCTCCGCGACGGCCTGCATCCGCCCCTGCTCCGCGATCCAGGCGCCGAGCGTCGCGATCAGCCGGGCGCGTGAGGCCGGCGAGAGCGGATCGAGCGGGGCGAGCTGCGCGCGAACGAGCTCCTGGGCGATGCGGCGATCGCTGCGCAGCAGCAGCGCGGCCGCGTGCTCGCCGGCGTCGAGCAGCCCGTGCTGCGCGATCGCCCCCTCGTCCGCCAGCTCAAGCACCGCGCGGGCGCGGCCGAGGCTGATCGCCGCGTCGGTCCAGGCGACGGGCGACCCGAGCGCGGCGCGGTGGCGCGGGCCGACCGCGCGCACGAGCTGCTCGCGCCGGCCGGGCGTCTCGGGGTCCGGCACGAGCGCGCAGACGACCTCGCCGACCGTCTCGGCGATCGCGTCGGCGGGCAGGCGCGGCACGACGCGGGCGCGCGCGTCCTCGGGGATCGCGAGCGCCGCGAGCGTGCGCGGCAGCGGCCAGCCGGCCGCGTGGGCGACCTCCTCGACGGCGAGCGGGTCGGCCGGCGGATCGCGCACGAGCAGCCGCACGAGCCGCTGGCGGCGGGCCTGCTCCTCCCCGGCCGCCGCCGACTGCTCGAGCGCGTAGCCCTCGGCCGACTTCGCCGACAGCTCGTCGATGTAGGCGAAGATCGAGTCGGCCAGCCCGTAGAGCGTCTGGGCGTCGAGGCCGGCGGCCGAGCCGGTCGCGGCGAAGCGGCGCCAGGCGACCCGCGCGCCGACGCGATACGCGCTCAGGAGCGCCTCGAGGCTCCGGCCGGCGCGCACCTCGCCGCGGCCGAGATCGACGTACACGCGCGAGCGCGGCATCTGGCCGCCCGCCTCGATCCCGTCGACGAACTGGCGCAGCGCCTCCTCGACGCCGACCACCAGCCCGCGCCCGAACGGGCCCGACAGCGGCCGAGCATAGGCCGGCACCTCGACGCGGAGCGCGGCGATGATCTCGCGCGCGAGATCGGGCAGCTCGGGACGCAGCGCGGCGGCGGCTTGGCGCGGGAGCGCGTGCCAGGGTCGGAGGGTGCTCTTGCTCGGCGGCATTCTTATGCGAAAGCTACAACTTCTCGGCGACGAGACTTGGCCCACAGACGAGGACAGCGCGGTATTTGGTGCTTACCCTCCAATGATGACCCGCGTACACCGCATCACCAACCTCCTCGCCGTCGTCCTGCCGTTCATCGCGTTCATCGCAGCGATCGCGCTGCTGTGGAACCGCGCGGTGGGTCCGACCGACCTCGCCATCATGGCGGTCCTCTACTTCTCGACCGCGATCGGGATCACCGTCGGCTACCACCGCCTCTTCACGCACCGCGCGTTCGAGACCTCGACGCCGGTCCGCGTGGCATTCGCGATCCTCGGCTCGATGGCCGTCGAGGGCAGCACGATCACGTGGGTCGCCGACCATCGCAGACACCACGCCTTCACGGACGAAGAGGGCGATCCGCACAGCCCCCACGTCGGCCGCAGACCGGGCGTCCTCGGCGCGATCCACGGCCTCTACCACGCCCACGTCGGCTGGATGCTGAGCGGCAGACACGGCCGCGCGTCGGCGCACCGGTTCGCGCCCGACCTCGTGAAGGACAAGCCGATCCGCTGGGTCGACCGCATGTTCCTCTACTGGGTCGCGCTGACGCTGACGCTGCCCGCGGTGGCCGGCTTCGTCCTCAGCGGGTTCTCGCTCGTGGGCGCCGCGACCGGCCTGCTGTGGGGCGGCTTGGTGCGGATCTTCATGCTCCATCACGTCACCTGGAGCATCAACTCCGTCTGCCACTTCTTCGGCAGCCGCCGCTTCGACATCGACGACGAGTCGCGCAACGTCTTCTGGCTCGCGCTGCCGTCGCTCGGCGAGGCCTGGCACCACAACCACCACGCCTTCCCGACCTCGGCGTTCCACGGCCTCAAGCCGATCGAGAAGCTGGCCGACCCGACCGGCCTGCTGATCGCCACGATGGAGAAGGTCGGCCTCGTCTGGAACGTCGTGCGGGTCAGCCCGGAACGGCAGGCGCAGAAGGCGATCGTCGGCGTCTGAGCGGGTCCGGGCGTGCGCGCCGGCGGCGGGCTCAGCTCGCCGCCGGCCTTCTCGCCCTACGATGTGCGAACGACACCGCGACCGGCGAGCCGGTCGCGGTTTCTGTTCCACATGACCCGTATTCGCGCCTTCCTCCCCCCGCTCGCCGCCGGCCTCACGCTCGCCGCCGCGCTCGCGGCCCCGGCCTCCGCCGCCGCCTCCTCGGTCGTCCGCGTCGAGGACGGCACGCTCTTCTTCAGCGGCGTTCCGGCCGAGCCGAACAACATCACCGTCTCGCACGTCGCCGGCCAGCTGCGGATCGACGAGAACGCAAGCCGCATGGGCGCCGTCGCGCCGTGCGTGCTGTCGCGCGAGGGCTATCGCGTCGAGTGTCCGGATCGCGGGATCGTGCGACTCAGAATCCGCACCAGCCCGCTGATGGGCAGCGACGTCCGGGTGCTGACCGGCCTCCCGGCCGACATCAAGGGCGGCGCCAGCGACGACACGCTGATCGGCGGGCCCGGCGACGACACGATCGACGGCGGCCGCGGGCTCGACGTGATCGGCGGCGGCGGCGGCGCCGACGTGCTGCGCGGCACGAGCGAGACGCTCGTCACCTACGTCGATCGGATCGCCGCCGACGGCACGCTGCTGCCGCGCCCGACGAGTGTCACCGTGCGCCCGGGCGTCGCCGGCGGCAGCGGTGGACGCGGCGAGCACGACTCGATCGCCAAGTCGGTCGGTCAGCTCGAGGGCACCTCCGCCTCCGACGTCTTCTACGTGCGCGACGACCGCGCGCAGGCGATCAGCTGCGGCGGCGGCAACGACCTCGTGTACGCCGACCCGCGCGACAGCGTCGCGATCGACTGCGAGCGCGTCGACGTCGCGCCGGCGCGCGGCGCGGCGCGGATGACGATCCCCACGCTCGCCTTCCCCTTCCCCAGCAGCACCGACCGCGGCCGCAGCGACGTCAACGTCGGGCCCGTGCTGCCGGTCTCCCAGAACGCCGTCGTCGTCCACGTCAGCTGCCCGGTCGCGATCGGGCTGCTGGCGGCCGACGGCCCGGGCTGCAGTGGCCGCGTGCGGATCGCCCGCGGCACGACGACGCTCGGCACGCAGCGCATCGCCGTCGCGCGCGGACGCACGACGACGGTCAAGGTGCCGCTGAGCGCCTCGCGCGCGCTCGCGCGGAGCTCCGGCGGCCTGTCGATCACGGCGACGGCGCTGCCCGACCGCGGCCACGTCGAGCGGACGATCCACTTCACCGTGAAGGGCTAGACCGACCCCGTGCATCCGGCCAACGGCCCGCAGCCGTCCCGTCGCGTCCTGATCCTCGCGGCCGGCGGGACGATCTCGATGACCGGCGCGACCGGTTCGAGCGCCACCCCCGACCTCGACGCCGACGCGCTCGTCGCCGCCGTCGAGGGGCTCTCGGGTCGCAGCGGCTTGAGTGCGCGGACGGTCATCAACGTCCCCAGCGCGCACCTGACGCTCGACGATCAGCTCGCGATCTGCCGCGAGGCCCGCGACGCCGCGCGCAAGGGGATCGGCGTCGTCGTGACGCACGGCACCGACTCGCTCGAGGAGACGGCGATGCTGTGCGACGTGATCCACGACGCGGACGCGCCGATCGTCTTCACCGGCGCGATCCGGCCGGCCTCCGCGCCGGGGGCGGACGGGCCCGCCAACCTGCTCGACGCGATCTCCGTCGCGGCCAGCGAGGAGGCCGGCGGGATGGGGGTGCTGGTCGTCTTCGGCGGCGAGATCCACCACGCCCGCTGCGCACGCAAGACCGACACGACGTCGCTGACGGCCTTCTCCTCGCCGCAGACCGGTCCGCTCGGGCGCGTCACCGAGGCGCACCCGACGATCTGGTCGCGGCTGCCGCGCAACCCGCCGCTCGACCCGCCGAATCTCGGCAAGCGCGTGCTGATCGTGCCGACCGCCTCCGGCGACGACGGCACGCTCGCCCGCGCGGCGCTCTCGACCGAGCCCGACGGCGTCGTGATCGGGACGCTCGGCGCCGGTCACCTGGCGCCGCCGCTGCTCGATCTGTGGGCCGAGGCGGCCGAGCGGATCGCCGTGATCGCCTACTCGCGGCCGGAGCGCGGCGTCGTCCTGACCGGGACCTACGGCTACGCCGGCTCGGAACGCGACCTGCGCGGCACGAACGTCATCCCGGTCGGGTTCCTCTCGCCGCAGGCGGCGCGGATGAAGCTGCTCGCCTGCCTCGCCGCCGGCCTCGCGATCGACGAGGTGCGGTGGGCGTTCTCACAAGACGACGGGTGATGGCTGGCGCCATCACCTCGTGACGGCGTCCACGCGCGGAGCACCGCGGACCGATGCGTGCCGTACGGGCCGTGGCGAGCAGCGCGGACGGTGCTGGTCAGCCCTGTTCGAGGGGCGCCATCGTCAGTCCCGCTCCCTGCAGCTGCTCCCAGTAGAGCTCGGCCGGCTCCTTCTGGCCGGTCCACACGATCGCCTGACCTGAGCGGTGGATCTGGTCGGCGAACTGGTAGCCGCGGTCGACGTTGACGCCGGGGATGTAGCGGGCCAGCGTCACGGCGACGTGGTCGAACGTGTTGTGGTCGTCGTTGCGCACGATCACGCGCCAGTTGCCGCCGACGCCGCTGCCGGGACCCTGGACGCGTGGGCGCTCGATCGTCTGCGAACCCATCCTCGCGGACGATAGCGACGAACGCTCGCGCTGCGCGCTCGGTTCGCTTGCCGCGTTTCGCTCCGGACGAAGCCCGCGACCCGACGCCCTCGGAGGCGAAACCCGCGGCCGGGCCCGCGTTCAGGCCTGATGCTCCGCCGCCTCGCGCTCGGTGCGCTTGCGCCAGTAGCGCCCGAGACCCATCTGCAGGTGCGAGGGCGGCACCGCCAGCTCGTAGGCCGTCGCGGTCCCTGGGTCGACCTCGCGCTCGAGCAGGCCGTGGATCGTTCGCTCGAGCGCGCCGGGATCGTCCTGGGCGACGCGCGCGAGGCCGGCGAGGTCGCGCAGCGAGGCGCGCGTCGCCTCCAGCTGCGCGACCGCCTCCTCGACCACCCCGAAGTGCGTCAGGCCGAGGCTCGTCGGCTGCCACGCGGCGATCAGGTCGAGCGACGCCTCCCATGCCTCGACGTCGATGTCGGGCGGCGGGGTCGGCGCGATCGTGAGCCGCGAGGGCGGGATCCGCACGCCCGCGACGTCGCCGACGAACGCCCGGCCGCTCGACTCGTGGAGGTAGGCGACGTGATGGGACGCGTGACCGGGCGTGTAGGCGACGCGTATGCCGCCAGCGAGGGCGATCGTCTCCCCGCCGACGAGCGGGTGGATCCGCTCGGCCGGCACCGGCAGCATCTCGCCCCAGAGCGTCGCCATGTTGTCCTCGCCGTACAGGCGCCCGGCGCTGGCCAGCAGCTTGGAGGGATCGACGACGTGCGGCGCGCCGCGCTCGTGCACGTAGACGTCGAGGTCGGGCCAGCGCGCGACGAGCGCGCCGGTCGCCGCCGCGTGGTCGAGATGGATGTGCGTCAGCAGCACGGCGCGCGGGCGCCAGTCGCCGAGCTCGGCGAGCAGCGTCGCGAGCGTCGCCGCCGGGCCCGGGTCGACGAGCACGTCGCCGACTCGCCAGGCGCAGATGACGCGCTCGGTGCCGAGGTGGCGGGTGTCGATCGGGCGCTGGCCGAACTGGAGGTCCTTCATAGGGGCGAACCCTACAATCGGCCGCATGAGCGATGCGTCCACGCCCCCAGCGCACGCGAGTTCCCCCGGCGTCGCGGGCGACGATCCCAGCCGTGGAACTCGCAATGCGAAGCACCGCCTTCCGGAGCGCGACCGTCCGTGGCTGATGCGGACGTACGCCGGCCACTCGACCGCGGAGAAGTCGAACGAGCTCTACCGCGGCAACCTCGCGAAGGGCCAGACGGGGCTCTCGATCGCCTTCGACCTGCCGACGCAGACGGGCTACGACCCCGATCACGAGCTGGCGCGCGGCGAGGTCGGCAAGGTCGGCGTGCCGGTCGCGCACAAGGGCGACATGGAGACGCTGCTCGACGGCATCCCGCTCGACCAGATGAACACGTCGATGACGATCAACGCGACGGCCGCCTGGCTGCTGGCGCTCTACATCGTCGCGGCCGAGGACCAGGGCGTCGGCGCCGACGCGCTTCAGGGCACGACGCAGAACGACATCATCAAGGAGTACCTGAGCCGCGGCACCTACGCCTTCCCGCCGGCTCCCTCGATGCGGCTGATCGCCGACATGGTCGCCTACACCGTCGAGCAGGTGCCGAGGTGGAACCCGATCAACATCTGCTCCTACCACCTGCAGGAGGCGGGCGCGACGCCCGTGCAGGAGATCGCCTACGCGATGAGCACCGCGATCGCCGTCCTCGACGAGGTCCGCCCGCGCGTGCGCGAGGAGCTGATGGGCAGAGTCTTCTCGCGCATCTCGTTCTTCGTCAACGCCGGGGTGCGGTTCATCGAGGAGCACGCCAAGCTGCGCGCGATGGCGGTCCTGTGGGACGAGCTCGGCCGCGAGCGCTACGGCGTCACGGACGAGAGCCAGCGCCGCTTCCGCTACGGCGTGCAGGTCAACTCGCTCGGCCTGACGGAGGCGCAGCCGGAGAACAACGTCCAGCGGATCGTGCTTGAGGCGCTCGCGGTCACGCTCGGGCGCGACGTCCGCGCCCGAGCCGTGCAGCTGCCCGCCTGGAACGAGGCGCTCGGACTGCCGCGACCGTGGGACCAGCAGTGGTCGCTGCGGCTGCAGCAGGTGCTGGCGTTCGAGACCGACCTGCTCGAGTACCCGGACATCTTCGAGGGCTCGGTCGTGATGCAGGGGCTCGTCGGCGAGCTGCTCGCCGGCGCCCGCGCGGAGATCGCGATCGTCGCCGAGCACGGCGGCGCCGTCGAGGCGGTGCCGTACATGAAGTCGGCGCTGGTCGAGTCCCACCGCGAGCGGATCCGCCGGATCGAGACCGGCGAGCTGACCGTCGTCGGCCAGAACAGATTCACCGAGACCGAGCCCTCGCCGCTGACGGCCGACGGCGACGGCGGGATCCTCGTCGTCGACCCCGATGTCGAGCGGGGACAGAAGGAGGCGCTCGCGGCGTGGCGCGCGGCGCGCGACCAGGCGGCCGTCGACGGCGCGCTCGCGGAGCTGGCGCGCGTCGCCGGCAGCGACGAGAACGTGATGCCGGCGACGATCGCCGCCGCACGCGCCGGTGCGACGACGGGCGAGTGGGCGCAGACGCTGCGCGACGCGTTCGGCTCCTACCGCGGCCCGACCGGCGTCGGCGAGGCCGTCGCGCTCGGCGACGCCTCGCTCGAGGACGTGCGCGACGAGGTCGAGCGGCTCTCCGAGGCGCTCGGGCGACGGGTCAAGATCCTCGTCGGCAAGCCCGGCCTCGACGGCCACTCGAACGGCGCCGAGCAGATCGCGGTCGCCGCGCGCGACGCCGGCATGGAGGTCGTCTACGAGGGGATCCGCCTGACGCCGGCGCAGATCGCGGCCTCGGCGCTGCAGGAGGGCGTCCACGTCGTCGGCCTCTCGATCCTCTCCGGCTCCCATCGCGAGTTGATCCCGTCGGTGACGGCGGCGCTGCGCGAGGCCGGCGTCGGCGACGTGCCCGTGATCGTCGGCGGGATCATCCCGACGGCCGACGTCGCGGCGCTGCGCGCGGCCGGCGTCGCCGCCGTCTACACGCCGAAGGACTTCGACATCTCGCGCATCATGCGCGACATCGTCGCGCTGGTGAGCGACCGCAACGGCCTGTCGGCGACATCCGCCGCCGACTCCCGCTCGACGTAGCCGCGAAAGACTTCGCCCGGCGGCTCCTTCGCGCGCGCCCGGTAGCTTCCATCCGCGTGACCCGCGATGGAGCAGACCTCGGTGCGCGGCTGCGCGGGGGTGACCTGACGGTCGCGCCGGCGGTGCTGAACCTGGTCGAGAACCGCACACCGGCGGCGCAGCCGCGGATCGCGGCGCTGCTGGCCGAGGTCGCGCCGGCCGCGCTCGGCGGCGAGGCGCCGGGGCACGTCATCGGGCTCACGGGACCGCCCGGGGCCGGCAAGTCGACGCTCCTGTCGCAGCTGCTGGCCGGCTGGCGGGCACGCGACCGATCCGTCGCCGTGCTGGCGGTCGATCCGTCCTCGAAGCGCTCCGGCGGCGCGCTCCTCGGCGACCGCGCGCGGATCGACTTCGACCCCGGCGACCGCGCCGTCTTCATCCGCTCGATGGCGGCCGGCGACCGCCTCGGCGGCCTCGCGCCGGCGACGCGGGCCGCCGCCCACGCGCTCGCCGCCGCGTTCGACGTCGTCGTGATCGAGACGGTCGGCGTCGGCCAGTCCGAGACCGAGGTCGCCGACGTCGCCGACACCGTCGCCGTCGTGGTCCAGCCGGGCTCCGGCGACGCGCTGCAGTTCCTCAAGTCCGGGATCATGGAGATCCCCGACGTGCTCGTCGTGACGAAGGCCGACCTCGGCCAGCTCGCGGTCCGCGCGCGGCGCGACCTGCACGCCGCGCTGCGCTCGCTCGGTGCGCGCGAGACGGCGGTCGTGGCGGTCAGCGCGGTGCCGCCGGCCGCTGGCGTGGAGGAGCTGCTCGACGCGCTCGACGCCCACCGCGCGCGCGGAGGGGTCGCGGCGCGGCGCCTGCGCGCCCGCCGCCTCCACGCGCTCGCCGACTTCGCCGAGGAGCACGGCAGCCGCGGGATGCGGGCGCTCGGCGGGCGCCGCGCCGCCGAGCGCTGGCTCGCCGAGCAGGACCCTGGCCTCGACGTCGCCGCCCTCGGCCGCGGTCTGGCGGCGCGGGCCGGCGAGGGCGGCTAGCCGAGTCGCGCGCGCAGCTCGTCCGCGACCCGCGTGGGGCGGCGCGTCACGTCGTCGTACGTGTAGTGGAGGACGACGTACCCCTGGAGCATCAGCGCGTTCGCCTTGCTGCGGTCGCGCCGGAAGGCGCGGCGGGTGTGATGGAAGGGGTGGCCGTCGAGCTCGACGACGAGGCGGTGCTGCGGCCAGAGGGCATCGACCTCGTAGCCCTCGACGCGGGCGTTGATCCGCGGACGAGGCAGTCCGCGGTCTTCGACCAGTGCCAGGAAGCGCTCCTCCAGTTGCGAGCGGGTGAGCGTCGCGCCGTGGGCTCGGTGCTCGCCGAGCACCGCCCGCAGCACGGCGTCGCCCCGCCCCCGGCGCCCGCGGACGCGCGCCCGCACAGCCTCGAGCCTGTCGACGTCGAGAACGCCGAGCCGCTCCGCCTCGCTGAGGGCACGGGCCACGTGCTCCCGCGGCACGACGCCGGCGAGATCCACGAGCGTTCGAGCGACCGTCGTCGTCGGGATGCCGGCTCGAAGGGCGACATCGCGCCGATCGAGGCGAGAGCGATGGAGATCGACGCCTGGGAGACCGGCGCGACCGCGGGTCGGCGTGGTGACGTCGATCCGCGCACGGTTCGACGGCCGGAGGCCGTGGAGCGCGGCCGCGTCGCGGTGGCTCAGGGCCGCTCCGTCTCCCACGGCCAGCACCGCCGCGAGCCACCACCCCTCCCGGCGCAGCCGCTCGTGCCCGACCGCGTAGACGCCGCGATGGAGGCGGATCAGGCGGCCCGCGCGCATCCGCACCTCGATCTCCTTCGGGGTCACCCCGCCGACGGCGAGCTGCCGCCGAGCCACCACGCCGTGCTGCGCCGCCGCCAAAGCCGCGATCGCCACATCCGCCGGGTGCGGCCGGGGAGCACGGCACCTCTGCTCCCCTACAAGGGGAGCAACATCGACGTCCTCGGGCATACCCGTGACGTTGTCGAACCCTCAATCACCCGTGGGGCACGGTTTGCGTCGAGACCGTTACAGTCGCCGCTCGATCGTCACGACTGAGGAGGGATGGCGAGTTGAGCAAGGGACGGCACGCCCTGATACGCATCGTCGTCGTGGCCGCGCTCGCGGCCGCGACCGTCGCAACGACGACCGGCGCCGCGGGCGCCGCGGGCGCCGCGAAGAAGGCCACGAACCAATGGCTCGGGATGCGAGTCCTGAACCAGGTGCACCAGGGCGGCGAGGACGAGGCGCCGTCCAATACGTCGTACGCCTACCAGTGGGGCTTGGAGCACGGCGGCGACATGATCGAGCTCGACGTCCACGCGACGAGAGACGGGCAGATCGTCGCGATCCACGACGACGCCGTCGACCGCACGACGAACGGCCACGGCCTCGTCTCGTCCTACACGCTCGCCAGGCTGCGGCGGCTCGACGCCGCCTACAACTTCATCCCGGGTCGCAACAACGTCGCCGGCCAGCCGGCCGCCGACTACCCGTTCCGCGGCATGCGGACGGGACGCACCCGGCCGCCGGCGGGCTTCGAGCCGGCCGACTTCCGGATCCCGACGCTGCAGGAGGTCTTCGACGCCTACCCCGACATCCCGGTGAACGTCGAGATCAAGGGTCAGACCGCGCAGGAGAAGCTCCGCGTCGCGAAGCTGCTCGCGCAGCTGATGAAGACGACGAAGAAGCGCGACGTGATCGTCGTCTCCTTCGATCAGAGAGCGGTCGACCGGTTCCACCAGCTGGCGCCGGACGTCGACCTCGCCCCGGGCGTCGACGGCGAGTCGGGCTTCCTGCTCGGCAACGTGCGCCCGCCGGCCGGGACGAAGGCGCTGCAGCTGCCGATCACCTACCAGCTCGGCGCGATCAGATATCAGGTGATCACCCCCGCGAACGTGCTGAAGGCGCACCGTGCCGGCTACGCGGTCCACGTCTACCTCGACGATGCCGCGGCGGAGAACGACACGACGTACCAGACGCTGACGGACGCCTGCGTCGACGGCGTGATGACCGCCGACCCGACGAGATTCGAGGCGTTCCTCGAGCGCACCGGCCAGCCGCGCAGCGGCGGTCAGGGAGGCGCCGACCACTGCGCCTTCGGCACGCCGAAGCCGCTCCCGCGCGGCTGCCGCCTGCGCGTCTCGAAGCTCGTGACGCCGCTCGAGAGCAGCCTCGCCGTGCGCGTGGAGCGGTGGGGCGACCTGCGCGGCGCGTGCAGCGGCCCGATCACGCTGACGCGTGGCAGCGGCCGCTCGCGGGTCGTCGTCGCCCGCGGACATGTGCAGGCCGCGGCCGGCCGCACGGCCGCCGTCGGCAGCGCCCGGCTGACGAGCGCCGGCGTCGCGCTCGTGCGAACGCATGCGCGGCTGTCGCTGGGCGCCGCGGTGCGAGCGACCACGACGGACGTGCGCGTGCTCGCGCTGAGCACTCGCTGAGCCGGTGATCGCGGCGGTCGGGCGGCCCCTGGGCGCGCCCGCCCGCCGCGTACGTCAGAATCCCGGCCCGTGCTCGTCGACCTGCTCTCGCTGCTCGTCGCGTTCGTCGTGTGCACCGCACTCGCCGGGCTGCTGGGCGCCGCCAACCTCGGCACCGCGCTCACGTTCGGCGTCTTCGGCTTCACGCTCGTGCTGCTGTGGCAGCTCCTGCTGCGGCGCGATCGCTGACGCTCCATTAGGGTGCGCATCGTGCCGGTCGCGATGCCGCAGGTCGATGGGATCACCCACCGCGAGGTCCAGGCCGGCGCGGTGCGCTTGCACGTCGCCGAGGGCGGTCCCGCCGACGCGCCGCCGGTCGTGCTGCTCCACGGCTGGCCGCAGCACTGGTGGATCTGGCGCGACGTGCTCGGCCCGCTCGCCGCCGACCACCGTGTGATCGCGCCGGACCTGCGCGGGCTCGGGTGGAGCGACGCGCCGAGGAGCGGCTATCGCAAGCAGCAGCTCGCCGACGACGTGATCGCGCTGCTCGACGCGCTCCGGCTCGAGCGCGTCGACCTGATCGGCCACGACTGGGGCGGGTTCGCCGGCTTCCTCGTCTGCCTCACCGCGCCCGAGCGGATCGGGCACTACGTCGCCTGCTCGATCCCGCACCTGTGGCCCGACACGAGCGAGCGACCGAGCATCAGACGCCTCCTCGGGCTGTGGTACCAGGCCGTGCTGGCGGCGCCGCTGCTCGGCAGCGCGGCGCTGCGCGGCGGCCAGTTCCCGGCGAGAATCCTGCAGGGGGCGCGAGAGCACGGGCGTTACAGCGCCGCCGAGCTGGCGACGTACGTCGACGTGCTGCGCCAACCGGCGAACGCCCACGCGAGCCAGCAGTACTACCGCGAGTTCCTGCTGCACGAGCTGAGACCGCTCGCCGCCGGCGCCTTCCACGCCCGGTCGCTCACCACGCCGACGCGGCTGCTGTGGGGCCGCCAGGACCCGATCGTCGCCGGCTCGCACGACGACGAGCACCGCGCCTACGCGCCGCAGATGGAGATCACGTGGGTCGAGGAGACCGGCCACTTCCTCCCGGAGGAGCGGCCGCAGGTCGTCGTCGAGCACGCGCGCGAGCTGTTCGCGAGCTGAGCTGGAGGCACCCGCAGCGGGCCCGGCTTCCATGCCGAGCCCGCCGCCGTCCTACGCGTCGGCGATCCCCCCGGATCAGCGACCCGCTGCGCGCGCGTGCAGGGTGAAGGAGGCGGAGCTCGCGCCGCCCTTCCCGTCGGTCGCGTAGGCCGCCGCGACGCTCAATGTCGCGGGATTCGGCAGGCGCGGTGCGGCAATGCTCCAGCGGGTGCGATCCCGCCCCGCGGGCCGCGCGGCGTGCCACCCGCCTTGGTCGATCCGCCAGCGGACGGATCGCGCGGGCGCGTCCGTGCGCAGTGCGACGGACCGTCCGCGCGTCAGCGCGACGCGCGGACGTGGTCGGGGCAGCACGCGCAGCACGTCGACGTGGGCGCCTCCCAAGCGCGCGCTCGTCCACGCGCCGGCCGACGCGCGCACGTCCGCCTGCTTGCCGCCCGCCCGCACGGTCAGTGCTCGCGTCAGCCCGCCGCCGCATCCGGCCGGCAGGTCGAGCCGATCCAGGGCGAACGTTCTCCCGCCATCGATCTTGATGACGTACACCGACGACGCCGTGTGCGCGATCGCGGTTGCACCATCCTTCCAACTCAGGCGCGCGTCGCAGCGCGGAAGGTAGGCCGAGACGCCAGCGCCGTTCCCAGCGACCCACGTCACCTCGCCGGAGCCGAGCTGCGCCATCGGGTCGATCGTGATCGACGAATCGAGCACCGTCGGCTCTGCCGCTCCGCACCCCTGGATCGTCAGTGGCACCCTCTGCCAGTCGGTGCCGACGCCGTACCGGCCGTCGTAGCCATAGCGACCGAAGCGATACGACGCGCCAGGCGACGCCAGCGGACGGTGCAGCGGCGCGCACAGCGGCTTCACGAGAGCAGCCGCGTCGAGGTCGGTCGTCTCGCTCCAGGTCCCGTCGTCCGTGCGTGTGACGCCCGTGCGCCAGTCGATCCACGAGGCAGGGCCCGTGCTCGTCAATCCCTCGATCCAGCGGGAGCCGACCGCGTCGGGGATGTACGGCTCGCCGCTTCCTCCCCACGCCGTGACGCCGGGAACATCGTGCCACGTCCGCGTCGCGATGTGAAGACCGTCGGGTACCAGCCGGTCACGCCGTCGTCCGCCTTCCCGAGGCACATCACCAGCAGCTGCCCGCCGCCGATGGCAACGAGCTGGACCGTCGGATCGCTCGTCGCCGTACAGGCGAGGTGCACGGGCGTCTCGATCGGCGTGTTGGGGTACAGGGCGTCGATCACGCGCACGACGCCGGGGCGCAGCTCGAAGGCGACGTAGCGTGCGCCGTCGCCGATGACACCTGCATCGTTCCCGAGACGGGGGGCCACCGGCGAGATCTGCTGCCAAGCGGCGGCGTCCGCTGCACGTGCAAGCGCGAGCGCGCTCGTGCAGGAGACGAGGAGCACGACGACGGCGTGGCGGCGAAGACGAGATGAACGTCCGAGGATCGCCATCGCTCAGCCCTCCGTGCGCGGCACGCGCAGATCGAAGCGTGCGCTGCCACCCGCGGTGAAGCGGAGGGACAGCGTCAGGGTGTGCGCCGCGCGCGAGCGGGGTACGCGAAGTCGCCAGCTCGTCTTGCGACCGGTGGCGCTGCGCCATCTGCCGTCCCCGAGCTTCCAGCGGACGCCGCGCGCCGACGCTCCCGTTGCGAGCGTAAGGAAGCGCCCCGCACGCAACGCGATCCGCGGCACTGCGCTCGTCGGGGCGGGCATCGTGGCAGTCGCCCCGCTCGGGGCGTCCATGATCGTGCCGGATCGCGCCGTGCTCGTCGTCCGCCGACCGTCGCTCGACACGCCGACGCGCGCGGCTGCCGTGACCCGCCGGCACGTCCCGTCCAGCGAGATCCGGCGCACGCGCCAGGTCGACCCGCCCCCGCTGAAGGTCTCGCTCACGACGATCCCGCCGGTCAGGTGACCCACGGACGTGTTCGGGCTCACAAGCCAACGCAGCTTCACGCTGCACGCCGGCTTGTAGACGTACAGGGGCAGGTCGCCCGGAGCGGCCCCGGCCCAACTGACAAAGCCGGCCGCGAGTTCCGCCGCTCTCTCCTGCGGCACGCCGTGTGGCGCCGCCGCCAGCACGATCGCCCTCGTGCTCCCGCAGCGCTGGAGCGTCAGACTCGTCTCCGGGCCGTCCTGGAGGGCATAGGGAGCCTCGTACTGCAGCGGATCGAACGACGGCTCGCCGGAGCCTTCGTCGGCGTACTCATACGGCTTGCGGACGATCGGTGCGCAGAGCGTCGTGACGAGTCCGGGCGCGTTGAGGTCGGTGACCTCGTTCGCCACCTGCGGCTCGCCCACAACCGCGCCCGTCCGCGGGTCCAACGCCCCGCTCCCACCGCCGTGGTAGGCATAGCCGTCCCAGCCGATTCCCGCGCTGCCGATGCCGCCGAAGTGGACTGACCCGAACGTCGCCGAGTCCCAGTCATCGATCATCGCGGCGGTGCCGACCGGCTCGTGCACCGCGCGCGTTGCGACGTCGAGGAGCCGGGGCTCGAAGCGGGTGGACGGGCCGGAGGACGAGGTGTGCGGCCGTGAGCATTCGAACAGCACCTGGCCGCCACCGACCCCCGTGACCACCGCGGGCGGCGACGTGCACGACGAGCTGACGTCCGTATCGGTCGCTCTGCCGGTCGCGGCGTCGATCGTGCGGATCACACCGACCCCTGGCACCAGCGCGATCGTGCCGGCGCCGTCCGTCACCGCCCGGTCGACGGCGGCCGACGCGATCACCTTCCCGACGAGCGGGGGCGTCGCCGCGCTCGCGAGCGCGGGCATCGCTCCCGGCGCCACCCAGCCCGCGACCGCCCCCGCGAGCACCACCCTCGAGATACGTCCGTGTCGTCTCATGACCGGCTACAACGGCCACGCGCCACGACAAGTTGCGCAGAATCTCCTGAGCGGTCGGTCCGGCGAGAGCCTCAGCGCCGCCGCAGCGCGTCGAGCTGCGCGGGCGTGTCGATGTCGAGCACGCTGTCGGCGCCGCACTCGACGTCGAGCGCGCCGGCCTGCTCCAGCAGCCCGCGGGCGCCGGCGTCGCCACGCAGGCCGGCGACCGCGTCGAACAGCGGCTCCGTCAGCAGCACGGGATGGCCGGGCACGCCGCCGAACGTCGCGCGCGCCGCGGGCGCCGGGCCGTCGGCGAGCGCCGCGAAGCGCGCGATCGTCTCGCTGCCAAGGCGCGGCTGGTCGCCGAGCGTCACGACGATCGCATCGGCATGCGGCGCGAGCGCGGCGACGCCGGCGCGCAGCGACGCCGCCTGACCCTCGTCCCAGTCCGCGACGCGCAGCGGGATCGCGCCGTGCAGGTCGACGGTCGCGAGGATCTCGTCGGCGTGGGCGCCGAGCGCGACGATGACGCGGTCGAACGCCGGCACCACCGCGATCGCCGCGAGCGCGTGCTCGAGCAGCGGCCGCCCGTCCAGCTCGGCGAGCTGCTTGGGGGCGCCGAAGCGGCGCGCCGCGCCGGCCGCGAGCACGAGGCCCGCGACGCGCGGAGACCGATCGCCAGTCACGCCACGATGGTAGACCGCCGCACGCCCCGGCCCGCCCCGGATAGGGTCCCCCGCATGTCGCTCGGCTGCTTCGTCTCGACCGGCCGCTCGCTCGAGCAGGCGATCGAGCGCGTCCAACAGGCCGAGGCGCTCGGCTACGAGTCGGCCTACGTGACGCACATCGCCGGCCGCGAGTCGCTCACCGTCCTGACCGCCTACGCGATGCGCACGAGCCGCATCCGGCTCGGTACCGGCGTCGTCCCGATCTACACCCGCACGCCGGCGACGATGGCGCAGACCGCGGTCACGCTCGACGAGCTGACCACCCTCACGATGGCTGAGGGCGAGGACGGCGACGGCACCGCGTCGGTCGGTGCCCACGGCCGGCTGACGCTCGGGCTCGGCGTCTCGCACCGCCCCGTCGTCGAGGGCTGGCACGGGCAGACGATCGACAAGCCGGTCGCCGAGATGCGCGAGTACGTCGGGACCGTGCGCGCGATCGTCCGCGGCGAGGACCCGCCGACCCAGGGCTCCGCCGACGCGAAGTGGCCGACCGGCTTCCGGCTTGCCGGCCTCGACCCGCGCCCCGAGCTGAAGATCTACGTCGCCGCCCTCTCCCCCGCGATGCTGCGGCTCGCCGGCGAGATCGCCGACGGCGTGCTGCTGTGGCTCTGCACGCCGCCCTACATCCGCGACGTCGTGATGCCCGAGCTGCGCGCGGGGCGCGAGAAGGCCGGCAGATCGCTCGACGGCTTCGACATCGTCCCCGCCGTCCCCGCCGCGCATGTCGCCGACCCGTCCGACGCCCACGCTTCCATGCGGCGCGAGCTGCTGACCTACTTCGGCCTCCCGTTCTACCGCGCGATGCTCGAGCGCTCCGGCTTCGAGGACGAGATCGCCGGCTACGACGCGGCCGCGGCGCGTGGCGACGGCGACGCGATGAAGGCCGCGATCTCGACCCGCTTCCTCGACGAGCTGGCCGCCGTCGGCGAGGTCGACGCGGTCCGCGCGGGCGTCGCGCGCTACCGCGGGGCCGGCGCGACCTCGCCGTGCGTCGGCCCGATCTCGCGCACCGACTTCGCCGCCACGCTCGAAGCCGCCGCCGGCGCCTGAACGCGCCGCAGCGCCTCCCAACGTCAGGTCATCGGACCCGGTGGTTGCGCGGCGCCCGCTGCGGCTACCCTTCCGACCATGCGCGAACCTCTCCTCGACGGGCACGGCCGGGCGATCGGGGACGTACGCGTCTCCGTGACCGACCGTTGCAACTTCCGCTGCCAGTACTGCATGCCGGCCGAGGGGCTGCCGTGGCTCGACCGCGCCGAGGTGCTGACGTTCGAGGAGATCGAGCGGATCGTCGCGTTGCTCGCGACGATGGGCGTCGGCGACGTGCGCCTGACGGGCGGCGAGCCGCTCGTGCGGCGCGACTTCCCGCGCCTGGCCGCGATGCTGGCGCAGATCGACGGCGTGGAGGATCTCTCGGTCACGACCAATGGCTTCCTGCTCGAGCGCGACGCGGCCGCCCTCGTCGCGGCCGGCGTCAACCGCTTCAACGTCTCGATCGACTCGCTCCAGCGCGATCGCTTCTTCGAGATGACGCGCCGCGACGCGCTTCCGCGCGTCCTCGCCGGCCTCGAGACGCTCGCGCAGTTCCCGGAGGCGCATCCGATCAAGGTCAACGCCGTCGCGCTGCGCGGCTTCACCGAGCAGGAGGCGATCCCGTTCGCCGAGTTCGCCCGCCAGCATCCGTACGAGGTCCGCTTCATCGAGTTCATGCCGCTCGACGCCGACCACGCGTGGTCGCGCGACCAGGTCCTCAGCGGCGAGGAGATCCGCGCCGCGATCCACGCCGTCCACCCGCTCGAGCCGGAGCCGCGCGAGCCGAGCGCGACCGCGCGGGTCTACCGCTTCGCCGACGGCAACGGCCGGATCGGCTTCATCAACCCCGTCTCCGAACCGTTCTGCGGCGACTGCAACCGCATCCGCATCACGGCCGACGGCCACCTCCGGACCTGCCTCTTCAGCCACAATGAGACGGACCTCAGAGGCCCGCTGCGGGGCGGCGCGAGCGACGACGAGCTGGCAAGCGTGATCCGCGACGCCGTCTGGCGCAAGGAGCTCAAGCACCACGTCAACGACCCCGGCTTCATCCAGCCGACGCGGTCGATGAGCGCGATCGGCGGCTGAGCGCCGCTCAGCGACGCGCCTGGCCGCCCGCGAGCCCGCACTCGTAGGCGAAGATCACGGCCTGCACGCGGTCGCGCAGCTCGAGCTTCGTCAGCACGCGCCCGACGTGCGTCTTGACGGTCGCCTCGGTGACGACGAGCCGTGCGGCGATCTCGGCGTTCGAGCGCCCCGCCGCGACCTCCAGCAGCACCTCGTGCTCGCGCTCGGTGAGCCGCGCGACGCGCTCGTCGGCGACGGGCTCGGCGGCCGCGCCGGCGGCGCCGTCCTCCGGCAGCCGGTCCGCGTAGGCGTCGAGCAGACGCCGCGTCACGCTCGGCGCGACGACCGCGTCGCCGCTCGCGACCGCGCGGATCGCCGACAGCAGGTCGCTCGGCGGGACGTCCTTCAGCAGGAAGCCGCTCGCGCCCGCGCGCAGTCCGCTGAAGGCGTAGGCGTCGAGGTCGAACGTCGTCAGGATCAGGACGCGCGGGCCGTCGGCCGTCTGGGCGATCTGGCGCGTCGCCTCGATCCCGTCGGTGCCGGGCATCCGCACGTCCATCAGCACGACGTCGGGCGCGAGCTCGACGGTCAGCCGCATCGCCTCGGCCCCGTCGCCGGCCTCGCCGACGACGGTCATGTCGTCGTGCGCGTCGATCACCATGCGGAAGCCGAGCCGCAGCAGCGGCTGGTCGTCGACGAGCAGCACGCGGATGCTCGCGGAACCGCTCGGCCTGGGGCCTCGGGTTCCGTTCGAGAACTCGCCAGAGGCTCGTTCCCGAGGTGGTGGCGGGTCGTTTGCGCTCATGCCGCCGCCTGGTCCAGCGAAATCTCGAGCCGCGTGCGCACGCGCCAGCCACCCCCGGGCCGTGGCCCCGCCTCGACCGCGCCGGCGTAGACGGCGGCGCGCTCACGCATCCCGTCGAGCCCCTGGCCGCCGGCGTTCGCGCTCGCCCCGCCGGCGCCCGTGTCGGAGACCTCGAGCTCGACGCCCGCGTCGTCGTAGCGCAGCGCGATCGCGGCGGTGGCACCGGGTCCGGCGTGCTTGAGCGTGTTCGTCAGCGCCTCCTGGATCAGGCGGAAGACGGTCAGCTGCGCGGCCGGCGGGAGCCTGCCCGCAGCCCCCTCGACCACCAGCGTGACCGGCAGCCCGGCGGCGCGCACCTGGTCGAGCAGCTCCGGCACGTCGTCGGTCCCCGGCTGCGGCGCACGCTGCGCGTCGGCGCCCTCGCGCAGCACGCCGAGCAGCCGACGCATGTCCGCCAGCGCCTGCCGGCCGGTCGCCGCCGACAGCTCCATCGCGCGCGTCGCCTGCGCGGGGTCGCTGCGCGCGGCGAACGCGGCGCCGTCGGCGAGCGCGGTCATGACGGAGAGGTTGTGGGCGACGATGTCGTGCATCTCGCGCGCGATCCGGGCGCGCTCGGCGGCGGCGGCGATCTGGCCCTGCTGGTCGCGCTCGTGCTCGAGCCGCGCGGCGCGCTCCTCGAGCGTGCGCAGGTAGGCGCGGCGGATCTGCACGCTGCGGCCGAGCGCCACGGCCGCGATCACCATGCCGGTGAGGAAGACGGCGCCGGCGAGCGGATCCGCGCCGCCCCAACGTTCGACGGCGATCGCGACGCCCAGCTCGAGCGCGGCGGCGGCCGCCAGCGCCCGCCGGCGCGACTCGGTCGCCGCGACGGTGTAGAGCGCGACCAGCAGCGCGAGGTCGGCCCACATCGGCCGTCCCGTCAGCCACTGGGCGAACGCCACGAGCGCGATCACGGCGAAGACGGCGGTGGGGCTGCGACGCCGCGCCAGCAGCGGCAGCGTCAGCAGCGGCGCCCACAGCCACTCGACCGGGCGCCGCGATCCGCGGGCGGTGACGTCCGCGGTCGCGATCGCGAGCAGCCCGAGTGCGAGCAGCAGATCGACCGCCACGGGATGGCGGTCGATCAACGTCCGGACGTGACCTTCGTTGCGCATGCCCTTCAGGTCGATATCACACGTCGCGTCGCCGGAACATAAATGCCGCCGCCGCGACGGTCACCGCGGTGTAGCCGCAGAAGAGCGCGAAGCCCGCCCACGGCGCCAGCGTGTGCGCCTCCGGCACCGCCTGGGTGATCGCCGTCCCGGCGCTCGAGGGCAGGTACGGGCGGATCGACTGCCCGATGCTGCTGGGCAGGATCGAGACGATCCCGGGCAGCACGAACAGCAGCCCGACGAACGCCGAGATGCCGCCGGCGCTGTTGCGCACGAGCGAGCCGATCGCGACGCAGAGGACGCCGAGCACGGTCAGGAACAGCGCGGTGCCGACCACCGCGCGGAGCGCGTGCGGCGCCCCGAGGCCGACGTTCACGTGATGCGAGGTCAGGATCGCCTGCGAGCCGAGGAACGCGACGAGCGAGGAGACGAGCATCAGCACGAACGTGACGGTCGCGAAGACCCCGATCTTGGCCCACAGCACGGGCAGCCGTCGCGGCACCGCCATCACGCTCGAGCGGATCATCCCGGTCGAGTACTCGCCGCTGATGATCAGCACCCCCAGCACGCCGATCGCCAGCTGCGCGAGGTTGACGCCGCCGAGGCTCGTGTCGATCGGCTTGAAGTCGAGGCGGTCCTGCAGCGTCAGGTGCGACCAGCGGCTCATCTGGACGGCGGCGATCAGGACGCCGAGCCCCGCCATCGCGACGACGGCGGCGAGCAGCGACCAGCGCGTCGAGCGCAGCGACCAGAGCTTCGTCCACTCGGCGTGCAGGACGCGGGCCTGCGTGACGCGACCGCGCGGGATCGCACGGACCCGGTCGGCGGCGGAGGGATCTGCGGCGGTGGCGCTCATGCGACGGCTCCCAGCTCGGCAACGGACGCGTCGGCCGGGTCGGCCGTCGCGCTGGCGTGATATTCGACAGCGTCATGCGTGAGGTGCATGAAGGCGTCCTCGAGCGAGACCTGCAGCGGCGTCAGCTCGTGCAGCACGATGCCGCCGGCGCTCGCCGCCTCACCGATCCGCTCGGCGCTCAGCCCGCGCACCTCGAGCACGCCGCGCTCCTCGCTCGCGATCGCGACGCCCTCGTCGGCGAGCGCCTCGGCCAGCGCGGTCGCCTGCGGCGAGCGCACCCGCACGGGCGCGTCGGCGGAGGCGCGGCCGACGAACTCGGCGACCGTCGTGTCCGCGATCAGCCGGCCGCGGCCGACGACGACGAGGTGCTCGGCCGTCTGCGCCATCTCGCTCATCAGGTGCGAGGAGAGGAACACGGTGCGGCCCTCGCTCGCGAGCCGCTTCAGCAGCGTGCGGATCCAGCGGATCCCCTCCGGGTCGAGGCCGTTGACGGGCTCGTCGAGGATCACCGTCTCGGGGTCGCCGAGCAGCGCGGCGGCGATCCCGAGACGCTGGCCCATGCCGAGCGAGAAGCCGCCGACGCGCTTGCGGGCGACCTCGCCGAGGCCGACGAGCTCGATCACCTCGTCGACGCGGGTGCGCGGCAGCCCGTGCGTCTGCGCAAGCGCGAGCAGATGGTGGTAGCCGGAGCGGCCGGTGTGGATCGCGCGCGCCTCGAGCATCGCGCCGACCTCGTTCAACGGCGCGTCGAACTCGCGGTAGGCCTTGCCGTTGATCGTGGCCGATCCCGACGTCGGCGCGTCGAGGCCGAGGATCAGCCGCATCGTGGTGGACTTGCCCGCCCCGTTGGGTCCGAGGAAGCCGGTCACGATGCCCGCTGGGACGGCGAAGCTGAGGTCGTCGACGGCGACCTTCTCGCCATAGCGTTTGGTCACGTTGCGGACTTGGATCATGCCCTCAACGTACGACGAGCGGGCCTGCGCCACAACGGTCGCAAGGACGATCTTCGGGCCCCGTTCCCGTACGCCGCGAGGCGGACGCGCGTCCGCCTCAGGTCGTACGCGGCTATCTGAGCGCCGCCTCGACCGCCTGCTTGAACTCCTCGATCCCGAAGGCGCCCTGCAGCCGTGCGGCGATCCTCCCCTGCCGGTCGATCGTGAAGAGCCACGGCTCGGTCGTCAGGTGGAAGGCCTGCAGCTGCGGCCGCAGCCCCTTGTTCGGATCGTTCTCGACGTACACCTCGTTGTGGATGAAGTCGACGCGGTCGCCGTAGGCGGCCTGCAGCTGGGCGGCGATGTCGGTCACCGGGCCGCAGACGCGCGACTGGCACAGCGCGGGCGTCGCGAACAGCAGCGCGACCGGCTTTCTGCCGAGCACGTCCTTCAGGCTGACCTCGTGCATCTGGTCGGGCGGGTCGCGCGTGTCGATCTTCGAGACCTGGCGCCCGACGGAGGCGAGCGTCGGCGTGTCGATCCGCGGCGCCCGATCGCCGACGGCGGGGATCGGGCTGGTCTGCGTGACCTTGAGCTGGGCGGTGCCGCCGAGCAGCTTCGAGCCGACCTTGGTGACGGTCAGCACGTACCACGGCCCGACGCGCGGAAGCCGCACGTCGGTGTGGTAGATCGCCTGCACGTCGCCGGTGTCGGCGGCGCTGGTGCGGCTGCGGAAGGCGGGCCGCACCTGGAGCGAGTCGGCCGGCGCCAGGAACGGGCCCTGCGCCGGCTTCGTCGGGGAGCTCGCGACGAAGACCGCGGTCTTGCCGTAGACGAAGGCGCCCGCGGCGTCGATCACGCCGAACGCGAGCCGATTCGTCCCGGGCGTGTAGACCGACGTCGCGAGCCCGACCTGCGGGCCTGCCTGCAGCTTGTCGGCGATCTGCTGCAGCGTGCGCCCGTCCGCGCGCGGGAAGTCGCCGGCGGCGGGGCTCTGCGCGGACGCGATCTGCGGCGAGGCGGGCGCCGGCTTCGCGTTCGGAGAGGAGGCGCCGCCGCCGGAGCCACCGGACCCGCCGCACCCGGCGAGCAGCGCGGCCAGCAGCAGCGCGGCACAGGCGGCGGCTCGTGGGACGCGTGAGCGGAGAGGGAGCATCATGATCAGAGGAGACGCCGCGGAGCGCTCGATCTTCCCACGCTAGCGATCCTCTCGCTCGTGGCGGTCGATCAGGCCCGCGGCGGTCAGCAGGTCCTCCGGCGCGTTGACGTTGAAGAACGGGCGCGCGTCGGCGAGCTCGAGCACCCGCGGGGCCAGCGCGGCGACGATCGCGGTGAGCGGCTTGGGCGGCTGCTGCTCGAGCGCGGCGCTCAGCTGCGCCCGCGCCTGCGGCAGGTAGAGCGCGAACAGCGGCTGCAACCGGCCGCCGGCGCGCGGGACGATCGCGACCGCGCCGGCCGCGCCGGCTCCCGCGACGACGCGAGCCAGCTTCGCGCTGACGAACGGCAGGTCGCCGGCGCAGGCGAACACCGGGCGGGTGCCGGCCAGCTCGAGCGCGCGCACGATCCCGGCGAGCGGATGCCGCGGCTCGTCGTGCTCGATCCAGATCGTCACGCCCGGCAAGGCCGGCAGATCGGTGTCGGCCTTGGCGACGACGGCGACGTCCGCGAAGGCGCCGCGCATCGCGGCGACGGGATAGTCGATCAGCGGCCGGCCGTTGAGGCCGACAGTCGCCTTGTTGCCGCCCATCCGCCGGCCGATCCCGCCCGCCAGCACCGCGCCGATCGGCGCTTCGGTGTCGACCGTCATGGGGCGCGATGAGTCACGAGATCGCTCCTCGGAGCCGGGCGCAGGGTCCCGCCGCTGCAGGCAGCATAGAATCCCCGTTCATGGAGGGCTCCACCGAGACAGTCCGCAGCTGGTTGCGCTGCTATCGCTGCTGGTCGCAGAACCTCGAGGTGCAGGTGCACTACGAGGGGATCCACCGCATCGATCCGGCGACCGGCGAGCGCGCCGAGGTCGTCGACGAGATGCAGGAGGCGGTCGTGCAGTGCCTCGACTGCATGCACGACCAGCCGCACCTGGGCTTCCACAACGGCCGCGTCGAGCCGATCGAGGACCGCTGGGAGCGGATGGTCGCCGGCACTCCCTGGGTCGCCTCCTGCACCGTCACGGTCGAGGCCGACGACGTCGAGACCTGCTCCGGCCCGGAGGCCGGCGACGCACTCTCCTACGCCGCCTTCGGCGACCACGGCACGCGCGAGTTCTTCACCCACGTGCGCTTCCACAAGCACGAGGACGACCAGATCGTCGTCCACCTGCTGGTCGAGCTCTACGCGCGCTCGAGCGAGGAGGCGACCGACGTGCTGGAGACCGCCGCCCGCGGCTCGCTGACGATCACCTCGCTCGCCGAGGAGTCGCGCCCGCCCGCCTCGACCGGCGACGACCGCCACTGAGCGGTCGGGCGGACGTTCGCGCCCGCCCGCCTCGACCGGCGACGACCGCCACTGAGCGGTCGGCCCGCCCGCGCCGCAGCGGCGCAGGCGGGACCACTCAGGACCGACGCCCTACGCCTGCTCGAGCCGCGCTTCGAGCGCGTCGAGCTGCGTCCGCAGCTGCGGCGGCAGGTCGTCGCCGAACTGGGCGAAGTGCTGGCGCACCTGCGGCAGCTGCCGCTTCCAGCCCTCGACGTCGACGCGCAGCAGCTCGTCGAGCTGCTCCGGCGTGAGGTCGAGGCCCGTGACGTCGAGCCCGCCCTGCGCCGGCACGCGGCCGATCGGCGTGTCGACCGCCTCGGCGGTGCCGCTGCAGCGCTCGAAGACCCATGCCAGCACGCGCGAGTTCTCGCCGAAGCCCGGCCACAGGAACTGGCCGTCCTGACCCTTGCGGAACCAGTTGACGTAGAAGATCTTCGGCAACTGCGCGCCCTCGCGCTCGCCGATCGTCAGCCAGTGCGCGAAGTAGTCGGCCATGTTGTAGCCGCAGAACGGCAGCATCGCGAACGGGTCGAAGCGCAGCTCGCCGACCGCCCCGGTCGCCGCCGCCGTCTTCTCCGAGCTCATCGTGGCGCCGAGGAACGTCCCGTGCTCCCAGTCGTAGGCCTCGGTCACGAGCGGCACGACGGTCGCGCGGCGGCCGCCGAACAGGATCGCGTCGATCGGCACGCCTGCGGGGTCTTCCCACTCCGGCGCGATCGCGGGGTCCTGGTCGGCCGGCACCGTGAAGCGCGAGTTGGGGTGCGAGGAGGGCGCGTCGGAGTCCGGCGTCCAGTCGTTGCCGTGCCAGTCGATCAGGTGCGCCGGCGGCTCGTCCGTCAGCCCCTCCCACCAGACGTCGCCGTCGTCGGTCTTCGCCACGTTCGTGAAGATCGCATTGGCGCGCGCCGTCGCGATCGCGTTCGGGTTCGTCTTCGCGCCGGTGCCGGGCGCGACGCCGAAGAAGCCGGCCTCGGGGTTGACCGCGTAGAGACGGCCGTCCTTGCCGAACTTCATCCAGGCGATGTCGTCGCCGATCGTCTCGACCGTCCAGCCGGCGAGCGTCGGGATCAGCATCGCGAGGTTCGTCTTGCCGCAGGCGGACGGGAAGGCGCCGGCCACGAACTTCACCTCGCCCTGCGGCGAGGTCAGCTTGAGGATCAGCATGTGCTCGGCCATCCAGCCCTCGTCGTGCGCCATCACCGAGGCGATCCGCAGCGCGAAGCACTTCTTGCCCAGCAGCGCGTTGCCGCCGTAGCCGGAGCCGTAGGACCAGATCTCGCGCGTCTCGGGGAAGTGCACGATGTACTTGTTGTCGGCGTTGGAGGGCCACGGCACGTCCGTCTGGCCCTCGTCGAGCGGCGCGCCGACCGAGTGCAGGCACGGCACGAACGCGCCGTCAGAGCCGAGCACGTCGAGCGCGCCCTTGCCCATCCGGGTCATGATCCGCATGCTGACGGCGACGTAGGCGGAGTCCGTCAGCTGGACGCCGATGTGCGCGATCGGCGAGCCGAGCGGGCCCATCGAGAACGGCACGACGTACATCGTGCGGCCGCGCATCGAGCCGCCGAACAGGCCGCGCAGCGTCTCCTTCATCTCCCCCGGCTCGCGCCAGTTGTTCGTCGGGCCGGCGGCGTGCTCGTCCTTCGAGCAGATGAAGGTGCGGTCCTCGACCCGGGCGACGTCGCCCGGGTCCGACAGCGCGAGGTAGGAGCTCGGTCTCTTCGCCTCCGCCAGGCGCTGGAACGTGCCGGCGTCGACGAGCGACTGTGCGAGCCGGTCGTACTCCTCGGCGGAGCCGTCGCACCAGTGGATGCGGACGGGCTGCGTGAGTGCCGCGACCTCCTCGACCCATGCCTGCAGCCTCGCGTGTCTCGTCGGTGCGGTGCTCTCGATGGTGCCCACGTGATCTCCTCCGGTCATGCGACGTTGCCCTCCGCGCCGTTCGCGCTCACGCCAGGCGTCTTGCGGGGGACCAGGACGAGGCGCTTGAACTCCGCGACCAGCACGCCGTCCTGGTTCAGCACGCGCGTGTGGACCTTCACGACCCCGCGATCGAGCTTCGACTTCGACGGCTTGACGTCGAGCACCTCGGTCTCGCAGAAGAGGGTGTCCCCGTGGAAGACCGGATTCGGGTGGCTCAGCTCCTCGGTCGCGAGGTTCGCGATCGCCTTGCCGGAGATGTCCGAGACCGACATCCCGAGCGCGAGCGAGTAGACGAGCGGGCCGACGACGACGTTGCGGCCCTGCTGCGACCCGGCCGCGTAGACGTCGTTCAGGTGCAGCGGGTGGTGGTTCATCGTGATGAGGCAGAAGAGGTGGTCGTCGGACTCGGTGACCGTCTTCGCGGGCCAGTGCTTGTAGACCGCGCCGACTTCGAACTCCTCCAGATAGCGGCCGTACGGGTGGGCGCCCGAGGCCTCGCGTGCCGCCTGGTCGGTTTCGACTCCTTGGGTGGTTTCGCTCATGGGGTAGCTGGACCGTCCTGATTTCGCCGGGAGAAAGATGAGAAGTGTGACGTTTCCGCGTCGCGGATGCGTAGTTCCATAGTGAGTGCATCGGCGCGAGGGGGTCGCGGTCTACGATTCGCCGGCCCAGACCCAAGGAGATCCCAGCTCGTGCGCAATCCCCGTGACTTCGGAAAGCCCCTCGCCGTCGGTGCTCCCGAACCGCTCCTCGACGTCCCGTTCAAGCCCTCGCGGATGATCCACTTCCTCGACGCGAGCAACGACAAGATGGTCGCGAAAGTTCCCGACATCGCACGCAAGACCGACATCCTGCTCGGCAATCTCGAGGACGCCGTACCGGTCGATCGCAAGGAGGCGGCGCGCGAGGGGCTGATCAGAGTCGGGCGCGAGTTCGACCTCGGAGAGACGCAGCTGTGGACGCGCGTCAACAGCCTCGACAGCCCGTGGGTGCTCGACGACCTGCTGCGGCTCGTCGGCGAGATCGGCGACAGACTCGACGTGATCATGGTGCCGAAGGTCGAGGGCGCCTGGGACATCCACTACGTCGACCGCCTGCTCGCACAGCTGGAGGCCAAGCACGGCGTGCAGAAGCCGATCCTCGTGCACGCGATCCTCGAGACCTCGCTCGGCGTCGCGAACCTGGAGGAGATCGCCGCCGCGAGTCCGCGCATGCAGGGCATGAGCTTCGGTCCGGCCGACCTCGCCGCCTCGCGCCGGATGAAGACGACGCGCGTCGGCGGCGGTCATCCGGGCTACGTCGTGATCGCCGATCCGAGCGAGGACGGCGGCCCGCGCGCGACCGCGCAGCAGGACCTCTGGCACTACTCGATCGGCCGCATGGTCGACGCCTGCACGGCGACCGGGATCCTGCCCTTCTACGGCCCCTTCGGCGACATCTCCGACGACCTCGGCTGCGAGGCGCAGTTCCGCGCCGCGTTCCTGATGGGCTGCGTCGGCGCCTGGTCGCTGCACCCGCGACAGATCGAGATCGCCAAGCGCGTCTTCAGCCCCGATCCCGACGAGGTCAGATTCGCCAAGCGCGTGATCGAGGCGATCCCCGACGGGCGAGGCGTTCACATGCTCGACGGCAAGATGCAGGACGATGCGACCTGGAAGCAGTGCCAGGTGATGGTCCACCTCGCGGAGCTGCTGGCGCAGAAGGATCCCGAGCTGGCCGAGGCCTACGGGTTCGTCACCACGACAGGGAGCTGAGCGTGCGTTTCTTCGAGTACGAGTCGCGGCAGATCGTCGCGAAGGCCGGCATCCCGGTCTCCAGACACGGCTTCGCCACCACCCCGGAGGAGGCGCGGCGGATCGCCGAGGAGATCGCCGGCCCCGTCGTGATCAAGTCGCAGGTGCTGACCGGCGGCCGCATGAAGGCCGGCGGCGTGAAGTTCGCCGACACGCCCGACGAGGCGGCCGAGCACGCCGCGTTCGTCCTGCAGCTGGAGATCAACGGCCACATGCCGCGGGGCGTACTGGTCGACTCGCGCGTGTCGGTCAAGCAGGAGTACTACGCCGGCGTCGTCTGGGACGGGATCCGCAAGCAGCCGGTGATGCTCTTCAGCGACATGGGCGGGATCGACATCGAGGAGGTCGCCGAGACCCATCCCGACCACGTCGGCCGCGGCTGGTTCTCGAACCTGACCGACGTCTCGGACTACCAGGCGAAGCAGGTGATCGCCTCGATCGGCGTGACCGGCGCCGCGCTGACGCGCGCCACGCCGATCCTCACGCGGCTCGCGCAGCTGTTCGTCGAGCGCGACATGACGCTCGCGGAGATCAACCCACTGGCGCAACTCGAGGACGGCTCGTTCGTCGCCGTCGACGCGCACATGGACATGGAGAACGAGGCCCGCCCACGCCAGAAGCAGCTCCTGAAGGAGCTCGGCGTCGGCGACGAGGAGACGCGCCAGGCGCGCGAGGCGACCCCGTTCGAGCTCGCCGGCGAGGCCGTCGACGCGGCGTCGCACCGCGGCGTCGCCGGCAACGTGACGGAGTTCGACGGCAACCTCGGGCTCGTGATCGGCGCCGGCGGCGGCTCGCTGACGCTCTTCGACGCGGTCCGCGCTCATGGCGGCAAGCCCGCCAACTACTGCGAGATCGGCGGCAACCCGTCGGTCGAGAAGGCGTGCGGCCTGGCGAAGCTCGTGCTGCAGAAGCCGGGCGTCGACAAGATCGCGGTGATGATGTCGATCGTCTCCAACACGCGCGTCGACATCGTCGCGCGCGGCGTCATCAAGGCGTGCGTGGAGCTGGGCTACGACCCGGGCGAGAAGATCGCGATCTTCCGCATCCCGGGCGCCTGGGAGGACGAGGGCTTCAAGATCCTCGAGAGATACGGAGTCGAGTACTGCGACCGCTCCGTCTCGATGCACGAGGCTGCGCGCCGCGCCGTCGAGAAGATCGGAGTGGCCGCCTGATGTCGATCCTGATCGATGCGACGACGACCTTCATCGTCCAGGGCATCACCGGCCGCGAGGCCGTCAACCTGACCCGCGAGTGCCTCGACTACGGCGAGGGCGCGCGCGTCGTCGGCGGCGTGACGCCGGGCCGCAAGGGCCGCGAGGTCCACGGCGTACCCGTCTTCGACACCGTCGCGCAGGCCGTCGAGCACCACGGCGGGCCGATCGACGGCTCGGTCGTGACGGTGCCGCCGGCCTTCACGAAGGACGCGGTGCTGGAGGCGATCGCGAACGGCGTCAAGCTCGTCGTGATCGTGACCGAGCGGATCCCGCGACGCGACGTCGCCGTGATGGTCGAGTTCGCCAGGCAGCACGACGCGCGCATCATCGGGCCCAACTGCCTCGGCATCATCGTGCCCGACGTGATCAAGATGGGCGGCATCGGCGGCCCGGCGAGAGACGCGGCGAAGGCGTACACGCCGGGGCCGGTGGGCGTCATCTCGCGCTCCGGCGGCATGACGACCGAGATGTCCTCGACGCTGAGCGCCGCCGGCCTCGGCCAGTCGACGGCCGTCTCGATCGGCGGCGACGCCATCATCGGCTCGTCCTACGCGGAGCTGATGCCGCTGTTCGAGGCCGACGAGCAGACGCAGGCGATCGTGATCTACACCGAGCCGGGCGGCCGCATGGAGGCCGAGCTGGCCGCGTGGGTCACCGAGCACGACTCTCGCCTGCCGATCGTCGCGTTCATGGCGGGCCGCTTCATGGACGAGATGCCGGGCATGAGCTTCGGCCACGCCGGCACGATCGTCGAGGGCAAGGCCGACACGGCCGCGGAGAAGATCGCGCGCCTCGCCGAGGCCGGCATCGTCGTCGCGGAGGAGATCTCGCAGATCCCGGAGATCGTCAAGAGCAAGATCGCCGAGAGGAGTGCCGTCTGATGCCCGCGCTGTTCATCAACGTCGAGGTCGACGAGCAGGTCGCGCAGGATCCCGCGCTGGCAGCGAAGCTGACCGAGGTCTGCCCCGTCGACATCTACGCGCAGAAGGGCGACGGGACGCTCGCGATCGTCGAGGAGAACCTCGACGAGTGCGTCCTCTGCCGCCTCTGCATCGACGCGGCGCCGCACGGCAGCGTGCGCGTCGTGAAGCTCTACGAGGACGGATCGGTCCTGCAGTCCTGAGCGGCGACCGGCTTCGCGGCGACCGGCTTCGCGGCGACCGGCTTCGCCGGTCACTTGGGAGTTCGCCTGGCGGCGAACTCCCGGGAGTGACCGATCAACTGCGCCGCGGGTCGCTCCTGCACGAGCGGCCCGTAGGCGTCCGGGCGACGGGTCGTGAGGAACGGAAAGAGCGTCAGCCAGTCGCCGCGCTGGTCGAGGTCGAGATCGGCGACCAGCACGGCGGACCGATCGCGCGGCGCCTGGGCGAGCACACGGCCATACGGATCGGAGATGAACGACGAGCCGTAGAAGCGCAGCGGCCCCTCCTCCCCGATGCGGTTGACGGCGACCATGAAGGTGCCGTTCGCGATCCCGTTGGCGACGATCACCTTCTCCCACAGTGGCTCGGTGTCGAAGTCGGGATGGTCGGGCTCGGAGCCGATCGCGGTCGGGTAGACGATCACCTCGGCGCCGGCGAGCGAGTAGGCCCGCGCGAGCTCCGGGAACCACTGGTCCCAGCAGGTCGGGAAGCCGAGCCGCGCATCGCCGAGACCGACGACGGGGAACGCGTCGACGGCGGGGCCGGCCGGGCCCGGACGGAAGTATCTGTCCTCGTAGTAGCCGGCCGTGACCGGGATGTGGACCTTCCGCGTGCGCGCGATGAGCGTTCCGTCGGGCGCCGCGACGATCGCCGTGTTGAAGCCGCGCGCATCCCCGTCCTCCTCGGCCGCACGCTCGTACAGCGACGCGTGCACGTGGACGCCGGTCGCGGCCGCCATCCGCTGCGCGAAGCGCGTCGTCGGACCGTCGGGGATCGCCTCCGCCATCGCCTGCGCCTCGCCGAGCGCGTCGGGCGTGATCGCGAAGTACGGCGAGAGCGTCAGCTCCTGGAGGCAGACGAGCCGGGCGCCGCGACCGGCCGCGAGCTCGATCCCCTCCCCCAGCGACGCCTCGTGCTCGGCCGCGTCGGCATGCCAGCGCTGCTGCACGAGGGCGATGCGGAAGGGTGCGCGCCTCGCCGTCGTCTCGTCCGCGCGCGCGAGCGAGCGTGGCACGCCGCCGGTCGCCTCGATCAGCTCAAAACGCGCGGTCATCGAACGTCCTCGGAGTTGGAAGAACGAGCCGCGGGGGCGAGTTCTTCCGACGGAACCCCGAGGCCCCCGGCCGAGGGGCTCCGCGGAATCTGCTGCGTGATGCAGTGCACGCCGCCGCCGCCGAGCGCCAGCACGCGTCCGGGGACGCCGACGATCTCGCGACCGGGCAGGAGTCTTCCGAGCCGTGTGAGCGCCTCCTCGTCCATGTCGTGGTCGAGCTGGGCGAGCGGGACGATCGCGGCGCCGTTGCAGAGGTAGAAGTTCGTGTAGGGGACCGCGACCGTCTCGCCCTCGTCGCGCCGGCTGCGCGGCAGCAGCTCGAGCTCGACGACGTCGAGCCCCGCGGCGCGCAGCCGGCGGAGGTTCTCCTCGGCGGCCGGGCGGTTCGGGTCGTCGTCGTCGGCGACGGTCTGCAGGAGGACGCGCCCGGGCGCGAGGAAGGCGCAGATGTTGTCGACGTGGCCGTCGGTGTCGGCGTCCTCGACGAGTCCCTTCCCGAGCCAGACGATCCTCTCGGCGCCGAGCTGGCCGCGCAGCTCCTCCTCGATGTCCTCGCGGTTGAGGAGCGGATTGCGGTTCGGGTTCAGCAGGCACTGCTCCGTCGTCACGAGCGTGCCCTCGCCGTCGACGGCGATCGCGCCGCCCTCGAGCACGAGCGGCGAGGCGAAGCGCTCGATCCCGAGCCGCTCGAGCAGCAGCCGCGCGATCGCGGCGTCGTGGTCGTAGGGCGTGAAGGCCTCGCCCCAGGCGTTGAAGCGGAAGTCGATGCCGGCACGGGCACCCTCCGGCCCGGTCACGACGATCGGTCCCGAGTCGCGCAGCCACGAGTCGTCGATCGGCAGCGCGACGACCTCGACGTTCTCCGACGGGACGCGGCGGCGCGCGTCCTCGGCGTGCGCGGGGTCGGCGACGAGCAGGACCGGCTCGAAGGCGGCGACCGCCGCGACGACGGCGGCGTGCTCGTCACGGGCCTCCTCGATCGTCGCTCCGCGCCAGGCCTCCTGCCGCGCCGGCCAGGCCATCAGCGTCCGTTCGTGCGGCGCCCACTCGGCCGGCATCCGCAGGCCGGCGGCGCGTTCGCTCGTGCTCATGATCGGCGAGCGTAGCGGGCGCACGTGCGCCTCGCCGCCGCTTCGCGGTCCCGCCGCCCACCGCGCGGCGGTGTGCGGCGTCCGCGGCTACCCGCGGGCGCGGCGTGTGCGGGAGCGCTCTTCCTGCTTCTCGACGACGTTGACGACGAGCTTGATGATCTGCTCGACGCCGGTCGCCTTCGCGTCGCCGTGCTCGAACGCCTCGCGCCACTGCTTGACGGTGCCGTTGACCGCGAGCTCATTGAAGTTCGCGCGCGGCACTTCGAGGCGGACGCGGGCATCCGACGCGATGTCCTTCGTGATGATCGGCCCGGGCAGCTCCACGCGGAACATCTGGATGTCGCCGCGGCCGCGCAGCTCCAGCCCGACGACGAGCTTGAGCGGCTCGAGCGCCGGCACCTCATGGAGGAACCGCCGTACGCCCTGCTCGATCAGCGCCTTGGTGTCCTTCGGGGTGCTCAGGCGGCGGAGTCTAGTGAAGTGACGCGACGACGCCTCCACCCGTGCGTCGGTAACCGGGGAGAAGCCCCCGGGAGTTCCCCCGAACGCCACGAAACCACCGCACCCTGCCGTGGAACTCCCATGGCGAAGCCCTCCCCGAGACGCCACGCGCTCGCCCCGCGAGGGAGGGCTTCGCCCTAGATCTTGTGCCGCTCCAGCAGCTTCTTGCCGATCACCATGCGCTGGATCTCGGACGTCCCCTCGCCGATCAGCAGCAGCGGCGCGTCGCGGTAGAGGCGCTCGATCTCGTACTCCTTGGAGTAGCCGTAGCCGCCGTGGATGCGGAACGACTCCTCGACGCAGAAGCGACCGGCCTCGGAGGCGAACAGCTTCGCCATCCCGGCCTCGAGGTCGGACCGCTCGCCGGCGTCCTTCATGCGCGCCGCGCGGATCGTCAGCAGGCGCGCGGCGTCGATCTGCGTCGCCATGTCGGCGAGCTTGAACTGGATCGCCTGGTGCTGCGCGATCGGCTTCCCGAACGTCTTGCGCTCCTGTGAGTAGCGCAGCGCCAGCTCGAGCGCGCGCTGTGCGATGCCGACGCCGCGGGCGGCGACGTTCACGCGGCCGACCTCGAGCGCGTCCATCATCTGGCCGAAGCCCTTGTTGAGCCCCGCCTGCTCGCCGCCGAGGATGTTCTCCGCAGGGCAGCGGTAGCCGTCGAAGACGAGCTCGGTCGACTCGACGCCCTTGTAGCCCATCTTGCGCAGCTGCGGCGGAACCGTCAGCCCGGCGTAGTCGCCGGTGTTCTCGCTGACCCCGCCCTCCTTCTCGGCGATGAAGCAGGTCATGCCGCGATGCGCCTTCTCGGCGTTCGGGTCCGTCTTGACGAGCACGAAGACGAGGTCGGAGCGCAGTCCGTTCGTGACCCACATCTTCTGGCCGTTGATCTCGTAGCGCCCGTCGTCGACCTTCTTCGCGGCCGTCTTGATCGCGGCCACGTCGGAGCCGAGCTCTGGCTCGGAGAGCGAGAAGGCGGCGCGGATCTCGCCGGTCGCCATCCGCGGCAGGTACTTCGCTCTCTGCTCGTCGTTGCCGAACTTCATCAGCAGGTAGGAGCCGATGAAGTGCGTGTTGATGACGCCCGAGATCGAGATCCAGCCGCGCGAGAGCTCCTCCACGATCATCGCGTAGGTCGTCAGGTCGAGCCCCATGCCGCCGTACTGCTCGGGGATCGTCACGCCGAAGAGCCCGAGCTCCTTCATCTGCTCCACGATCGGCTCCGGGAACGCGTCCTCGTGGTCGTAGTGCTCGGCATTGGGGATGATCTGCTCGTCGGCGAACTGCCGCACCATCTCGCAGATCGCCTTCTGCTCGTCCGTCTTGTCGATCGCTACGGCCATCGGTGTCAACGCTCCGGGTCCGGGGGGTATCGGGAAATCGGCTGGCGCCGATTCCACGATACCCCGGGGCGCGCGCCGACAGAGTCGGTCAGGCGAGCCTGAGCTGCCCGACGAGGCGCTCCAGCTCCTCGGCCGTTCTGGCCAGCTCCTGCCGCTGTTGATGTCAGACTCCCGACGGTGAACTTCGCCCGCGACGTCGTCGATGCCGCCGATCCCGAGCGGCTCGCGCTCGTCGAGCTGGCCCGCGACGGAAGCCGCCGCACCTGGAGCTTCGGCGAGGTCGCCGACGGCGCCGCGCGACTCGCCGGGACGCTCGCGCGCCATGGCGTCGGTCGCGGCGACGTCGTCATGACGCTGATCGGCAACCGGCCCGAATGGGTGCTCGCGATGGTCGCCTGCTTCCGCATCGGCGCCGTCGTCCTCCCCTGCACCGAGCAGCTGCGCGCCAAGGATCTGCGGCTGCGGCTCGCGGCCGCCCGCCCCGCGCTCGTCCTCGCCGACGAGCGCAACGCCGGCGAGCTGCGCGCTGCGGGCGCCAACGGGACCGCGTTTCCCGTCCTGATGGTCCCCGATCCGGGCCTCTTCGCCGGCGCGCCGGCGCCGGCCATCGAGCTGGCGCCGGAGGATCCGTGCCTGATCACGTTCACGAGCGGCACGGCCGGCGAGCCGAAGGGCGTCCTGCACGGCCAGCGCTACCTCGCCGGGCAGCGGCTGCAGGCCGAGCGCTGGCTGGACGCCCGCGCCGGCGACCTCGTCTGGTGCACGGCCGCGAGCGGCTGGTCGAAGTCCGCTCGCAACGTCTTCATCGCACCGTGGATCCGGGGCGCCGCGGCGCTGCTGCACGACGCCCGCTTCGATCCGGGCGAGCGGCTCGAGCTGCTCGCGCGCGAGCGCGTGAACGTGCTCTGCATGGCGCCGACCGAGTACCGCGTGATCGCCAAGCGCGCCGAGCCGCAGCGGCTGCCGGCCCTGCGCGGGCTGGTCGCCGCCGGCGAGGCGCTCAACCCCGAGGTGCTGCGCGTCTGGCACGAGGCGACCGGGCTGTGGATCCGCGACGGCTACGGGCAGACGGAGACCGGTCAGCTGACCGGCGCGCCGCTCGGCGAGCCGATCCGCCCAGGCTCGATGGGCCGCGCGCTGCCGGGCGTCGGACTGCGGATCGACGACGGCGAGCTGGTCGCCGACCCCGCGACCGTGCCGACGTTCTTCCTCGGATATCTCGGCGACGGTGCGGCCGATGCGCGCGAGGCGGACGCCGTCTGGCGCACCGGCGACCGCGTGCACGAGGACGACGACGGCTTCCTCTACTTCGAAGGGCGCACCGACGACGTGATCATCTCGGCCGGGTACCGGATCGGCCCCTTCGAGGTCGAGTCGGCGCTCGTCGCCCACCCCGCCGTCGCCGAGGCCGCGGTCGTCGCCGCCGCCGACGAGGAGCGCGGCGCGATCGTCCGCGCCGTCGTCGTCCTGCGCGACGGCAGCAGACCGAGCGACGAGCTCGTGCGCGCCCTCCAGGAGCACGTCAGAGGCGAGACCGCGCCGTACAAGTACCCGCGCCGCGTCGACTTCGCGGCCGAGCTGCCGAAGACGGCGAGCGGCAAGGTGCGACGCGCGCTGTTGCGCGACTCCGACTGAGACTAAGCCTCGACCTTAGCGTGAGACTCACGCGCCGGGTCGCTGCCACGAACTGTGCCCGTTGCAGGCGGAACGTGGCTCATCGCGTGCTCGGCCAGCGCCGTGATCGTCAGACTCGGGTTGACGCCCACGTTGGCGGGCACCGCGGACCCGTCGCAGACCAGCAGGTTCTCGTAGCCGAAGACGCGCTGGCGGCCGTCGACCACGCCCTCGGACGGGTCGCGGGCGATCACGGCGCCGCCGAGGATGTGCGCCGTCGAGGGGATGTTGAGCGCCTCCATGATCGAGCTCTGCGCGACCCCGCCGGTCCGCTGCGCGAGCCATTCGGCGGTCTCGTTCGCGACCGGGATGAAGGTCGGGTTCGGCCGCTCGGGATCCTGCTCGGTCTGCAGCCGCACGCCGCCGAAGGCGCCGAACGGCAGCTTCTTCGGCCGCAGCGCGATCGCGTTGTCGAGCGTCTGCATCACCAGCACGATGATCGTGCGGCGCGACCAGCCGCGCGGCCACAGCAGCCGCGCCGCCCTCCCGGGCTGGCGCACGATCGCCTTCAGCAGCTTCAGCGGCCGCGTCACGCGCGTGCCGTCGCCGACCAGCAGCGTGTACATCGCCGACATCGCGTCGCCGGCCTTGCCGTACGTGACGGTCTCGATGTGCGTGGTCGGGTCGGGGTAGATCGAGCCGGAGATCGCGACGCGCTTCGTCAGGTCGTCGGCGTAGTCGCGCGGCACCGTGACCGCGAGGATCGCCTCGCTGTTGGTGCGCACGAGCTCGCCCAGCCGCCTCGAGACGCGCGGCAGCGAGCCACCGAGGCGGCAGCGCTGCAGCAGCAGGTTCGTGCCGAGCGCACCGGCCGCCACGACGACGCCACGCGTGCGCAGCGTCTGCGCGTCCTTCGCGCGCGCGCTCCACGCCCCCGAGCGCACGTGCGTGACGGCGTAGCCGTCGCTCCCGTCGGGGGCGCCGAGCGGGCGGACGTCGAGCACGGTCCGGTCCGGCGTGACGGTCGCGCCGTTGCGCTCGGCGAACCAGAGGTAGTTCTTGACGAGCGTGTTCTTGGCGCCGTGGGGGCAGCCGACCATGCAGCGGCCGCAGAGCGTGCAGCCGGTGCGGTCGGGGCCCGCGCCGCCGAAGTAGGGGTCGGCCACCGTCTTGCCGGGCGTTCCCATGTAGACGCCGACCGGCGTCTTGCGGTAGGTGTCGGCGACGCCGAGGTGCTCCCCCAACTCGCGCAGCAGGTCGTCGGCGGGGTCGTCGTGGTCGTGCACGGCGACCCCGAGCATCCGTTGCGCCTCGCGGTAGTGGGGCGCGAGCTCCGCCTCCCAGTCCGCGATCCCCGTCCACTGCGGATCCTCGAAGAAGCGGGCCGGCGGGACGTAGAGCGTGTTCGCGTAGCCGAGGCTGCCGCCGCCGACGCCGCTGCCGCTGACGACCGCCACGTCCTTGAAGGTCGTGACGCGGAAGATCCCCTTGAGGCCGATCCGCGGCGCCCAGAAGTAGCGCTTGAGGTCCCAGGTCGAGCTCGGGAAGTCGGCGTCGCGGAAGCGGCGGCCGCACTCGAGCACGCCGACGCGGTAGCCCTTCTCGCTCAGCCGCAGCGCCGAGACGCTGCCGCCGAAGCCTGAGCCGATCACGAGCCAGTCGTAGTCGAAGGCGGGCGTTCCGGCCATCCCGACGACCGTACCAGGAAGGTGACGCAGGCGTCACGTTTGAAGCGGCGGACTCGACTATCGTGATCGGAGATGGACGAGCGCCCGGTGATCGGCATCTGCACGGCGTACGAGCGCGCCCGCTGGAGCGTGTGGGACCAGCGTGCCGCACTGCTGCCGACGAGCTACGTCGACGCCGTGCAGCGGGGTGGCGGGATGGTGCTGATGCTGGCGCCCGACCCCGCCCTGGTCGAGCGGCCCGACGAGGTGCTCGACCTGCTCGACGGACTGATGCTGGCCGGCGGCGTCGACATCGACCCCGCGCTCTACGGTGCCGAGCCGCACGCGGAGACCGCCGACGTCGAGCCGGAGCGAGACGCGTTCGAGCTGGCGCTCACCCGCCGCGCATTCGAGCGCGACATCCCCTTCCTCGGCATCTGCCGCGGCATGCAGGTGATGAACATCGCCCACGGCGGCACGCTGCGCCAGCACCTGCCGGAGGAGTTCGGCCACCACGAGCACCGCCGCACGATCGGCACCTTCGACGGCGCCGACCACGACGTGCGGCTGGCGGCCGGGTCGCTCGCGGCGCGCGCGGCCGGCGAGCAGCACCACGCGACGAAGTCGCATCACCACCAGGGCGTCGACCGCATCGGCGACGGCCTCGTCGTCACCGGCTGGTCGACTATGGACGACCTGCCCGAGGCGATCGAGCTGCCCGGCAACGGCTTCGCGCTCGGCGTGCAGTGGCATCCGGAGGCGGACGCGCGCAGCTCGCTGATCGCCACGCTGGTGGCGGAGGCACGCGAGCACCGTCGCGCGGCGGCCGCTCAGCTCGACGGCGCCGACTCCCCCGCCCGCGCCAGGTAGCCGATCATCCGGTTCGTCAGCGACGCCAGCTGACGCGTCGTGTCGGTGCCGCCCGGCGGGACGTCGTCGAGCAGCCGCTCGGCGTCGCCGAGCAGCTCGCCGGCGTTCGCGACGGCGGTCCCGACGAGCACGCGGGCGCCCGCCCGCACCAGCTCCGGCTCGACCGTCCAGATCGCCTCGAAGATGCGCTGGCCGTCGCGCGCCTGCTCCTGCTCGGGGACCTCCCACGCCGCGAGGCAGGCGGCATAGCCGGGCGCGTCACAGACGAGCGCCCACTCACGCCGCAGTGGCGCATCGGCGCCGAGCGGCACCTCGATCGGGCCCGCGCCGTGCGCGCGCGCCTGCGGGAAGTCGGCCAGCACGACCGCGAGGCGCGCGGTCCGCGCCAGCTCCTGCCAGCGCCGCTGCGCCTGACGGTAGAAGCGCTCGCGCTGGAAGCTGCCGAGCACGATCGGCCGCTCGGCGGCGGCCAACGACTCGTCCTCGATCGCGGAGGAGATCGCCGTCAGCGCGCGCTTCGTGAGCCGCTGCGGCGGCAGGTCGGCGAGCGAACGTCGCAGGCACGCGAAGACCGAGACGTCGCGGCCGGCCGGCCGCTGGGCGCGCGCGATCGCGGCCCGCAGGGCGAGCCCGCCGTCGCGCTCGCGCGCGACCTGCAGGATCCGCTCGACGTCGCCGCCGCTGTAGCGGCGCGCGCCGCCCGCGGTTCGTTGCGGCTCGGGGAAGCCGTAGCGCTGCTCCCACATCCGCAGGGTGCCCTCGCCGACGCCGGTGCGCAGGGCCACCTCGCCGATCGAGAGCCCGTCGGGCACGGACGCTCAGGCCGCCTCGCCGAACGCGCCGCGCGCCCGGATCAGGCCCAGCCGGATGCGACTCTTCGCCGTCCCGACCGGCACCTGCGTCGCGCGCGCCACCTCGCGCGCGCTGAGTCCCACCCCGTAGGCGAGCAGCACCGCTTCGCGCTGCTCCTGCGGCGCCGTCCCGAGCGCGCGGAGCGCCGCGCGCGAACGCTCGCGCCGGATCGCCAGCTCGTCGGCGCCGCGCTCGGGCGCCGCCGCGGAGATCTCGCTCGTCAGCCGCTCGGTCGCGACGTCGGCGACCTGCCGCGAGCGCCAGCGGTCGAGGGCACGGCTGCGGGCCACCATCGCCACGTAGCTCGCCAGGGTCCCGCGCGTCGGGTCATACGCCCCGGGCCGCTCCCACAGCCCGGTGAAGACGTCCTGCGCGACGTCCTCCGCGGCGGCCTGGTCGCGCAGCACGCGCTGCGCGGCGCGCACGGCGACGGGGGCGAGACGGCGGTACGCGTCCGAGAAGTCCTGTGGATCCCACATCGGCTGCTCCTTCAACAGGCTGTGTAGGAAACTTATACACCGAATGTTGGGAGAGCATGCCCACGCTGGCGCGCCGGCGCTCCGGGCGGTCGTCTCGGCTGCTCGCCGACCCGTCAGGAGTGGAGCGTGCGCGTCGCGTATCCGGCCGCCTCGACGGCCTGCTGCACCTCGAGCGCATGCGCCTCGCCGCGCGTCTCGAGGACGAGCTGCACGGCCGTCTCGCGCACGTGCAGGTCGATCCCCTCGCGCACGTGCTCGACGTCGACGATGTTGGCGCCCAGCTCGCCGACGAGCACCAGCAGGCGGCCCAGCTCGCCGGGGCGGTCCGAGAGCCGCGTCAGCAGCACGACGCGGCGGCCGGCCTGCGACTCGTGCCGGCGCGCGACCGATGCGAGCAGGCCGGAGTCGACGTTCCCCCCCGAGAGGATCACGGCGGTCGTCCCCTGCCGCGCGGGCGCCGCGCGACCGCCGATCAGCGCCGCGACGCCGACCGCGCCGGCGCCTTCGACGACGAGCTTCGCGCGTTCGAGCAGGACGACCATCGCCTCCGCGACGTCGTCCTCGGGCACCACCACGACGTCGTCGAGCCAGCGCCCGATCAGCGCCAGCGTCAGCTCGCCCGGCCGCTTGACGGCGATCCCGTCGGCGATCGTCAGCGCCGAGTCGACGGCGACCGGGACGCCGCGCTCGAGCGAGGCCGGGAACGGCGCGGCGCGCTCGACCTGCACGCCGATCACCTCGATCGCCGGGCGCAGCGTCTTGATCGCGATCGCGACGCCGCTCGCGAGCCCGCCGCCGCCGACCGGCACGAGCACGCGCGCGAGGTCCGGGATCTGCTCGACCAGCTCGAGCCCGAGGCCGCCCTGGCCGGCGATCACGTCGGGGTCGTCGAAGGGGTGCACGAACGCGAGCCCGGCCTCCTGCGCGCGGGCGCGCGCCGCTCTCAGCGACTCGTCGACGGTGATCCCGACGAGCCGCACCTCGGCGCCGAGCTCGGCGCACGCGTCGATCTTCGAGATCGGCGCGGTCACCGGCATGAAGACCTCGCAGGCGATGCCGCGCGCCCGCGCAGCGTAGGCGAGCGCCTGGCCGTGGTTGCCGGCGCTGCCCGCGATCACCCCGCCGGCGCAGCCCTCCTCGCCGAGCGCGGCGATCTTCGCGAGCGCGCCGCGCAGCTTGAACGAGCCGGTCCGCTGAAGGTTCTCGGCCTTCAGCGCGATCGTGCCGCCGACCCGCTCGCCGAGCGTGCGCGAGGAGACGACCGGCGTCTGGCGCACGATCCCGGCCCCGGCGGCCGCGGCCGCGCGGATCCGCTCGAGGTCGACGGGCTCGGTCGTCGTCATCGCCGGCGCCGCACCATCAGCTCGCGCCCGGCAGCGCGACGATCGCGTCGAGCTCGACGCGCGCCTCGCGCGGCAGGCCGGCGACCGCGACCGCGACGCGGGCCGGCGGATCGCTCTCGAAGAACGAGGCGTAGACCTCGTTGACGGCGGTGAAGTCAGCCATCTCGCGCAGGTACACGGTGATCTTGACGGCGTCGGCCAGCGTCGCGCCGGCGGCCGCGCAGACCGCCGCCAGGTTCTCGAGGCAGCGGCCGGCCTGCTCGGCGGCGGTCGCGCCGACGATCTCGCCCGTCTCGGGGTGCAGCGGGATCTGGCCCGAGCAGAACAGCAGGCCGCCGGCGCGGACGGCGTGGACGTACGGCCCGACCGCGGCGGGGGCGCCGAGGGCGGTGACGGACTCGCGGTGGGTGCTCACGGGGCGCTGCTCCTGTCGTGGCGGTCGGACGTGAACGGCTGCCACCACGCTACCGCGCCCGCACGCGCGGTCGGCGCCCGCTCACGGGTAGCCTCTCCTTCGATGGCCAATCGCCTCGCCGACGAGACCTCGCCGTACCTGCGCCAGCACAAGGACAACCCGGTCGACTGGCAGCCGTGGGGCGAGGACGCGCTCGCGGAGGCGCGCGAGCGCGACGTGCCGCTGATCGTCTCGATCGGCTACTCCGCCTGCCACTGGTGCCACGTGATGGAGCGCGAGTCGTTCGAGGACGCCGACGTCGCCGCCTACATGAACGAGCACTTCGTGCCGGTCAAGGTCGACCGCGAGGAGCGGCCCGACGTCGACGCGCTCTACATGGAGGCCGTGCAGGCGATGACCGGCCATGGCGGCTGGCCGCTGAACGCGTTCGTGACGCCCGACCAGGTGCCGTTCTACGCCGGCACCTACTACCCGCCGCGCCCGGCGCACGGGATGCCGAGCTGGCGTCAGGTGCTGGAGGCGATCAAGGAGGCGTGGGACGAGCGCCGCGAGGAGATCCGCGAGCAGAGCCACAGCATCGTCAGCCGCCTCGAGGCGGGCGCGCGGCTCGAGCCGGCGGCCGACGAGCCGCAGCCGGCGCTGCTCGACGACGCCGTCGCCGCGATCCGCGAGAGCTGGGACGCCGTCAACGGCGGACTCGGCGGCGCGCCGAAGTTCCCGCAGGCCTCGACCCTCGAGCTGCTGCTGCGACGCGGCCCGCAGGAGCGCGAGCTGGCGCTCGGCGCGCTGCGCGCGATGGCGCACGGTGGCATCCACGACCAGCTCGGCGGCGGCTTCGCTCGCTACACCGTCGACGCCGCCTGGGTCGTCCCCCACTTCGAGAAGATGCTCTACGACAACGCGCTGCTGGCGCGCGCCTACCTGCACGGCTGGCAGGTCAGCGGCGAGGCGGAGCTGCGCGACGTCGCCTGCGACACGCTCGACTGGGCGCTGCGCGAGATGCGCGGCCCCGAGGGCGGCTTCTACTCCGCGCTCGACGCCGACTCGGAGGGCGTCGAGGGCAGATTCTACGTCTGGTCGCTCGACGAGCTGCGCGCGGCGCTCGGGGATTCGCTGGCGGGGATCGCGATCGGCTGGTTCGGCGCGAGCGAGCGCGGCAACTTCGAGGGCGCGAACATCCTCGTGAAGGCCGGTGCAACGGCGCCCGGCCCACCCGAGCCGCCCGAGCTCCCGGAGATCCGCCGCCGGCTGCTCGAGGCGCGCGCACAGCGGGTCCGGCCCGGCCTCGACGACAAGCGGCTGACGGCCTGGAACGCGCTGATGATCTCGGCGCTGGCGGAGGCCGGCGCCGTGCTGGAGCGGCCCGACTACCTGGCGGCGGCGACGGCCGCCGCCGACTTCGTGCTGCGCGACCTGCGCGACGCCGACGGCCGGTTGCTGCGCACGTGGAACGCGGGGCGCGCGAGACTGCCGGCCTACCTCGAGGACCACGCGTTCCTGCTGGAGGCGCTGCTGACGCTCTACGAGGCGACCTTCGACGCGCGCTGGTTCGCGGCCGCGCGCGAGCTCGCCGACACGACGATCGCGCACTTCGCCGACCCGCAGCGCGGCGGCTTCTTCTCGACCGCGGACGATCACGAACGGCTGGTGGCGCGGCGCAAGGACCTCGAGGACTCGCCGATCCCGTCCGGCAACTCGGCCGCCGCCTACGGTTTGCTGCGGCTCTCGAAGCTGACCGGCGAGGCCGAGTACGAGCGTCACGCGCGGGGCGTGATCGCGCTGCTGCACCCGGTCGCCGCGCGCCATCCGGCCGCCTTCGGCCACCTGCTGGCGGCGATCGACCTGCTGCTCGCCGACGACGCACGCGAGGTCGCGGTCGTCGGCGCCGACGCCGACGCGCTGCTGCGCGTCGTGCGCGGCGCGTTCCGACCCCACATCGTGCTGGCCGGCCGCGTCGGCGACGGTGAGGACGGCGCCGACGGCGTCGCGATCGAGCTGCTCGCGGGGCGCCGCCCGCTCGACGGGCGCGCGGCCGCCTACGTCTGCGAGCGGTTCGCCTGCCAGGCGCCCGTGACCGAGCCCGACGCGCTCGCGGCGCTCCTCGCCCAGCGGTAAAGCCGGCGCTTCGCGGCGCCGATGAGTCGTCCATGGCGCGTCGTGTCATCCCGGCTGCCGCCCGGCAGCCCACGGCCGCCGCTAGGAGCTGTATGCATTCCCATCGCTTCGCCCGCGCGGCCGCGGTCGCCGGCGCGATCATCGCGACCGGCGCGCTCGCCGGACCCGCCATCGCCACCACCGCGACGACGAGCGCGGCGGCCACGAAGATCAGCTGTCGCGGCAATGACAAGGTCTGCAACGCCGTCGTGAGCGTCGCCGGCGGCGCCAGCAACAAGAAGCTTCAGGTCGAGCTGCCCGGCACCGAGCTCCTGCTGACCGACGTCGTCGCGAAGCCGAGCTGGATCCACGGCGCCTACCTGCTGAGCGGCGGCAAGTACTCGCTCGGCGGCTCGCTCTACTCGGTGACGCTGAACGCCGTGCAGTCGATCCCGAAGGGCGCGACGTTGACGCTGCGGTTCCAGACGCCGATGCAGGCGTTCGCGTGCAAGGCCAGCAACCGCGCGATCTCCTACGAGACGATCGCGAAGCTCGGCTCGAAGCAGGCGAAGGGCGCCTTCGACTGCCAGCAGGCGAACGCGGTGACCGACACCTGGGCCCTGCGCTTCAAGGCGAACGAGCAGGTCGAGGCGTTCTCGGTCAACAACGTCAAGTACGCCTGCAAGCTCGTCCCGACGCTGCCGCAGAACACGCAGTGCGACGGCGGCGGCACGCGCGTGAAGTTCTCCGCGCCGACCGGCCGCTGAGCCGTCGACGCACTCCCGCCGCTCTGCCGGTCCTCTCGTTCAGAGGATCGGCAGGTAGCGATCCAGCTCCCATTGGGAGACCTGGACGCGGTAGTCGTCCCACTCCTGCCGCTTGATCTCGACGAAGCGGTTGAACATGTGCTCGCCGAGCGTCCGCAGCACCAGCTCGGACTCGGCCGTCAGCTCGATCGCCTCGCCGAGCGTCGCCGGCAGCTGCTCGATCCCGAGACGGCGGCGCTCGTCCGGCGCGAGGTGGTAGAGGTTCTTCTCCATCGGCTCCGGCAGCTCGTAGCCGTGCTCGATCCCCTCCAGGCCCGCCTGCAGCAGGACCGCGAACGTGAGGTACGGATTGCACGCCGGATCGGGGCAGCGCAGCTCCATCCGCGTCGCGTTCTCCTTGCCGGGGTGGTAGAGCGGCACGCGCACGAGCGCGGAGCGGTTGCGGCGCGACCAGGCGACGTACGTCGGCGCCTCATAGCCCGGCACGAGCCGCTTGTACGAGTTGACCCACTGGGCGAAGATCGACGACAGCTCGCGCGCGTGACGCAGCTGGCCGGCGATGAAGGCCTTGCCGATGTCCGACAGGTAGTACGGGTCGTCGGCGTCGTAGAAGGCGTTGTGGCCGTCTCTGAAGAGCGACATGTGCGTGTGCATGCCGGAACCGTTCTCGCCGAACAGCGGCTTCGGCATGAAGGTCGCGTGGAGGCCGTATCTCATCGCGTATTCCTTCACCGTGATGCGGTACGTCATGCAGTCGTCGGCCATCTTCATCGCGGGCGCGTAGCGCATGTCGATCTCGTGCTGCGAGGGACCGACTTCGTGGTGCGTGTACTCGACGTGGATCCCGAGCTGCTCGAGCGCGAGCACCGTCTCGCGGCGCAGGTCGGAGCCGGCGTCGAGCGTCGTCAGGTCGAAGTAGCCGCCGCGGTCGAGCGGCTCCGGCGTGGTCGCGTCTCTGAAGTAGAAGTACTCGAGCTCCGGGCCGACGAAGAAGTCGTCGAAGCCCATCGCGGTCGCGCGTTCGAGCGAGCGCCGCAGGACGTGGCGCGGATCGCCCTCGTACGGCGTGCGCTCGGGCGTGAGGATGTCGCAGAACATCCGCGCGACACCGCTCTCGCCCGGCCGCCACGGCAGCACGGCGAAGGTCGAGGCGTCCGGCTGCGCGATCATGTCGGACTCCTCGATCGCATTGAAGCCGGTGATCGAGGAGCCGTCGAAGCCCATCCCGCCCTCGAACGCGTCGGTCAGCTCGCTCGAGTTGATCGAGAACGCCTTCAGCTGTCCGAGCACGTCGGTGAACCACAGGCGGATGAAGCGGATGTCGCGCTCCTGTGCGAGGCGCAGCACGTCGTCTGAGGTCAGCGTCGGGGCGTCGTCCATGGGTGGCTCCTGAGGCAAGTGGCGTCGAGACGGGCACTCTGCACGATAGTGGACACCTCGCCGGCCGGCCGCGTTGCTCCGGGACTCAATCTGGCAGCCAGCGCTGCGCCCACGCCTCCAGCGCGGCGAGCGCGGGCTCCAGCTCCCGCCCCATCGGCGTGAGCGCGTACTCGACCCGCGTCGCCGGGGCCGGCGGCTGCGGCGAGACCATGCGGATGACGACGCCGCGCGCCTCGAGCTCCTTCATGCGCTCCGACAGCAGCCGGTCCGACAGCTCGGGCACGGCGTTCGCGAGCTCGGAGAAGCGCAGCGGCGAACGCTGCATCAGCACGCGCACGATCGCGCCCGTCCAGCGCTTGCCGAGGAACTCGATCGCTTCGTGATAGCGAGGGCAGCACGCCGGGGCCGCCCCCGCCTCGAGCTCCATCGGCCGCTACGCAGCGCGGAGGCTGCGCGACTCCTCGATCGAGCCGTCGACCGGCACCTCGCCGGCGACGTTGACCGTCGCGGTGAAGCGCTCGAGCGCGACCGCGGCGATCGCCTCGAGGATCTCCTCGTCGTCCCAGCCGGCCTCGCGGGCCTCCTCGTGGAGGTGCATCGGCGGGCGGCCGCCGTCGACCACGAGCGCTTGGAGGTACCGCAGCAGCGCCGCCTCCTTCGCGTCCTTCGAGGCGAACTCGCGCGCCAGCGCGACCTCGTCGAGGCCGAGCCCGGCGGCGCGCGCGCTGCGCGAGTGCATCGCGACCCCCGGCTCGGAGTGGTGGTGCTCGGCGACCGCGAGGGCGATCCGCTCTCCGGTCGCGACCGGCAGGCGGCCGTGGCGCAGCTCGGAGCGGAAGCGCGCGTAGGCCCGCAACGCGGCCGGCGAGCCGGCGAGGACGCCGAGGAAGTTCGGCAGCTGTCCGCCCGTCGCGAGCGCCCCTCTCAACACCGGCGCCGAGCCCTCTGGGGCGGTGAGGTCGTCGTGGATCTGGAACCTGCTCATCGGAGTCTTCATGGGCCCACCCGGGATATGTCGGTCAGCGAGACGAGACGTCCTAGTGCGCGCGACGTTCTCACTGTCCTTATACGGGTACACCTAAACGCCCGATCAGTACCACCAACGAGGCACCGATTTATGGTGTGGATCCGGAGCGCCGCACCGACGCGCCGGACCGCGCTGCACCGTCGCGGCGCGTCCACGCGGACGACGCTAATGCGCGGTCATCACCGCGACGAGGATCAGGAAGAGGCCCATCAGCACCGCCCACAGCGCGGCACGGTCGGGACGCGAGCCGGCGATCCGCTCGCTCGCGCGACGGGGCGGGCGGCGGCGCGCGGCGGTCGACTCGTACGGCCGCGGCGGCGGCGCGACCTGCCCGCGGATCGTGATCGTCCGGCGCTCGGTCATGCGCTTGCTGGTTCCGCTCTCGGCCTCGCTCCGTCGCGAGGGTGCCTGTGCTGGTGGCATCTGTCTCGGTCCTCTTTCTCGAGCTTGCGGGGTTAGCTGTCGGGCTCGCGCCGAAAGAGCGGCGCTACGCGGAGGCGCGATTCGCCCCGAAGTCGTGGGTCCCCCGCTTCCCGTGGCCGACGGGAATTCAGCGGTTGCTTGGCGCGGCGATCCTAGCAGCGCGGCGCTGCGTGGAGTCGGCATCCACACCAGATTATGTAGCGCTCCGGTCGGAACGATGACCCGCGGTCGATGTGCTCGGCGGCGAGCGTGCTCAGCGGCCGGCGGTCTTCGCGACGAAGGCCGCGACGGCGTCGGCGTCCGGGCCGGTCACGAGCCCGGCGGGCATCGTGCCGTTGCCGCGCGAGCGGCCGACCTGGACGGCGTTGAGCACGAGCGCCTTCGGCGGCTTCAGCTCGTCGAAGTTCGGCCCGACCTTGCCGGCCGCGTGGGCGGCGGCGAGCGTGTGGCAGCTCGCGCACTGCTGGCCGAAGACCTCACGTCCGTGCAGCTCCTGCTTGGTCAGGTGGATCGTGGCGCCGTCGACGCGCGCACTCGCGCTGTCGTGGTCGCCGAAGCCGAGCAGCAGCGGCACCGCGACGCCGACCGCGAGGAAGAAGACGCCGAAGCCGACGAACGAGGCCCGACGACCGGTGCGACCCTGCGACTGCAGCGTCGTGCGAGCGCCGCGCGGCCCGCCGCGAACGGCCACGAAGAAGAGCGAAACGGCGACGACGACCCAGAACGCCAGGAAGAAGATGGCGGCCAGCATTGCGCGACCCTACCTCGGCGCGACCACGAAATGGAAGGGCGAAGTGTGGAACCCGCGCTGCGCCGAGCGGTTTTGGGGCCGCGTGAGGTGGGCGAGCAGGGCGGGTTCCATTGCGCCTGCCCCGGGGCGTCTGCCGGGCGCGAGGCGTTGGCGGGCAGGCGCGGGGGCGCGGAGGCGCGGGGGCGCGGCAGGGGGCGCAGCGCGGCGTGACTCAGCGGCGTCGACCCTGGGCGAAGCTCATCACCGCCGGGGCGACGGCGCGGAAGTCGCCCGCTCCGAGCCCTTCCTCCTCGAGAGTCCGGCGCTCGTCCTCCTGAACGGCGCCGAGCTCGTGCACCGGCGCAAGCGGACGGTCGGCGACGTCGAGCGGGATGATCCGCTCGACCAGCACGTTGACGCCGCCGCCCGCGGCGGGGTGGCGTTCGAGCCGTCCCTCGACCAACACGAGCGGCTCGGTGCGAACCGTCAGGCGACTGCGCTCGTAGAGCTCGGGCTTGACGACGAGGTTGACGGTGCCGTGCTCGTCCTCGATCAGGAGGAAGACGATCCCGTGGGCGGTTCCCGGCCGCTGGCGCGCGACGACCACGCCGCCGACGCGGACGTGCGCGCGATGCGGAAGCTCGTGCAGGTCGCGGCTCGTGACGACGTCCGAGGGCAGCTGCGGGCGCAGCAGCGCGAGCGGGTGGGTGCGGGCACTCAGGCCGGTCGTGTCGTAGTCGGCGAGCAGCGACTCCCACGCGCCGATCTGGCGCAGCCCGTCGGGCGAGCCGGGCAGCTCCAGCGGCAGCGCCAGCTGCGTCCCGCCCGGCACCCGCCGGCCCGGCGTCGCGACGCCGAGGCGCCACAGCGCGACGCGCCGGTCGCCGCCGGCGATCGCGTCGCAGGCGCCCGACCAGGCGAGCTGCTCGAGCGACACGCGCGCGGCGGGCACGCGCGCGGCCAGGTCGGCGACGCTGTGAAACG
>JAOPZA010000180.1 GCA_025964325.1 Conexibacter sp.
CAGCTCGCTGACGCGCGCCTGGGCGCGCCGGCTCGCGCCGGCCGGCGGGGCGGCGAAGCCGGGGACCTCGGCGCGCCACAGCTCGGCCTCGCCCGAGCCGGCCAGCAGCGCCTCCGCCAGCGGCAGCCCGAGCGCGTGGTACAGGACGACGACGCGCACCGGGGTGCTCGGGAGGTGTCGCTTGAGCCGCTTCGCCTGCCGCACGGCGACGCCGAGCGCGATGCTGTCGGGCATGCGGCCGAAGGCGCGCCAGGAGAGCCGCGGCGGCTCGAGCGCGACGACCCGCGGCGCGCGCAGCAGGTCGCGCGCGTGGTCGGCGTAGGCGAACTGCTCGAGCGCCGCCGGCAGCAGCAGCAGCGCGAGCGGCTTGTCGTCGTCGGCCATCGCGTCACGCTACCTCGTGGGCGCGGACGACCGACCCTTCGGGCGAGTACCGTGCTGCGCCGATGCACGGGTTACTGCGCCGCCTGCTGACGACGACCGCCGCCTACCAGATCGGCGACATCGTCTCGAAGCTCTTCGCCGTCGCGCTGCTGCCGATCTACACGCGCAACGTCTCGACCGACGACTACGGCATCGCCGAGCTGCTGATGACGTTCGTGATCCTCGTCAGCATCCTCGTGCGGTTCGGCATCGGCGAGGCCTTCGTGCGCTACTACTTCCACGACGAGGACGCGGTCCGCCGCGCCGCGCTGGCGCGTCGCTCGGTCGGCTTCCTGGTCGTCGCGACGACGCTCTGCGCGGCCGTCGGCGTCGCGCTCGCGGGACCGCTCTCGGACCTGCTGCTCGACGGCCACCACGACCCGACCGCGGTGCGGATCGCGATGCTCGGGCTGTGGGCTTTCACGAACCTCGAGCTCGCCTACGCGATGCTCCGCGTCGACGAGCGCGTGAAGGCCTACGCGATCACGACGCTTGCGAACGTGACGCTGACGATCGTCAGCACCTTCTACCTCGTGGTCGTGCGCGGCGACGGCGCCCACGGCCTGCTGCTCGGCAACTACGGCGCCTCGGCCGTCGTGCTCGTCGGGCTGTGGTGGTCGCTGCGGGGGAAGCTGCTGGTTCCGCACGGCGTGGCGCGCTCGGCGAGAGCGTCGGAGTCGCTCAGGCGGCTGCTGCGCTTCGGCCTGCCGACGGTGCCCGCGGACGCGTCCGTGTACGCGCTCAACCTCGTCGACCGCTACTTCATCCTGCACCGCTACGGGCTCGCGACCGCCGGCATCTACTCGGCCGGCATCAAGCTCGCGGGCGTGACCGCGTTCATCGCGCGCGCCTTCCAGTACTCGTGGCCGCCGCTCGCCTACTCGATCAAGGACGACGAGGAGGCGTCGCGCTTCTACGCCTTCGTCGCGACCTACTACCTGATGCTGACCGGCTGGGTGGTCGCCGGCCTGCTGCTGCTGGGGCGCTGGATGACGCGCCTGCTGGTCGCGCCGCAGTACTTCGAGGCGCACAAGGCGCTGCCGTGGCTCGCGCTCGGCTGGGCGCTGTACGGGCTGTTCGTGATCTTCGTCGTGATCGCGGGACGGGCGGAGGTGACGACGCGCAACTTCCCCGCCGCCGCCTGCGGCCTCGCCGCCAACGTCGGGCTGCTGTTCGTGCTCGTGCCGCCGCTCGGGATCGCGGGCGCCGGCCTCGCCCTCAGCGGCGCCTACGTCGTGATGCTGATCGTGATGCGGCTGCTGACGCGGCGCCTCTTCCACGTCGCCTTCGAATGGGGGCGGATCGCCCAGCTCGCGCTCGTGCTCGGCGGCGCCGCCGGGGCCGGCGAGCTGCTGCTCCCGACCGACGGCCTCGTCGGCTTCCTCACGCGCGCCGCCGTCGCCCTCGCGATCCCCCTGCTGCTCGGCCTGACCGGCTTCTACCGCCCCGAGGAGCGCGCGCTGCTCGCGCGGATGGTCGCGCCGCTGCGACGGTTCGCGCGGGGCGGTTAGAGACGCGGCCGCGGTTGGAGCCGCGGCCGCGGTTGGAGCCGTGGGCCGCGGTTGTCGTCGGCCGCGAACGGCCGACCGCGTGACGCTTAGAGCCGTGGGCCCCGGTTGTAGTCGGCCGCCGCCTCCCGCAACCCCTCGCCGCGGTCGGGGTGCAGCGTCGCGGTCACGTGCTGCCAGTAGCGCCGCGGGTCGTGACCGGGCAGCACGAGGGCGGCGGCCGAGCGCACGGCGTAGGTCCACGCCGTCAGCCAGCGCACGAGCGCGGCGGAGAGCGCCGAGTGGTGCTTGCGCATGTAGCGGTCGCGGTTGCGCGACAGCTCGACGATCCGCCGCGTCGGCACGCTGCCGGTCGACAGCTGCTCGTGGTGGATCGCCTCGGCTCTCGGGACGTAGAGGACGCTCCAGCCGGCGTCGCGCAGCCGCTTGGCGAAGTCGACCTCGTCCGAGTAGACGAAGAACGCGGGGTCCATCCAGCCGATCCGCTGCCCCGCCTCGCGCCGCACGAGCAGCGCCGCCGACTGCGCCCAGTCGACCTCGCGCAGCACGTCGCCGTGACTCTGCACCGTGAACGCGTCGTGCAGGAACAGCGCGCCGACGAACGCCGTGCGCGGCCCGGGGAAGCGCCAGGCGGAGGGGAACTGGCGCCCGCCGGGGCGCAGCAGCTTCGCGCCCGCGAGCGCGGCCCGCTCGTTCGCGTCGAGCGCCTGCTGCAGTGCGAGCGTCGCGCCCGGCAGCAGCTCGGAGTCCTCGTTCAGCAGCAGGCAGTAGCGGCCGCGCGAGCGCTGCATCAGCGTCGAGTCGTTCTCGGCCTTCCCGCGCCGCTGCTCGCGCCGGATCAGCTCCGTCGTGACGGGGTGGGCGCGCGCCATCCCGACGGAGCCGTCGCGCGAGGCGTTGTCGAGCACCAGCACCTCCGTCGCGAACGGCAGCGTCGCCTGCTCGCGCGCGATCGCGTCGAGGCAACGCTCCAGCAGCGCGCGCTGCTCCGTGTTCACGACGCAGTAGGAGACTTCGATGCTCATGACGGGTGGTGGATGATGCCGGGAATGAGTACGCCCCCGCTGCGGGTCCAGATGGTCGATCCGTCGGCCTTCACCCCACCGTACGACCACGCGCTCAGCGCGGCGCTCGCGCGCGCCGGCGCCGACGTGGAGCTGGTGACGAGCCGCTTCGCCTACGGGCAGGTCCCGCGTGACGACGGATACGTCGTGTCGGAGGCGTTCTATCGGATCGCGCCGGGGGCCGCCGGCTCGCGGCTGCGGATGGCGGCGAAGCTGGCGCAGCACGTGCCCGACATGCTGCGCCTGCGACGCCACGCCGCCGCGGCCGACGTCGTCCACTTCCAGTGGCTGACGGTGCAGCCGCTCGACGTGCACCTGCTGCCGCCGCGCGCGGCGGGCCGGCCGCTCGTGCTGACCGCGCACGACGTGCTCCCGCGCGAGCCGCGGCCGGGACAGCGGAGCGCGCAGCGCCGCCTGTACGAGCGCGTCGACGCCGTCGTCGTGCACTCCGTCCACGGGCGCGAGCGCCTCGTCGGCGAGCTCGGGATCGATCCCGCGAAGGTGCACGTGATCCCGCACGGCGCATTCGCCCACCTCGGCGCGCACGGCGGCGCCGCGCCGCTGCCGACCGAGCTGGCGGCGGTCGAGAGGCCCGTCGTCCTGTGCTTCGGCCTGCTGCGTCCCTACAAGGGGATCGACGTGCTGCTCGAGGCGTGGCGCGGGATCGACGACGCCGAGCTGTGGATCGTCGGCCTGCCGAAGATGCCGCTCGCGCCGTTGCGCGCGGCCGCGCCGCCCGGCGTCCGCTTCGTGCCGCGCTTCGTCGCCGACGTGGAGATCCCGGCCTTCTTCCGCCGCGCCGACCTCGTCGTGCTGCCCTACCGCGAGATCGACCAGTCGGGCGTGCTGTTCACCGCGCTCGGCTTCGGCTCGCCGCTGCTGCTGAGCGCGGCCGGCGGCTTCCCGGAGGTCGCCGCGACCGGCGCCGCTGAGCTGGTCGCGGCCGGGGACCCGGCGGCGTTGCACGCCGCGCTCGTGCGGCTGCTCGAGGATCCCGCCGCCCGCGGGCGCCTGGCGGCCGCCGCGCGCGCGGCGGCGGCCGGACCGTACGCCTGGGACGCGATCGCGGAGCGCACGCTCGCGCTCTACCGCTCGCTCGGGGCCGGGACCAGCGCGCGCGGCTGAGCGCTCGCCTGCGTCAGTCGGCGGGCCAGAAGCCCGCGTCCATCTCGTGGTCGCTCTCGTGGTGCGGTCCGAAGACGATCAGCTCGAGCCCGTCGGACCCGGCCTCGAAGGCGCGCATGACGGACGGCTCGACGCGGATCGCGTCCAGTCGCTCGATCTCGACGACCTCGTCGTCGAGCTTGACGCGGCCGCTCCCGGCCAGCACGACGTGGACCTCCTCGGCGTCGTGGGGGCGGTGGCCGAACGCCTGGCGCCGGCCGGGCTTGAGCACGTGGTAGGCGAGTCCGGTCGCATCGCAGTCGAGCTCCCCGCGCGCGAAGCGCGCCTCGCCGAGCTCGGAGAAGCCGAACTTCTTCGCCGAGTCCTCGACGTCCGTCAGGTTCTTGATCGTGTAACTCATGGCCGCGAGCCTAGCGCCGGGCGACCCCGCGGCGCCCCGAACTCCTATGTCCGCCACAATCCCCGCCGGTGCTCGCCGTCAAGCTCGTCTTCTGGATCAGCGCCGTGCTCGTCGTCTACACGCAGCTCGGCTACGGGCTGCTGCTCGCGCTGCTGGCCCGACTGCGCCCGCCGCGGCCGTCGAGCCTCCCGGGCGGCGGCGAGCGGACAGCGGCGTCCGAGCTGCCGTCGGTCTCGATCGTCGTCGCCGCCTACCAGGAGGCCGCCGTGATCGCGGAGAAGGTCGCGAACCTGCGCGCGCTCGACTACCCGCGCGACCGGCTCGAGATCATCGTCGCCTGCGACGGCTCGCCCGACGCGACGCCGCAGCGTGCCCGCGAGGCCGGTGCCGACGTCGTCCTGGAGCTGCCGCGCGGCGGCAAGATCCGCGCGCAGGACGCGGCCGTCAAGCGCGCCCGCGGCGCGATCGTCGCCTTCTCCGACGCGAACGCGTTCTGGGAGCCGGACGCCCTGCGTCAGCTCGTCGCGCCGTTCGCGGGCGATCCGAAGGTCGGCTACGTCTGCGGCCAGGTCCGCTTCGTCAACGACGGCGGCAGCAACCAGGAGGGCCTCTACTGGCGCTACGAGATGCGCCTGCGGGCCCTCGAGTCGCGCCTGCGTTCGATCACCGGCGGCAACGGCGCGATCTACGCGACGCGCCGCGACGCCTACATCGAGGTCGACCCGGTCATGGGCCACGACCTCTCGTTCCCGTTCAACATGGTCAAGCGCGGCTGGCTCGCGCTCTACGCCCCCGACGCCCGCGCGTGCGAGAGAATGGTCCCCAGCATCGAGGGCGAGTTCGCCCGCAGACGGCGGATGATGAGCCACGGCTGGCCGATCGTCCTGCGCGGCGGGATGCTGTCGCCGAAGGGCTACGGGCCGCTCTACGCGCTGATGATCGTCTCGCACCGGCTGCTGCGCTACGCCTCGCCGTTCCTCCACCTCGTCGTCCTGCTGACGAGCTTCGCGCTGTGGGACCAGGGCTGGGTCTACGCCGCCGCGGTGATCCTCCAGCTGATCGTCCTGCTGGCCGCCGCGCTCGCCCGCTGGGTGCCGTGGCGCGCCTTCCTCGTCGCGCGCTACTACGTGCTCACGACCGCCGCGCTCGCCGTCGGGCTGTGGGACTGGCGCCGCCACGGCACCGAGGCCGGCTGGGAGCCGGCCGAGGGCACGCGGTGAGCGGCGTCGGGCAACGCGCCGCGAAGCGTGCCCTCGACCTCGTCCTCGGCGGCCTCGGCACGCTCGCGGGCGCGCCGCTGATCGCGCTCGCCGCGCTGCTGATCCGGCTCGAGTCGCCGGGTCATCCGATCTACCGGCAGACGCGCGTCGGCAAGGACGGCGCCCCGTTCGAGATCTACAAGCTGCGCACGATGGTGACCGGCGCCGAGTTCACGGGCGCGGGGCTCGCGATCCAGGAGGGCGACGACCGCATCACGCGGATGGGGGCGTTCCTGCGGCGCACGTCGCTCGACGAGCTGCCCAACCTCTGGAACGTGCTGCGCGGGGAGATGGCGATCGTCGGGCCGCGTCCGACGGTACAGGTGCAGGTGGACCAGTACACCGAGCGCCAGCGCGGGCGGCTGAAGGCGAAGCCGGGCATCACCGGTTGGGCGCAGATCAACGGCCGCGCGTCGCTGCCGTGGTCGGAGCGGATCGAGCTCGACCTCTGGTACGTCGAGCACCAGTCGTTCCGGCTCGACCTGCGGATCCTCTCGCGCACATGGCGCCTGGTGGTCAAGGGCGACGGCCTCTACAAGGGAGAGACAGGCGGATGGCGGACATGACGAACAGCGCGAGTTCCCCGGGCGCTGGAGGCGCCGATCGCCGTCGTGGAACTCCCAAGCCGCAGGCCGTGCTGCTGACCGGCGTCGGCAAGCGCTACGATATCGTCTCGGCGTTCGCGCAGCACACGACGGTGATCGCCGCCGACCCGAGCCCGCTCGCGCCGGCGCAGTACGCGGCGACGCACCGCTTCGCGCCGCCGCGGATCGACGATCCCGATTACGTGCCCGCGCTCGTGGAGGTCTGCGAGCGCTACGACGTCGGCGCGGTCGTGCCGCTGACCGACCTCGACATCGAGGTCCTCGCGCAGGCACGCGCCGACGGGATCCTGCCGGCCTTCACGCCCGACCCCGACATCGCCCGCGACACCTACGACAAGTACGAGGCGCACCTGCTGCTCCAGCGCCATGGGCTGCCGTCGCCGCCGACGGTGCTGCCCGGTCAGCCGGCGGAGTCCTACCCGGTGATGGTCAAGCCGCGGCAGGGCTCGGGCGCACGCTCGATCCACCTCGCGCACGACGCCGAGGAGGCCGCCTTCTTCGTCCGCTACGTGAAGGAGCCGACGATGATCCAGCGCGCGATGGACGGTCCGGAGTTCTCGATCGACCTGCTCTCCGACCTCGACGGCCGCTGCCTCAACGCGATCCCGCGGACGATGCTCGAGTCGCGCGGCGGCGAGTCGATCAAGGGCACGGTGATCGCCGACGACGAGCTGATCGAGCTCGGGCGGCGCGTCGTCGAGACGCTCGGCGTGCGCGGCCCCTGCACGGTCCAGGCGTTCCGCGACCGCGAGCTCGGCCTCGGCATCACCGACGTCAACACGCGCTTCGGCGGCGCCTTCCCGGCCCCGATGTACGCCGCCCTGCCGGGCCGCACCTATCCGGAGCTGATCGCGCGGATGGCGAACGGCGAGCAGATCGAGCCGCACGTCGGCGAGTTCCGAGCCGGCGTCACGTTCACGCGCTACTACTGGCAGCTCGAGCTCGACGACGAGCTGCGGCCGACCGGCCGCGACATCGTCGATCCCGCCGGGCCCCCGGCGCCGCAGGAGTAGCGCGGCCCTCGCTAGCGCGGGCTGGCGCCGCCCTGTGGCCGCGGCGCGGCGCGGGCGTAGGCGGGCGCGGAGCTGCCGGCGGCGTTGTCGGCGTCGGCCGCGGTCGTGACGCTGAAGCGGTAGAGCCCGACGCGCGGCAGCGCGAGCGCGACGCGGTAGGCGCCCGGACGCCCACCGGCGCCGGTGGGGGCGGCAACCGCGCGCACCCGCACGTAGCGGCCCGGCAGCTTGCGCTCCACCAGGAGGCGCACGCGGCCCTTCGCCGGCGCGGTCGTACCCGTCACCGCGAGACGCTGCCCGGGCGCGACGTGCAGCGGCGCGACGTGCACGCTCACGCGCGGCTCGACTCGCACCGAGATCGTCGGCGAGATCAGCGCGCCGGCGCGGTAGGCGACCCGGAAGCGACCGTTGCGGACGACCGGCACGCCGGCCGCCCAGGCGCCGTCGCTCGCGGTCTTGACGCCGGCAGCGGCGACCCACGCGCCGCCGACGAGCTGCTGCACCTCCAGCGCCGTCCCGACCGGCCGCTGGCCGTCCGCGAGCGCGAGCCTTCCGGTCACCTGCAGCGGGCCGCCGGGCGACAGCGTCCGTGCGACCGGCGAGATCGTCAGACGGTCGACGCGGCCGACGCCGATCGCCGCGGTCAGCGCGCGCAGCCGTGGCAGCTGCGCGTAGAGCGCGTCGCCCGGGCAGTCGGTGTCGTCGCCGTCGCGATGGCCGGAGATCCGCTGCAGCCGCACGGCCTCGCCGCTCGGGTGGGAGTTGAGCGGGCCGCCCGCGGAGATCTCGGTGATCGCGCCCGTCGCCGGTACGCCGGCGACCGACAGCTTCCACGCCAGCACGCGAGCGAGCGAGCGCATCGCCACCTCCGGCAGGTCGGCGCTCATGAAGCTGCCGATCGTCGCGACGCCGGTCGAGACGCTGTTGTAGCCCTGTGCGTGGGCGCCGGTCACCGGTTGCTCGACGCCGCCTGCCCGGCCCTCGAAGACCGTCCCGAAGCGATCGACGAGCAGGTTGTAGCCGATGTCGTTCCAGCCGTTGCCGTCGCGATGGAAGCGGCAGACGGCGAGCACGATCGCGGCCGACTCGGCCGGCGTGTAGTCGTTCAGCGACTCGGTGTGATGGACGACCGCGAGGTCGACGCGGCCGTAGCTCGGCGTCGTGCGCGGCCGGCAGGAGTCGTTCGGGTCCCACTCCGAGCGCGGCACGACCCGCGGCGCCGCGGTCCCGCTGGCGGCGGCCTGCGCGCCCGGCGCCGTCACCGTCCCCAGCTGCCGCAGCGGGTCGCCGATCGCGACGAAGCGGACCCGCAGGTCCCGCAGCGGCCGCGAGACGCGCAGCTGGTAGGCGACCGCCGCGCCGGTCCAGACCGGCGCGGTCGCCCCGTCGCCGCGGCTCAGCCGCTCCTCGCTCGGGTCGGCCGTGATCCAGCCGCTCCAGCGCCCGTCCGGCCGCCGCACGCGCAGGGCGATGCGGGCGCCGACGGCGGCGCCGTCCCGTCCGCCGGCCCAGCGCGCGCCGAGCAGGTCGAAGCGGCGCGGCGCCCGCCGCGCCGCCAGCGTCCGCCAGCCGCCCGC
>JAOPZA010000181.1 GCA_025964325.1 Conexibacter sp.
GGCGCTGCGCGGCGGCCCGGTCGAGCTGGCGGCGCTCGCGGGCGCGCTCGGTCCGGCCGAGCCCGCGCGACGCTGGATCGACGAGCTGCGCCAGATCGCACTCGCGATCGACGGCGCGGATCTGCTCGCCGCCGGCGTGCCGCAGGGTCCGGCCGTCGGCGCCGCCCTCGTCGCCGCGCTCGACGCCAGGCTCGACGGCGAGGCGCCCGACCGCCCGACCCAGCTCGCCGCCGCGCTGGTGGCCGCTGCGCAACGCTGAGAGCATCTAGCATCCGACCGCGATGAAGCTTCCCGCACCCTTCGAGCTGGTCGGCGAGCACGTCGGCATCGAGCTGCCGGGCGGGCGCGCGCTCTTCACGACGCGGCGCGGCGGCATCTCCGACGGCCCGTTCGCGAGCCTCAACCTCGGCCGCTGGACCGACGACGACCCGGACGCCGTCGAGGCCAACCGCGCGCGCGTCGCGGCGGCCGTGGCGCTTCCACCGGAGGCGATCGCGCAGGGCCGCCAGGTCCACGGCACGGTCGTCGAACGCGTGCTCGCCGCCCCGGCCGAGCGGGACGCGATCGCGGACGCCGACGGGCAGGCGACCGCGCTCGCCGGCGTCGCCCCGTTCGTCTTGACAGCCGACTGCCTGCCGATCGCGCTGGTCGCCCGCGGCGCGGTCGCGATGGTGCATGCCGGCTGGCGCGGCCTCGCCGGTGGGATCGTCGCCGAGGGCGTCCGCGCGCTGCGCGAGCTGGGCGCGGAGGGTCCGATCGCCGCCGCCGTCGGTCCTGGGGCCGGCGGCTGCTGCTACGCGGTCGGCGACGAGGTGCGCATCGCCTTCGCCGCTCACGGCTCGGCCGTCCGCGACGGCGCGAAGATCGACCTGAAGGCGATCGCGCGGCGCGAGCTCGGCGCGGCCGGCGTTGACGAGGTCCACGACAGCCGCCTCTGCACGCTCTGCGCCGACCCGGCGCTGTTCTTCTCCCACCGGCGCGACGGCGGCCGCACGGGGCGGCAGGCGGGGATCGCGTGGCGCGCCTGATCAGCGGCCTGACGGCCGAGCGGGTGCGCGCGAACGTCGAGGAGGTGCGGGAGCGGATCGCGATCGCCGCCGGCCTCGCCGGCCGCGATCCCGCGGAGGTCGAGCTGCTCGCGGCCGTCAAGTACGTGCCGCTGGAGTCGATCGGGCTGCTCGCGGAGGCCGGCCTGACCCTGCTGGGCGAGAACCGCGCGCAGGATCTCGAGGCGAAGGCGGCTGCGTGGGGCGGCGCCGACGGCCCGTTCACGTGGGACTTCATCGGTCAGCTGCAGAGCCGCAAGGTGAGGCAGATCGTCCCGCACGTGCGGCTGATCCACTCGCTCGCCTCCGACTCCGCCCTCCAGCAGCTGGCCCGGCACGCCCCGGAGGGGCGGGACGATCTCGCGGGGCTCGTCGAGGTCAACGTCGCCGGAGAGGCGTCGAAGGAGGGGATCGCGCCGGGCGAGCTCGGCGCCTTCATCGAGCGCTGCCCGATCCCGGTGCGCGGCCTGATGACGATGCCGCCGTTCGCCGAGCGACCGGAGCAGAGCCGCCGTCACTTCGCCGCGCTGCGCGAGCTGGCGGAGCGCCATCGGCTGCAGACGCTCTCGATGGGCACCACCCAGGACTTCGAGATCGCCGTCGAGGAGGGCGCGACGATCGTCCGGCTCGGCTCCGTGCTGTACCGCTGAGACGCGGCTCGCGGGCGACCGCCGACGCGCCACCGGCGACCGGGAAGGTCCGATCCGCCGCCAAGGCGCATAATGTCGAGACCGTGCAGGGATTCTCCTGCGCCGCACGAAACCCCCACCGTCATGGCATTTCGCGACACCTGGCACCGCTCACTCGTCTACTTCGGCCTCGCCGTCGAGCACGACTACGACGACGACGAGCCCGAGGCCCAGCCCCAGCAGCGCTACGCCGAGCCCGAAGCCGAGCTGGAGGACCGCTATCGCGAACGTCCGAACGTCCGGCGCCTCAGCTCGAGCCGGCGCCGGCGCGACGAGATCGACGACATCTTCGCCGACGACGCCGCGACCGAGCGGCGCACGAGTGTGCTGCGGCCCGTGGGCGGCAGTGGTGCCGGTGGCGTTCGCAACGGTCGCAGCGGGGAGGTCCGCGTGCATCTCGTCGTACCCAAGTCCTTCAACGACGCCCAGGACGTGGCCGACAAGTTCAAGGACTCGATCCCCGTGATCCTGAACCTGCAGGGCTCCGACACCGACCTGTCGAAGCGCCTGATCGACTTCTCCAGTGGGCTCACCTACGCGCTCGACGGCGGCATGCAGCGGATCGCCGACAAGGTCTTCCTGCTCACGCCGCGCAACGTCGAGGTCTCCGCCGAGGAGCGCGCGCGGCTGATCGAGAAGGGCTTCTTCAACCAGAGCTAGGCGCTCGCCGAGCGGCGAGCGCGTGGGAGTTCGCTTGGCGGCGAACTCCCGGCGGGTGGCGAAATCGGCGCCGGGTACGACAGCGCCGACAGCCGTGCCGTGCCCTCTCCGCCCCGGCCGATACGCTTGCGGCTCATGCGCGTCGGACTGATCGGATCGGGAAACATGGCCCGCGCCATTGCGCGCGGGTGGTCCGATCCCGTGCTCTGCACGGACTCGGGCTCGGGGCGTGCCGAGGCGCTGGTCGACGAGCTGGGCGGCGACGTCGCCGATTCCAACGTCGCGCTGGCGGAGGAGGCCGACCTCGTCGTCCTCTGCCACAAGCCTGCGCAGCTCGAGGCCGTCGCGGCCGAGATCGCCGGGCGCGCGAAGGCCGTCGCCTCCGTGCTCGGTGCGACGCCGATCGCGGCGCTGCAGGCCGCCTACCCCGACACGCCCGTCTTCCGCCTGATGCCGAACACGCCGGTCGAGGTCCGTCGCGGGATCGTCTGCATGGCCGTCGGCCCGGGCGTGGAGCGCGACCTCGAGCACAAGGTCGACGCGCTCTTCGCGCGGCTCGGCCAGGTCGTGCGGATCGACGAGAAGCTGCTCGACGTCGCGACCGGCGTGATGGGCGTCGGCCCGGCCTACGCCGCGCTCGTCGTCGAGGCACAGGTCGACGCCGCCGTGCGGCTGGGACTGCCGGCCGCGCAGGCGGCGGAGCTCGCGAGCGAGACGCTCGCCGGGACGGCCGCCCTGCTCGCGGCGCGCGACTACGACACCCTCGCCGTCCGTCGCGAGGTCACCTCGCCGGGCGGCTCGACGGCGCGCGGGCTCGCCGCGCTCGAGGCCGGCGGCCTGCGCTCGGCCTTCCAGGACGCGATCGACGCGGTCCTCGGGGGAGCCCGCAGATGACGTCGCTCGTGTTCGCGGCCTCGACGCGGTCGCATATCGCCGACTACGTCGGCGCCGTGTTCGAGGTCTACCTGATCATGATCTTCGCCTACGTCGTGCTCAGCATCATGTTCTCGGCCGGGATCCGGATCCCGTACTCGCGCTGGTCGACGGCGGTGATCGAGTTCCTTAGACAGGTGGTCGAGCCCTACCTCGCGATCTTCCGCCGCGTCCTGCCGTCGATGGGCCCGTTCGACCTCAGCCCGATGGTGGCGACGTTCGTGCTGATCATCGTCTGGCGCGTGGTCGTCTCGGCGATCGGCGGCTGATGAGCGCCGTGGAGGCGACGCGGACGCGGACGGCGAGCGGCAGCTGGGTTCGCGCGCTGGTCGTGATGGCGATCGTGATCGGCGTCGACCAGATCACGAAGGCGCTCGTGCGCGGCTCGCTGGCGGTCGGCGAGGAGAGCAAGGTCGTGCCGGGCCTCAAGCTCCTCCACGCGCAGAACAAGGGCGTCGCCTTCAACTTCCTCGGCAACGGCGGCGCGCCGGTGATCGTCGTGACGGTCGCCGCGCTGGCGCTGCTGTTCGGATACTTCGCCCGTCATCCGGATCGGCCGCTGCTGTGGCTGCCGACCGGCCTGCTGCTCGGCGGCGCGCTCGGCAACCTCTTCGATCGCGTGCGCGAGGGCTACGTGACCGACTTCATCACCTTCCCGCACTTCCCCTCCTTCAACGTCGCCGACATGGCGATCACGTTCGGAGTCGTCGTGCTCGTCCTCGTGCTCGAGCGCGGTGGCCGCGCTGCTGGAGATTGAGGTCCCGCCCGACGCGTCGGGCGAGCGGCTGGACCAGTTCCTGGCGGAGCCGCTCGGCTCGCGCGCCCGCGCGCAGCGGCTGCTCGACGCCGGCCTCGTGACGGTCGACGGCGCGGTGCTGCCGAAGCGCCACCGCGTCGCCGCCGGCGAGCTCGTCCGCGTCGCGCCCGAGCCGGCCTCGACGGTCGAGCCGAGCGGCGACGCGCCGTTCGCGGTCGTCTACGAGGATGCCGACCTGCTGGTCGTCGACAAGCCCGCCGGCGTCGTCGTCCACCCTGCGCGGGGGCATCGCGAGGGGACGCTCGCGCAGGCGCTCGCCGGCCGCGCGGCCGGCGGCGAGGACCCCGCCCGCGCGGGCATCGTCCACCGGCTCGACCGCGACACCTCGGGCCTGCTCGTCGTCGCGAAGACCGAGCGCGCCCATCGCGAGCTGAAGGAGCTGATCGGCGAGCGGGCGGTACGGCGGGAGTACGTCGCGCTCGTCGAGGGGCTCCCGCCGGCGCGTAGCGGGACGATCGACGCTCCGATCGGCCGCGACCGCCGCGTGCGTACGCGCATGTCGACCGAGACCGATGAGCCGCGCGAGGCGCGCACCCACTTCACGCTCGAGCGCGCGCTGCCGGACACCGCGCTGCTGCGCGTCGTGCTCGAGACCGGACGCACGCATCAGATCCGCGTGCACCTGGGGGCGATCGGGCACCCGGTCGCCGGCGACCCGGAGTATGGAACGCCGGGTCTGCTCGGGCTCGAGCGGCAGTTCCTGCACGCCGCGCGGCTCGCCTTCACGCACCCGGTCACGGGCGCCGAGCTCGACCTCGCCTCGCCGCTGCCGGAGGACCTCGCGACGGTCCTGGAGCGGCTCGTCGCGCAGGCCGACGGCGAACCCGCCTGACGCGGCCCCGGTCGCGTAGACTGAGAGGCTTCGTAGTCCCCTATCCCGGTCGATCCGGGCTCGCGACCCTGCCCGGTGCATCCTGCGCCGGGATCGCGCCGCCCCGGCCGGACCGTACTTCCACCACTCAAGGGAGCATCCCCATGGCTGACACCCCCGTCGGCGAGGGCGCCGACACGAGCGCCGCCGAGACACCCGCCGTCCCGACCACCGAGACGCCCGCGACCACCGAGACGCCCGCGACCGCCGACGCGCCGACCGCCACCGCCGACGCGGTGACCGCGAACGCCGACGCGCCGACCGAGGCTGGCGCCGAGCCGACCCCCGCGACGCCCGCCCCACCGGCCCCGCCCGTGCTGAGCAGAGCCGATGCCGACGTCGGCATCAAGGAGCTGCTCGAGGCCGGCGTCCACTTCGGCCACCAGACGCGCCGGTGGAACCCGAAGATGCGCCGCTTCATCCACGGCGAGCGCGCCGGGATCTACATCATCGACCTGCTCAAGACGCAGGTGCTGCTGAGAGAGGCCCAGGACGTCGCGGCCGCGATCGGCCACCGCGGCGGCACCGTGCTGTTCGTCGGCACCAAGAAGCAGGCCCGCGACGCCGTGAAGGACGCGGCCGAGGCGGCCGGCATGCCGTACGTCAACCACCGCTGGCTCGGCGGGCTGCTGACGAACTACCAGACGATGGCGCGCCGCATCCAGCGGCTCCACGACCTCGAGCGCTACGACCGCGAGGGTCAGCTCCAGCTGCTCCCGACGCGCGAGCGGATGGCGGCCCAGGCCGACCTCGCGAAGCTCCAGGCGAACCTCGGCGGCGTGAGAAACATGAGCCGCACGCCGGACGCGATGTTCATCGTCGACCTCAGAACCGAGGTGATCGCGGTCGCCGAGGCGCAGCGCCTGCGGATCCCGATCATCGGGCTCGTCGACACCAACTGCGACCCGGACGGGATCGACTATGTGATCCCCGGCAACGACGACGCGATCCGCTCCTGCGCGATCATCACGAAGGCGATCGCCAGCGTGGTCCAGGAGGGCAACCAGGTCTTCCGCGCCGAAGAGGAGCGCGCCCGCCTGGAGGCCGAGGAGAAGGCCCGCCGCGAGGCCGAGGAGCGCGCTCGCCGCGAGGCGGAGGAGCAGGCCAGACGCGATGCCGCCGAGGCCGCCAGACGCGAGGCCGAGGCGCAGGCGAGACGCGAGGCCGAGCAGGCGACCGCGGCCGCGCAGCAGCAGGCCGCCGCCACGCAGGCGAACCAGCCGCCGGCCGCGGCTCCCCAGCAGGGCCAGGCCGCTCCGGCCCAGCCGAGACCGGCCGCTCCCGCGCAGCCGAGACCGGCCGCTCCGGCGCAGGCTGCCGCGCCCGC
>JAOPZA010000197.1 GCA_025964325.1 Conexibacter sp.
GCGCCCGCCCGCTCCGCGCGCGTCGGCTGCGCTCCAGCGCGAGCAGCGCCGCGAGCGCCGGCACGAGCCCGAGCGCGAACGCGATGCGCCCGCTGAAGAGGCTCGTCGCGCTGCCGGCGCCGAACCAGAGCGCGCCGAGCCAAGCCCGCTCGCCGTAGCGGACGCGCGCGAGCCGCTCGAACAGCAGCGCGGCCGCGACGACTGCGAGCGCGCCGACGACGCGCGGCCCAAGCCACCAGCCGAGGGGCGGGAAGAGCACGCTGTAGCCGGGCAGGTGATGGCCGGCGTACCACTGCAGATCCCAGAGGGCGAGGCCCTCGCGGCCGAACAGCGAGGCGCGGTACTCGCCGGCGGCGAGGTCGAGGCTCGGCGGCGACCAGATCAGGTACAGCGCCGCAAGCGCGGCCGCGAGCGCTGCCGGTGCCGCCCGCACCGCGGCCGTCCTCGCGTCGAGGCGCCGCAGGTCTCCAGGAGGTCGAGCCATCGGGGCCGGGACCCTATGCGATCGCCCCCGTTGCGATCACTCCGCATCCCGGTGCGGACTGTCGCTTGTGTCAGGTGCTACGAGCCGGCGGCGCGCGTACGGTCGGGCGACCAGTCCCGCGAGGAGGAGAGCTCGATGCGGTTTGCCGATCCCGCGTTCCAGGAACGCCTGCAGGATGCGCTCAACGCCGACGAGGAGTTCGCGCTGGAGAGCCGCTGGTTCGACGGCTCGATCCTGCTCGAATGTGGGCCGGAGCGCTGCTGGCTGAAGGTCTACCGCGGCCAGGTGATCGACCGGCTCGAGTTCGTGCCGGCCTTCGGCTACACGTTCAAGCTGGTCGGATCCGAGGACGCCTGGCGGCTGCTCGTCAGCGGCGAGCGCACCTTCACCGACCTCGCGACCTCCGGCTCCCGGCACTGCGAGACGCTCGAGCAGATCGTTGCCGGCGGCGGGGGCTACCGGCCGCCCGAGATCGGCATCGAGGGCAACGGCATCGAGGCGGGCCGTCTGCACCTCGCGATCCTGCGGCTGGCGGCGGTCCTCGCCGCGCTCGGGTCGACCGAGCTGGCCGCCGCCGGCCGCTGAGAGGAGCGATTCGATGAGCACCGAGATCACCGGCCACTACGTCTCGATCGACGGGACGCGCATCTTCTACGACGCCTGCGGCGAGGGGACGCCGTTCGTCGGCGTCCACACCGCAGGCGCGGACGCCCGCGAGTACCAGTACCTGCTCCCGCTGATGGCCGAGCGCGGCTACCGCGCGCTCGCCCTCGACCTCCCGGGCCACGGCAAGTCCTATCCCGTCGGCTGGGAGCCGCACCGCACGATGCACCAGCATGCCGAGCTCGTCCACCGCTTCGCGCAGGAGGTCTGTCCGGGCGAGAAGCCCGTCGTCGCCGGCTGCTCGATCGGCGGCTGCATGGCCTTCGACCTCGCCGCCCACCACAGCGAGGACTACACCGCGATCGTCCCGATGGAGGGCCTGCCCGACGGCTCGCCGATCCTGCCGCATCCGGGCGAGGCCGAGCGCCCGTCGTGGTCGACCGCGTGGCGCCCGTTCCTCGAGTACGCCGCCGTCGAATCGCTCGGCAAGCCGACGCTGGCCGACGCCGAGAAGGTCAAGGAGCTCTGGTGGCAGCACCAGAACGCCCAGCAGGCCGGCAACGGCGACATCCAGGCGTGGGCCGGGCACGACGTCCGCGAGCTGCTCGGCGACGTGCGCTGCCCGATCCTGATCATCAAGGGCGCCGACGACTTCTGGGTTCCGGAGCTGCTGATCCGGGCGGCTGCCGAGCTGATCGGCGAGCAGGCCGAGGTCGCCGTGCTCGATGACATCGGCCACTACCCGATGTACGAGGATCCGGCGCTGGTTGCCCGCTTGATCGACGAGTTCGTCAGAGCCCGCGCGGGCGTCGCCGCGGCCCGCTAGCGCGGCGTCGCGAAGTCGACCGTGTAGACGGCCGCGGAGCTGGCGCCGAGCTGCCCGGCGGCGCGGCCGATGCCGACGCGGCGAAACGTGCCGTTGAGCAGGACGACCCGGTGGGGAGGCGAGGCGAGCCAGTTGCGCACGAGCCAGCGCGCCTCGCCCTCGGCGCTCGAGGGGCTGAGCCAGCCGAGGACCTCGCCGATGCTCTTCGCCTGCCCGGCGGCACGCGCGACGCGTCCGGACCAGGCGCCGTGGGCGAAGTAGTGACGGTGGGCCATGTCGCGCGAGTGCTGGAAGGCGCCGCTGCTCATGCGGCGGTCGCTCGTGACCGGCGGCAGGTGGTACTGCGCGCGGACCCGGTTCAGCTCGCGCAGGACCGTGGGGCCGAAGACGGCGGGCTTCGCCGCCGCGTGGGCGACGGGCACGGCGGCGGCGCTCAGCGCGCTGCCGAGCAGCGCGGCCCGCAGGAGGAGGCGCTGAGGTTTCCTCCTCGGCGCAGCAACCGCAGCACGAGCCGGGCCCGCACCGGCGGGCCCGCGTCCTTCGTCAGCTTTCACCCAGGAACGTTGCACAAGCTTCGATCACGTCTGCCCCGGCTCGGTCGAGCCACGGCCAATGTCCGGCATCGGCGAAATGCACAGCGCGTCCGTCCGACAGCCTGGCGGCATAGGCATCGGCGAATGCGGATCCGATGTACGGATCGTGCTCGCCGCAAACTACCAATGCCGGCACCCGGATGTGTGAAAGCGCTGTGCCCGCCTCCGCCAGGCGCGTCTCCGGCGCGCTGCGGTAGAGCCGTAGGATCGCCCGCTGCGTGCCCTGGTCGAAGTGCGACCAGGCAGCGTCGACGAACGCTTCCGGCACCGGCCCGGCGAACGCCGGCCGCAGCGCCCGCGCGAGCGCCCAGTGCGTCGTCGCGCCCATCGTCAGCTCGCCCAGCAGCGGCGTCCGCCAGACGCGCGCGACGCGGTGCCAGCGGTAGTCGGGCAGCAGCGGCAGCGCGTTGACGAGCAGCAGCCGCTCGATCCGCTCGGGGTGGGCGGCCGCGAAGGCGAGCGCGGCGGCGCCCCAGTCGTGGACGACCAGTTGGACGCGGTCGACCTCGACGAGCGCGAGGAAGCGCTCGACGAACGCCGCGATCCCCGCGAGCGAGTAGTCGAGGTGGCCGCCCTTGCCGGAGCGGCCGAAGCCCGGCAGGTCGGGCGCGAGCCCGCCGGTGCGCTCCAGCAGCGGGAGCCAGTCGTCGCTGCTCGTCGGCACGCCGTGGATGTAGAGCGGCGGCGGGCCGTCGACCGGCGCGGCGCGCCAGAAGAGCGGCTGCCCGTCGACCTCCGCGGTGTGCTCCTCGACTGGCACGCGGCGCGAGCCTAGCCGATGGCGGCACGCGTTAACGTCCCGCAGCGTGACGACCCTCTGCCTCGGCGAAGCGCTCGTCGACCTCGTCTGCGAACGGCCGATCGCCGACATCGCCGAGGCCGACGCGTTCGTCCCGTCCGCTGGCGGCGTCGCCGCGAACGTCGCGACCGTCGCCGCCCGCGAGGGCGCCCGCGTGGCGCTCGCGGGCGGCGCCGGCGACGACAGCTGGGGTCGTTGGCTGCGGACGCGGCTCGGGCGCGAGGGCGTCGACCTGCGCTGGTTCGAGCTGCGCGGCGGCACGCGCACGCCGGTCGCCTTCGTCGCCGTCGACGCGCGCGGCGAGCCGCACTACGAGCTCTACGGCGATGACGAGCGCAGCGTCCTGCACGCGCTCGCCGCCGACGGCGGCGAGGCCGCGCTCGACGCGGCCGACGGCCTCTTCCTGACATCCAACCCGCTCGTCGACGAGGAGGAGCGCGAGCTTGTGCTGGCGCTGCGCGAGCGCGCGCTCGCGGAGGGCAGGCCCGTGATCTTCGACCCCAACATCCGCCTGCAGCGCTGGGCGATGCGCTCGCATGCGCAGCAGATGGCGAACGCCTGCGTGAAGGGTGCGCTGCTGGTCCGCGCGACGCTCGCGGAGGCGGCGCTGATGACGGGCGAGGAGGAGCCCGAGATGGCGGCCCGCGCGCTGCTGAAGGGCGGTGCGCGGATGGTCGTGCTGACGCTCGGGGCCCGCGGCGCGATCCTGCGCGGGGAGCTGAAGGCGGACGTGCCGGGCGTCGCCGCCGACGTCGTCAGCACGATGGGCGCGGGCGACACGCTCACCGGCATCCTGCTCGCCCGCCTGCAGCTGAGCGGCTACTACCCGGCGTCGGTCGCGGCCGCGCTGCCGGACGCGGTCGCCGCCGCCGCGCGCGCGACGGAGCGCTGGAGCGCGCTCTGAGCATGGGCGCCGTCGGGGCATGAGCGATCTCGCGACGATCCCGCGGTCCGACTTCCGCCCGCCGACCGGCCGCCGGGTGCGCGCGATCCGCGACCGGCTACGCGACGTCTACGGGATCCCGCGGATGGCGCCGCACCGGCAGCCGCTCGACGAGCTCGTGCTGACGGTCCTCTCGCAGAGCACGAACGACCGCAACCGCGACATCGCCTACGAGCGGCTGCGCGAGCGCTTCGACTCCTGGGCGGCCGTGCGCGACGCGCCCGTGGAGGAGGTCGAGGAGGCGATCCGGCCGGGCGGCATCTCGAAGGTCAAGTCGGTGCGGATCCAGGCGATCCTCGAGGCGATCTCGGAGCACGACGAAGGGCTCGACCTCGGCTGGCTGCGCGACGCGTCCGTCGCCGACGGCCAGGCGTTCCTGACGGCGCTGCCCGGCGTCGGGCGCAAGACGGCGGCGTGCGTGCTGCTGTTCGCCTTCGGCCTGCACGACGTGCCGGTCGACACGCACGTCTCGCGCGTCGGCATGCGCCTGCGGCTGCTGCGGCCGGGCGCGCCCTTCGAGGAGCTGCACGACGCGATGCTCGCGCTGACCCCGCCGGGCCAGGAGCTCGAGCTGCACGTCAACCTGCTGCGCCACGGGCGCCGCACCTGCCACGCGCGGACGCCCGACTGCGCCGGCTGCGCGCTGCGGCGGATGTGCCCGAGCCGCCGCGTGTAGGCAGGTCCCGAACACCCGTCCAGGAGTCGAGAATTCGCCCTTGATCTGCTAGCCTCGCGCTTAGATTTTTTCCGCAGAGAACCAGCAGCAAGGAGTCACCGCACATGGGCAAGACGATCGGCATCGACCTCGGCACGACGAACTCGTGCATGGCCGTCCTCGAGGGCGGCGAGCCGACCGTGATCGAGAACGCCGAGGGCGGCCGCACCACGCCGTCCGTCGTCGCCTTCACGCAAGGCGGCGAGCGGCTCGTCGGCACGGTCGCGAAGCGCCAGGCGGTCACGAATCCGACCAACACCGTCTTCTCGATCAAGCGCTTCATGGGGCGCAAGGAGGGCGAGGTACGGGAAGAGGAGTCGATCGTCCCGTACAAGGTCGTCGCCGGCCCCGGTGGCGACGCGCGCGTGGAGGCGGGCGGCAAGCAGTACAGCCCGCCCGAGATCAGCGCGATGATCCTGCAGAAGCTGAAGGCCGACGCCGAGGCCTACCTCGGCGACACCGTCGACAGCGCGGTCATCACCGTCCCCGCCTACTTCAACGACGACCAGCGCCAGGCGACGAAGGATGCCGGCAGAGTCGCCGGCCTCGACGTCAAGCGCATCATCAACGAGCCGACCGCGGCGTCGCTCGCGTACGGGCTCGACAAGGAGACCGACCAGACGATCCTCGTCTTCGACCTCGGCGGCGGCACGTTCGACGTGTCGGTGCTCGAGATCGGCGACGGCGTCTTCGAGGTCAAGTCGACCGCGGGTGACAACCACCTCGGCGGCGACAACTTCGACAAGGCGATCGTCGACTGGCTCGTCGCCGAGTTCAGAAAGAGCCAGGCGATCGACCTGGCGGCCGACGCGATGGCCCTCCAGCGGCTCTACGAGGCGGCCGAGAAGGCGAAGATCGAGCTCTCCACCACGCAGGAGACGCAGATCAACCTGCCCTTCATCACCGCCGACGCCAGCGGCCCCAAGCACCTCGACACGCGCCTCTCGCGCGCCAAGCTCAACGAGCTGACGGCCGACCTGCTCGACCGCACCGTCGTGCCGGTCCGCCAGGCGCTCGACGACGCGAAGGACAAGGGCGCCAAGAACATCGACCACGTCGTGATGGTCGGCGGCATGACGCGCATGCCGGCCGTCCAGGAGAAGGTCAAGGAGCTGACCGGCAAGGACCCGCACCGCGGCGTCAACCCGGACGAGGTCGTGGCCGTCGGCGCGGCGATCCAGGCGGGCGTGCTGGCCGGCGACGTGAAGGACGTCCTGCTGCTCGACGTCACCCCCCTCACGCTCGGGATCGAGACCAAGGGCGGCGTGATGACGAAGCTGATCGAGCGCAACACGACGATCCCGACGCGCAAGTCGGAGGTCTTCTCGACCGCGGAGGACAACCAGCCGTCGGTCGAGATCCACGTGCTCCAGGGCGAGCGCGAGATGGCGAACTACAACAAGTCGCTCGGCAAGTTCCAGCTGACCGGGATCCCGCCGGCGCCGCGCGGCGTGCCGCAGGTCGAGGTCGCCTTCGACATCGACGCCAACGGCATCCTGTCGGTCTCCGCGAGAGACCTCGGCACCGGCAAGGAGCAGAAGATCGAGATCAGAGCCGGCTCCGGGCTCTCCGACGACGAGATCAAGCAGATGGTCGGCGACGCCGAGGCCCATGCCGAGGACGACCGCCGTCAGCGCGAGCTGGCCGAGGCGCGCAACAACGGCGAGAACGCGGCCTACCAGGCCGAGCGCCAGCTGAGAGACCTCGGCGACGGCGTCGACGCCTCCTCCAAGGAGGAGATCGACGCGGCCATCAAGACCGTCCGCGACAGCCTCGAGTCCGAGGACGCGAACGAGATCAACGAGAAGACCGAGGCGCTCCAGACCGCGTTCCACAAGGTCTCGGAGAAGATGTACCAGCGGGCTCAGGAGCAGGCCGAGGACTCGGCTGCCAACCCGTCCTCCGACGGCTCCTCGGCGAACGGCGCCTCCTCGCAGGAGGAGGACGTCGTCGACGCCGAGGTCGTGGACGAGGGCAAGTGACGATGAGCTCCGAGCAGCAGCACTCGCAGCCGGACCCGGAGCCGGAGGCGACCGTCGAGGAGACGGTCGCCACGGCGACCGGGTCTGACGCGTCCGCGCCCGCCGACGCCGGCGACGCCGACGCCGGCGGCGACGCCGGCGACGGCGTCCACGCGGTCGAGGACGAGCCCGAGCAGGAGCTCGACGAGCTGGCCGCCCGCGCGGCCCGCTCGGACGAGTACCTCGCGCTCGCGCAGCGCACGCAGGCCGACTTCGAGAACTTCCGCAAGCGGATGACGCGCGACGTCGCCGCCGCGGAGGCGCGCGGGATCGGCCGGCTGGCGAAGGAGCTGCTGCCCGCGCTCGACAACCTCGGGCGGGCGCTGCAGGCGGCCGAGGCGCCGGGTGAGGCCGGCTCGGGCGCGCCCGAGCACCACCTCACGTCCGGCATCCGGCTCGTCCACGACGAGCTGGTCGCCGCGCTCGGCCGTGTCGGGATCGAGGGCTTCTGGCCGCAGGGCGAGCTGTTCGACCCGCAGCAGCACGAGGCGATGCTGCAGCAGCCGGTCGAGGGCGTCGCCTCCGGCACGGTCGTCGAGGTCTACCAGTCGGGCTACCGGCTCGGCGGCGTCGTGCTGCGCCCGGCCCGCGTCGTCGTCGCGGCGTAGGGGCGAAGCTCGTGGCCGCGAACGGAAAGCCCGACCTCTACAAGATCCTCGGGGTCGGCAAGAACGCCTCCGACGAGGAGATCAAGAAGGCGTACCGCAGACTCGCGCGTCAGTACCACCCGGACAAGAACCCCGGGGACGGACACGCCGAGACCCGCTTCAAGGAGGTCTCGGCCGCGCACGACGTGCTCTCGGACGCCGACAAGCGGCGCGACTACGACCGCGGCACGGGCCCGTTCGCGACCGCGGGCGGCGCCGGGTTCGACCCGAGCGCCTTCGGCGGCGGCGGCTTCAGCGACATCCTCTCGAACCTCTTCGGCGGCGCCGGCGGGGGCGGGACCGGTCCCGGTGCCCGCCGTCCGGGCGGCGCGGGCGCCGGTCGTCCGCGGGCCCAGCGCGGCCGCGACCTCGAGACCGAGGTCTCGCTCTCCTTCGAGGAGGCGCTGGAGGGCGCGCAGGTGCCGCTCGCGGTGCCGGCCTCGACGCCCTGCGAGACGTGTCACGGCTCGGGCGCGCGACCGGGCACGAGACCGGTCGTCTGTCCGGTCTGCCACGGGAGGGGCGTCGAGACCGAGGGCCAGGGCCTCTTCTCGATGTCGCACCCCTGCTCGCGCTGCGGTGGCGCCGGCACGATCATCGAGGACCCCTGCCCGACCTGCGGCGGCACCGGCGCGCGGCGCACGATCAAGCGCCTCAGAGTCAACGTCCCCGCCGGCGTTCGGGAGGGCAGCCGCATCCGGATCGCCGGCAAGGGCGAGCCGGGCGTCAACGGCGGCGAGCCCGGCGACCTGTTCGTCGTCACGCGCGTGACCGACTCGCCCGTCTTCAAGCACGTCGGCGACCACGTCGAGGTCGAGGTGCCGCTGACGGTGCCCGAGGCCCTGCGCGGGGCGACCGTCGAGGTGCCGACGTTGCACGGCCGCAAGCGGCTGCGGGTCGCGCCCGGCACCCGACACGGCACCGTCCAGCGGCTGCGCGGCGAGGGCGCTCCCAGACTCGGCGGCAAGGGCAACGGCGACATCCACTACCGCTTCACGATCGAACTGCCGAAGCAGCTCTCGAAGGAGCAGGAGAAGGCGGTCGAGCAGCTCGCCAAGGTGCTCGACGGCAATCCCCGCGAACGCCTCTTCGCAGGCGGCAACGGCGCCAGAGGCGGCCGGACCGAGGCGACGGCGTAGACATGCGCCGAATCCGCACCACCACCACGACCCGGATCGAGGTCAGCGACGACCGCGGCGTGTTCATGATCTCGGTCGCCGCCGAGCTGGCCGAGATGCACCCGCAGACGCTGCGGATGTACGAGCAGCGCGGGCTGATCCAGCCGAAGCGCTCGCCCAAGGGCACGCGCCTCTACTCGCACAAGGACGTCGAGCGGCTGCGCCGGATCCAGGAGATGACGGCGGAGCTGGGGATGAATTTGGCCGGCGTCGAGCGCGTCTTCGAGCTCGAGGAGCAGCTCGAGGCGGCGAGCGCGAAGGTGCGCCGGCTGGAGCGCCGGGCGCGCGAGCTGCAGGACGAGGTGGAGAAGCTCGTGGCGCTTCGGCGCTCCCTCCGCGCAGAGATCGTGCCCTACGTCGGCGGTGGCGCGCTGGTTCCCGTCAGGCAAGCGAAGCCACGCTTCAAGATCCCCGTCGAACGGCCTGGAAACGACGGGCCAGACGTGGCATAATCTGAGTCTCAGAGACTCAGATTTCACGGAAGGAATTCGTTCATGCAGCTCGATCGCTTCACCATCAAGTCGCAGGAAGCGATCCAGGCAGCGCTCCGGCTGGCCGAGGATCGCCACAACCCGCAGGCCACGCCCGAGCACCTCCTGTCGGTGCTGCTGGCGCAGCCCGAGAGCATCGTCCCCGCCGTCCTGCGCAAGGTCGGCGCCGACCCCGGCGCGGTCCGCAGCGAGCTGAACGGCGCGCTCGACACGCTGCCGACGATGAGCGGCCCGAGCGGCGGCAGCGGGCCGTCGACGGAGCTGATGCAGGTGGTGCGCGCCGCCGAGCACGAGATGCGGGAGCTGAAGGACGAGTTCGTCTCGACCGAGCACCTGCTGCTGTCGCTGTCCGGGCACAACTCGACGTCCGGCGAGCTGCTGCGCGGCGCCGGCGCCACACACGAGAACGTGCGGCAGGCGATCGACGACGTGCGCGGTCCGCACCGCGTCACCGACGCCGCACCCGAGGACAAGTACCAGGCGCTGGAGAAGTACGGGCGCGACCTGACGGAGGCGGCGGCGCTCGGCCAGCTCGATCCCGTGATCGGCCGCGACGACGAGATCCGCCGCGTGATCCAGGTGCTCTCCCGCCGCACGAAGAACAACCCCGTGCTGATCGGCGAGCCCGGCGTCGGCAAGACCGCGATCGCCGAGGGGCTCGCGCAGCGCGTGATCTCCGGCGACGTGCCGTCGAGCCTGCGCGACCGCAAGGTCGTCGCGCTCGACATCGGCGCCCTGGTCGCGGGCGCCAAGTACCGCGGCGAGTTCGAGGATCGCCTGAAGGCGGTCCTGAAGGAGATCGCGGACGCCGACGGAACGGTGATCCTCTTCATCGACGAGCTGCACACGATCGTCGGCGCCGGCGGCGCGGAGGGTGCGGTCGACGCCGCCAACCTGCTGAAGCCGATGCTCGCGCGCGGCGAGCTCCGCGCGGTCGGGGCGACGACGCTCGACGAGTACCGCAAGCACATCGAGAAGGACCCGGCGCTCGAGCGCCGCTTCCAGCCGGTCTTCGTCGGCGAGCCGTCGGTGCAGGACACGATCGCGATCCTGCGCGGGCTGAAGGAGCGCTACGAGGTCCACCACGGCGTCGACATCCAGGACGCGGCGCTGATCGCGGCGGCGACCCTCTCGCACCGCTACATCGCCGACCGCTTCCTGCCGGACAAGGCGATCGACCTGATCGATGAGGCCGCCTCCAAGCTGCGGATCGAGATCGACTCGAAGCCGACCGAGATCGACGAGATCGACCGTCGCATCATGCAGCTCGAGATCGAGCGCGAGGCGCTGGCGAAGGAGTCCGACGAGGCCTCGGTCGCGCGCCGCGAGGCGATCGAGCGCGAGATCGCCGACCAGCAGGAGCGCTCTGCCGGGATGACGGCGCAGTGGCAGCGCGAGAAGGACGTGATCGACGCCGTCAAGGTCGTGCGCGAGCGGCTCGAGCAGGCGCGCGTCGAGGCCGAGCGGGCCGAGCGCGAAGCCGACCTCCAGCGCGCCGCCGAGCTGCGTTACGGCGAGATCCCCGCGCTCGAGAAGCAGCTCGCCGAAGCCGAGGCGACGACCGCGGCCGCGGCCGCCGAAGAGGAGCCGCAGGCGCAGTTCCTGAAGGAGAAGGTCGACGCCGAGGACGTCGCCGAGGTGGTCGAGAAGTGGACGGGGATCCCCGTCTCGCGGCTGCTCGAGGGCGAGGTCGAGAAGCTGGTGCAGATGGAGGATCGCCTGCATCAGCGGGTGATCGGCCAGCACGAGGCGGTCGAGGCGGTCGCCAACGCGCTGCGGCGCTCGCGCGCCGGGCTGCAGGACCCGGATCGCCCGATCGGCACGTTCCTGTTCCTCGGTCCGACCGGCGTCGGCAAGACCGAGCTGGCGCGCGCGCTGGCCGAGTTCATGTTCGACTCGCAGGACGCGATGATCCGGATCGACATGTCGGAGTACATGGAGAAGCACTCCGTCTCGCGGCTCGTCGGCGCGCCTCCCGGCTACGTCGGCTACGAGGAGGGCGGTCAGCTGACCGAGGCGGTGCGCCGCCGGCCCTACTCGGTTCTGCTGCTCGACGAGATCGAGAAGGCCCACCCGGACGTCTTCAACGCGCTGCTGCAGGTGATGGACGACCGGCGCCTGACCGACGGTCAGGGGCGCACCGTCGACTTCAAGAACGTCGTGCTGATCATGACCTCGAACATCCCTGGCGGCCAGGCCGGAGCGGAGGAGCACTTCCGGCCCGAGTTCATCAACCGCCTGGACGACATCGTCGCGTTCGACCGGCTCGACCGCGAGCAGATCGGCGCGATCGTCGAGCTTCAGGTGCAGCGGCTGGTCGCGCGGCTGCGCGAGCGGGACGTCGCGATCGAGCTGACCGGCGCGGCGCGGATGCTGCTCGGCGACCTCGGCTACGACCCGACCTACGGCGCGCGTCCGCTCAAGCGCGTGATCCAGAAGCGGTTGGTCGACAAGCTGGCGCTCGCGCTGCTGCAGGGCGAGTTCCACGCCGGCGACCTGGTCGAGGTCGACGCGGTCGACGGCGAATTGGTGTTCGGCCTGGAGGCCGAACACGTGGAGGTTGGCTTGGCGGCCAACTCCCGGGAGGACTCCGCCTAGCGACCGGTCTTCGGCGTCGCTCTCGGTCTGCTGACCTGGTACTGGATCAGCAGCCGGGGCACCGTCGTCGGACGGTAGCCGGCGTGCGCGTCGATCTGGAACGTCCAGCGACCGTAGGAGATCGGGAACGGGAAGACCTTCAGCGGCTTCGTCTTGAGGTGGCCGCAGGCGCCCTGCGCGTGGCCGATCCGCACCGAGCCGCGGAGCTTGCCGTTCGGCTGCACGTAGTGGACGTAGACGGCGTTGTTCGCGCCCAGGCCGAGTACGCGCCAGCGCACGCGCAGCGTGTTCGGATCGCCGCTGCTGGGGGAGAAGCTCGCCGTCAGCGGCGTCATCGCGAAGACGGCGCTGGCGACGTGGGGGCCGTCGGTGACCGACAGCGTCAGCTCGCGCTCGCCGGTCGTCCCGTGGAAGGCGGGCGCGGTGAAGCGCGCGCGGATGTTGCCCCTGCCGTCGCTCGTGCCGCTGCCGAGCTGCTGCGTGCCGCGCAGCTTCGCGGTCCAGTGGGTCGACGGCTTGAAGCCGCTGCCGGTCAGCCAGCCGAGCTGACCGCTGTGGTAGCAGCCGGGCGCGAGCGTGACCTTGGCGGCCGCGGCGGTCGCAGGCGCGGCCACGGGGGCGAGCAGGGCGGCGGCCGCGAGCGCGGCGAGCGGAGTGACGGGAAGGAGGCGCACGGGCGGCATCATCGTTGCAAATGCGGCGAGCGCCGGTCGATGCCGCGGTGGGTGCACGGCGGGCTCCGGTCGGATACAACCTTTGCTAGACGAGCGATTCGCGCGATCGACGACGACGGGAGGAACGCCATGCCGACGTACATCATGCTCTCGACCTTGACGCCCGAGGGTACGCAGACGATCAAGAACAACCCGCAGCGCATCCGCGAGATCAACAAGGAAGTCGAGCAGCTCGGCGCGACCGTGAAGGCGCAGTGGTGCACGCTCGGCCGCTTCGACTTCATCAACGTCGTGGAGGCGCCCGACGAGAAGACGATCGCCCGCGTCTCGCTCGAGCTCGGCTCGCGCGGCACGGTCCGCTACGAGACGCTCTCGGCGATCCCGATCGACGAGTTCATCTCATCGCTCTGATGCCCGCCGGCGGAACCCCGACAGGAGGCTGACCGACCCGTGGCAGACAAGGTCCTCGTGATCGGCTCCGGCGGGCGCGAGCACGCGATCGTGCGCGCGCTGCGCCGCTCGCCGCAGGCGCCCGAGGTGCTGTGCGCGCCCGGCAACGCGGGCATCGCGGCCGACGCGCGCCTGCTCGACGTCGCCGTCGACGACGTCGAGGGCCTCCTCGCCGCGGCGCGCGCGGAGGGCGTCGCGCTGACCGTCGTCGGACCGGAGGTGCCGCTCGTCGCGGGCGTCGTCGACGCCTTCGCGGCGGCCGGCCTGCGCTGCTTCGGCCCGGTCGCGGCAGCGGCGCGGCTGGAGGGCTCGAAGGCCTTCTCGAAGGAGCTGATGGACGCGGCGGGCGTGCCGACGGCCGCGCACCGCGTCGTCACCACCGTCGCCGACGGGCTCGCCGCGATCGACCGCTACCCGATCGTGATCAAGGCCGACGGGCTGGCGGCCGGCAAGGGCGTGATCATCGCCGCCGACGAGACGCAGGCGCGCGCGGCGCTCGAGGCGTTCCTCGTCGAGCACCGCTACGGCACCGAGCGCGTCGTCGTGGAGGAGCACCTCGTCGGCGAGGAGGTCTCGCTGCTCGCGCTCTGCGATGGCGAGCGCGCGATCGCGATGGCGCCGGCGCAGGACTACAAGCGGATCTTCGACGGCGACGAGGGCCCGAACACCGGCGGGATGGGCTCCTACTCGCCGGTCCCCGGGTTCGACGCCGCGCGCGCCGAGGAGCTGGCGGCGCAGGTCCACCAGCCGATCGTCGACGAGCTGGCGCGGCGCGGCGCCCCGTTCCACGGCGTCCTCTACGCCGGCCTGATGTTGACGCCCGACGGCGTGCGGGTGCTGGAGTACAACGTCCGCTTCGGCGATCCCGAGACGCAGGCGGTGCTGCTGCGGCTGCGCTCCGACCTGCTCGAGCTGCTGATCAACGCCTCGCGCCCCGGCGGCCTCGCCGGCACGAGGCTCGAGTGGGCGCCGGAGACCGCCGTCACGCTCGTGCTCGCGAGCGCGGGCTATCCCGAGTCGCCGCGCACCGGCGACCCGATCTCCGGGCTGGACGCGGTGCCCGACGCCGTCGAGGTGACGCACGCCGGCACGGCGCGGAGCGCGGACGGCGCGATCGTCACGGCCGGCGGCCGCGTGCTGAACGTGACCGCGCTCGGGGGCGACGCCGCCTCGGCGCGCGACGCCGCTTATGCTGCGGCCGACCTGATCGCCTTCGACGGGCGCCAGCTGCGGCGGGACATCGCGCTGCGCGCCGTCCGACCAACCCGGAGCCCCGCATGAGCGAAGAGCCGCAACTCGCATCCGTCCCCCAGCCCCCCGGCACGTCCGAGGAGGTCGCCGAGCTCGAGCAGGAGCTGGTCGCCAACGGCGTGCTGGTCGGGATCGTGATGGGCTCCGAGAGCGACCGGCCGGCGATGGAGAAGGCGGCGGCCGAGCTCGAGCAGCGCGGCATCGCCCACGAGGTGCGCGTGATGTCGGCGCACCGCGATCCCGACACCGTCGCCGACTACGCCCGCACGGCCGCGCCGCGTGGCATCAAGGTGATCATCGCCGGCGCCGGCCTCTCGGCCGCGCTGCCCGGCGTCGTCGCCGCGCACACCGAGCTGCCCGTGATCGGCGTGCCACTGACGAGCAGAACGTCGGTCGCCGGCGGGCTCGACGCGCTGCTGTCGATCGCGCAGATGCCGCCCGGCGTGCCGGTCGCCTGCGTCGGGATCGACAACGCGCGCAACGCGGCGCTCCTCGCCGCCCGCATCCTCGGCGGGTAGGTGCAGGCGTGATCGCCCGCTACACCCGCCCCGAGCTCGGGCGCCTCTGGTCCGACGAAGCCCGCATGAACGCGTGGCGCGACGTCGAGGTCGCGGCCTGCGAGGCGATGGAGGGGCCGACGCCCGAGGAGCTCGAGGGGATCCGCAACGCGACCTTCACGGTCGCCGCGGTCGACGAGCGGGAGAGAACGACGGACCACGACATGGCCGCCTTCGTCGACGTCCTGTCGGCCTCGGCCGGCCCGGGCGGCCGCTGGATCCATTTCGGCCTGACCTCCTCCGACGTGCTCGACACCGCCCTCGGAGTGCAGATCCGCCGCGCCGGCGACGTGATCGTCCCGGGCGCGCACCGGCTCGTCGAGACGCTCGCGGCACAGGCGCGCCGCCACAAGGACACGCTCACGGTCGGGCGCACGCACGGCGTGCACGCCGAGCCGACCTCGTTCGGGATCAAGCTCGCCGGCTTCGCCTTCGAGGCGCATCGCAACGCGCAGCGGCTCGAACGGGCCTTCGCGCAGGCGTCGGTCGGCGCGCTCTCCGGGGCGGTCGGGACGTACGCCGCCAGCTCGCCGGAGTTCGAGGCGCGCGTGCTGGAGCGGCTCGGCCTCGAGCGCGAGCCGGTCTCCACCCAGGTCGTCGCGCGCGACCGCCACGCCGAGCTGCTGCAGGCGATCGCGCTCGCGGGCGCCGGGCTCGAGCGCTTCGCGACCGAGATCCGCCACCTCCAGCGGACCGAGGTGCGCGAGGTCGAGGAGCCGTTCCGCGCCGGCCAGAAGGGCTCGAGCGCGATGCCGCACAAGCGCAACCCGATCAAGAGCGAGCAGATCACGGGCCTCGCGCGCGTCCTGCGCGGGAACGCGCAGGCGGCGGTCGAGGACGTCGCGCTGTGGCACGAGCGCGACATCTCGCACTCGTCGGTCGAGCGCGTGATCCTGCCCGACTCGACGATCCTGATCGACTATCTCCAGCACCGCACGATCGCGCTCGTCGAGGGGATGGTCGTCCACGCCGACCGTATGCGCGAGAACCTCGAGCTGACGCACGGCGCGCTCTTCTCGCAGCGCCTGCTGCTCGCGCTGATCGAGCAGCAGGGGCTGGTCCGCGACGAGGCCTACCGCATCATCCAGCGCACCGCGCAGCAGGCGTGGGACACGGGCACGCCGCTGCGCGACCTGATCGCGGCCGAGCCGGCCGCGCAGGGCCTCGACCTCGACGCGATCTTCGACTACCGCCACTACCTGCGCCACGCCGACGCGATCTTCGCGCGGCTCGACGAGATCGCCTGAGCGGCGGGCCGGGCGCACCGCTCGCCGTCGGACGCCGCTGCTAGCATCGACCAACGTGAGCGCCCTCTCCGACCTGCCCCTCGTCGCCTCGGGCAAGGTCCGTGAGATCTACGATCTCGGCGACCGGCTGCTGCTGGTCGCGTCGGACCGCATCTCGACCTACGACGTCGTCCATCCGACCGAGATCCCCGACAAGGGCAAGGTCCTGACGGCCCTTTCCGTCTTCTGGTTCGAGCGTACCGGCGGGATCGTCCCCAACCACCTCGTCTCCTTCACCGACGGCGTGCCCGACGAGGTGCGCGGCCGCGCGCTCGTCGTCCGCAAGCTGAAGATGCTGCCGGTCGAGGCGGTCATCCGCGGCTACATCACGGGCTCCGGCTGGAAGGACTACCAGGCGACCGGCGCGATCTCCGGGATCGAGCTGCCGCCCGGCCTGCAGGAGTCCCAGCAGCTGCCGGAGCCGCTCTACACGCCGAGCACGAAGGCCGACGTCGGCCACGACGAGGCGATCGACTTCGAGCGCTCCGCCGAGCTGGTCGGCGACCGTACGCTGGCGCAGGAGATCCGGCGCGTCTCGGTCGCGCTCTACGAGTACGCGGCGGAGCACGCGCGCGAGCGCGGGATCATCCTCGCCGACACGAAGTTCGAGCTCGGGCTCGACAGCGACGGCTCGCTGATGCTCGGCGACGAGGTGCTGACGCCCGACTCCTCGCGCTTCTGGCCGCTCGCCGGCTACGAGACCGGTCGCGGGCAGCCGAGCTTCGACAAGCAGATCGCGCGCGACTGGGCCGCCGGCAGCGGCTGGGACAGAGCGCCGCCCGCCCCCGAGCTGCCGGCCGAGATCGTCGAGCGCACGCGCGCGAAGTACGTCGAGGTCTACGAGCTGATCACCGGCGAGCCCTTCAGCGCCTGGCTCGAGCGGGTTGGACCATGATGACCCGCGTGCGCGTCCTCGTGCGGCCGAAGGCCGGGATCCTCGACCCGCAGGGGCAGGCGGTCGAGCGCGCCCTGCCCGCGCTCGGCTTCGCCGGCGTCGCCAACGTCCACGTCGGCCGGCTGATCGAGCTGGACGTCGACGATCCCGCGCAGCTGCCCGAGATGTGCCGCAAGCTGCTCGTGAACCCGCTGATCGAGGACTACGAGATCGTCGACGCCGACGTCGCGCCGGCACGATGAGGTTCGGCGTCGTCCGCTTCCCCGGCTCGTGCGACGAGGTCGACGCGCAGCTCGCCTGCGAGCGCGTCACCGACGCGACGATCCTCTGGCACGGCGACCGCGACCTGCAGGGCGTCGACGCGGTCGTGATCCCCGGCGGCTTCTCCTACGGCGACTACCTGCGCCCCGGCGCGATCGCCCGCTTCTCGCCGGTGATGGAGTCCGTCATCGCGTTCGCGCGCGAGGGCGGGATCGTCTTCGGCATCTGCAACGGCTTCCAGGTCCTCTGCGAGGCCGGCCTGCTGCCCGGCGCGCTGCTGACGAACGCGTCGCTGCGCTTCGTCTGCCGCCAGGTCGACGTCGTCGTCGAGGACACCGCCACCGCCTTCACGAACGCCTGCCGGGAGGGGGGGCGCGGTACAAGGCTCTCGATCCCCGTCAAGCACACGACCGGCCGCTGGTACGCGCCGCCGGAGCTGCTCGACCAGGTCGAGTCGGGCGGCCAGGTCCTGCTGCGCTACGCGCCGGGCCAGAACCCGAACGGCTCGCTCGCCGACGTCGCCGGGGTGCGCAACGAGGCCGGCAACGTCTTCGGGCTGATGCCGCACCCCGAGCACGCGGTCGACCCGCTGACCGGCTCCGTCGACGGGCTGACGCTCTTCGCCTCGATCCGCGACCACGTCACCGCGCATGTCGCTGCCTGAGGCGGCCGTCCCGCCGCACCGCGCGCTCGGCCTGACCGACGCCGAGTACGACCTGATCGTCGAGAAGCTCGGCCGCACGCCGAACGCCGTCGAGCTGTCGATGTTCTCGCTGATGTGGTCCGAGCACTGCGCCTACAAGCACTCGAAGAGACTGCTCGGCCAGCTGCCGACCGAGGGTCCCCACCTGCTGCTCGGCCCAGGCGAGAACGCCGGCGCGGTCGACGTCGGCGACGGCCTCGCGATCGCGTTCAAGGTCGAGTCGCACAACCACCCGAGCGCGGTCGAGCCGTTCCAGGGCGCCGCGACCGGCGTCGGCGGGATCCTGCGCGACGTCTTCGCCGTCGGCGCGCGGCCGATCGCCGTGCTCGACTCGCTGCGCTTCGGCGAGCCCGACTCGGAGCGCTCGCGCTACCTGCTCGAGCACGCCGTCGCCGGCATCGGCCACTACGGCAACTCGATCGGCGTGCCGACGGTCGGCGGCGAGATCTACTTCGAGCCCGCCTACGAGCAGAACTGCCTCGTCAACGCGATGGCGCTCGGCATCGCCGACCACGACCGGCTGATCCGCGCGGCCGCCGCCGGCCCCGGCAACGTGCTGATCCTGTTCGGCGCGCGCACCGGTCGCGACGGCATCGGCGGCGCCTCCGTGCTCGCGAGCGCGGAGCTGGGCGAGGGTGACGCGGACAAGCGGCCGACGGTGCAGATCGGCGACCCGTTCGCGGAGAAGAAGCTGCTCGAGTGCTCGCTCGAGCTGCTCGATCGCGAGCTGCTCGTCTCGCTGCAGGACCTCGGCGCCGCCGGCCTCACCTCCTCCTCCTCGGAGATGGCGAGCAAGGGCGGCCTCGGCCTCGACATCCACTGCGATCGCGTCCCGCTGCGCGAGGCCGACATGGAGCCGTTCGAGATCATGGTCTCCGAGTCGCAGGAGCGGATGCTCTGCGTCGTCGAGCCCGACCGCGTCGACGAGGTGATCGCGGTCTGCGAGAAGTGGGAGACGACCGCGACCGCGATCGGCGAGGTGACCGACTCCGGCCGCCTGCGGGTGCTGTCCGGTGGTGCCGTCGTCGGCGACATGCCGGTGCTCGCGCTGGTCGACGAATGCCCGCTCTACGACCTCGAGCCGGCGAAGCCGACCGCGCCGCTCTACCCGCCCGCGCCGCGCACGCTGCGGGCGCGCGACGACGACGCCGCCGCGATCCTGCCGGAGCTGCTCGCCTCCTCCAACATCGCCTCGCGGCTGCCCGTCTTCGAGCAGTACGACTGCGTCGTGCAGTCGCGCACGGTGCGCCGGCCGGACGAGGCCGACGCCGCCGTCCTGCTGCTGCCGGCCACGCGCTCCGCGCCCGGTGCCCGCGGCGCGATCGCGGTCTCGATCGACGGCTCCGGCCGTCGCGTCGCGGCCGATCCGTACCGCGGCACGATGGAGGCCGTCTACGAGTGCGCGGCCAACCTCGCCTGCACCGGCGCCGAGCCGCTCGGCCTGACCAACTGCCTCAACTTCGGCAACCCGGAGAAGCCGCACATCGCCTGGCAGCTGACCGAGTCGGTCCGCGGAATGGCGGAGGCGTGCCGCGCGCTCGACGTGCCGGTCGTCGGCGGCAACGTCTCGCTCTACAACGAGGGCCCCGACGGGCCGATCTACCCGACGCCCGTCGTCGGCATGGTCGGCCGCCTGCCGGACGCGGCGCGCGCCGGCCGGCTCGGCTTCGCGCGCGAGGGCGACGCGATCGCGCTCGTCGGTCCCTTCCAGCCGTCGCTGCCCGGCTCCGAGCTGGCGAAGCTGCGCGGCGAGCCGCTGCCGGACGGGCTCCCCGAGCTCGACGCGACGGCGCTGCGGACGGCGCTCACCGCGGTCCGCACGGCGGTCCGCGAGGGTCGGGTGCGCAGCGCGCACGACCTCGCCGAGGGCGGCTTCGCGGTCGCGCTGGCCGAGAGCTGCCTCGCCGGCGGCCACGGCGCGCGGGTCGCGTTCCACGGCGTCGAGACCGATGCACGGCTGGTCGAGCTGCTCTTCGGCGAGGGCGCCGGCGGCTTCCTCGTCTCCGGCTCGCGCGAGGCGCTGCTGGAGCTGGGCGAGACGCTTCCCTCGACGATCGTCGGCGAGGTCGGCGGCGAGACGATCGAGCTGGCGCACGACGGCGGCACGATCTCCTGGCCGCTCGAGGAGCTGCGCGCCGCGCGCGACGGCGGGCTCGCCGAGCGGATCGCGATCGTCGTCTAGGCGCCTAGCGCCGGTCCCGGATCGACGGATCGCCGCCGTCGCCCTCGTCGCCCTCCAGCAGGCCCTTCAGGCGCGCAAGGTCGGCCTCGCAGCGCCTGCGCAGCGTGCGCGCCACGAGCGGTGCCACGAGGCGCATCGCGCCGCCGATCTCGGGCGTGAAGATGGCGAGCAGGCGCGTGCCGAGCGGCGTCGCCTCGAGCTGGTAGCTGCCCGCGAGCGTCGGCGCGCCGGGGCCGGCCGGACGCCCGTCCCAGGCCAGCTTGTGGTCGCGCTCGAACTCGATCCAGCGCAGCTCGGAGGACGCCGCCGGTCGCACGCTGCGGTAGCGGAACGTCGTCCCGAGCCCGATCGGGCCGGAGGAGAGCTGCTCGACAGCCGCGAAGCCGTCGGTCCACTGCGGGAGGTTGCGGGCGTCCGCGAGGTAGGAGAACACCTCGCCGAGCGGGCGCGCCACCTCGATCTCGACCTCAACGTGCACGGCCATCGACGACTCCTGGCGATCTGTCCGGCGCTGCCCCCGCCCGCACGGTAGCGGTCGCGGCGGAGGGGCGCGTCAGCTGCCGGTCGAGGGTCGGCCGCGCACGTTGCTACGCTCTTCCCGGAGCTGCCCCCGAGGGTCGCTCGTCACACGCCGGGGGCTTCACACCTCCTCTATGACCGATCAGCTCAGCCACCGCGACGGGCCCCGCGACGAGTGTGGTGTCTTCGGGATCTTCGCCCCGGGACACGACGTCGCCCGCCTCGCCTACTTCGCGCTCTACGCCCTTCAGCACCGCGGCCAGGAGTCCGCGGGCATCGCCACGACCGACGTCGGCGGCAACATCATGACGCTGCGCGACCTCGGCCTCGTCTCGCAGGTCTTCGACGAGCAGAAGCTGCGCTCGCTGCCGGGCGACTTGGCGCTCGGCCACGTGCGCTACTCGACGACCGGCTCCTCCGCCTGGGAGAACGCGCAGCCCGTCTACCGCTCCGACCGCCGCGAGCTCGCGCTGGCGCACAACGGCAACCTGATCAACGCCGTCGAGCTGCACGGCGAGCTGCGCGAGCGAGGGGTCGCGTTCCGCTCGACCTCCGACTCCGAGATCATCGCCGCGCTGCTCTCGACGCACGAGGCGGAGAAGATCGAGGACGCCGTCGCCGACGTCCTGCCGCGCCTCCAGGGCGCCTTCTCGACCGTCGTGATGACGCCCGACAAGATCGTCGCCTTCCGCGACCCGAACGGCGTCCGGCCGCTCGCGCTCGGGATGATCGGCGACCGCTACTGCGTCGCGAGCGAGTCGTGCGCGCTCGACATCATCGGCGCGAGACTGCTGCGCGAGATCGAGCCCGGCGAGGTCGTCACGATCGACGCCGGCGGGATCTCGACGCGGATGGTCGTCGAGGGCGCGCGCAAGGCCTTCTGCGTCTTCGAGTACATCTACTTCGCCCGTCCCGACTCGCGCATCAGCGGCACGGTGCTGCAGGGGGCGCGCGGCCGGATGGGCGAGATGCTCGCGAAGGAGGCGCCGGTCGACGCCGACCTCGTGATCGCGGTGCCCGACTCCGGCAACCCGGCCGCGCGCGGTTACGCGCGCGAGAGCGGGATCCCGCAGGACGACGGCTTCGTCAAGAACCGCTACGTCGCGCGGACCTTCATCCAGCCGGGCCAGGAGCTGCGCAAGCACGGCCTGAGACTGAAGTTCAACCCGATGCCCGAGATCGTCAACGGCCAGCGGCTCGTCGTCGTCGACGACTCGATCGTGCGCGGCAACACGACGCGACAGATCATCCAGATGCTGCGCGACGCCGGCGCGAAGGAGGTCCACCTCCGCATCACCGCGCCGCCGATCCGCCATCCGTGTCACTACGGCATCGACATGTCGACGAGCGAGGAGATGATCGCGCACGGCCGCACGACCGAGGAGATCGCGGCCGAGCTGGGTGCCGACTCGCTGCACTACCTCTCACTCGAGGGCGTCTACAAGGCGATCGGCGTTCCGCGCGAGACGCACTGCGACGCCTGCTTCAGCGGCGAGTACCCGATCGAGGGCGGCCGCGCCGCGCAGGGCAAGCACGCGTTCGAGAACGAGCTTCCGCTGATCCGGGCGTAGTCCGCGCGGGGTTGGGCGGGGGTTGGGCGGGGAGATCGGCGCCAGCCGATCTCCGACCGCCGGCGCAGTCGGCGGCGGTATCGTGCCGGGTCCCGTGAGCGCCCTCGACCCCCGCGACGCGCTGCACCGCCACTTCGGCTTCGCGCAGTTCCGCCCGGGCCAGGCGGACGCCGTGCACGCGGCGCTGGCCGATCGCGACACGCTCGTCGTGATGCCGACCGGCTCCGGCAAGTCGCTCTGCTACCAGCTGCCGGCGCTGATGCGCGAGGACCTCGCGATCGTCGTCTCGCCGCTCGTCTCGCTGATGCAGGACCAGGTCGACGGTCTGCGGCGGATCGCGCCGGAGCGGGTCGCGCTGATCAACGCGCAGCAGAGCGCGGCCGAGAACCGCGACGTCCTCGCCCGCGCCGCCGCCGGGCGGCTGCGGCTGCTCTACGTCGCGCCCGAGCGGTTCGCGTCGCCCGGCTTCGTCAGCGCGCTCGAGCCCGTGCGGATCGGCCTCTTCGTCGTCGACGAGGCGCACTGCGTCTCGCAGTGGGGCCACGACTTCCGGCCCGACTACTTCCGCCTCGCGGATGCGGCCCGCTACGTCGGGGCGCGCGCGATCGTCGCGCTGACGGCGACCGCGACGCCGCAGGTCGCCGACGACGTCGTCGCGCGGCTGGGACTGCGCGACGCGGTCCGCGTGACGACCGGCTTCGACCGCCCCAACCTCAGCTTCGCGATCGTCCCCTGCCGCACCAAGGCGGCCAAGCAGCGCCGCCTCGCCGCCGCGCTGCGCGAGGACGGGGCGCTGCCGGCGATCGTCTACGCCGGCACCCGCAACGGCTGCGAGGAGCTGGCGGGGCTGCTCGAGGGCGAGCTCGGCGAGGCCGTCTCCGTCTACCACGCCGGCCTCGGCCGCGACCAGCGCGCGTCCGTGCAGCGCGCCTTCATGGGCGGCGAGACGCGCGTCGTCGTGGCGACGAACGCGTTCGGCATGGGTGTCGACAAGGCCGACGTGCGCACCGTCTGCCACGAGACGGTGCCGCAGTCGCTCGAGGCCTACTACCAGGAGGCCGGTCGCGCCGGGCGCGACGGCCGGCCCGCGCGCTGCCTGCTGTTCGCCGAGGCACGCGACAAGCGCCTGCACACGTTCTTCATCGAGCGCTCGGAGGTCGAGGAGGCGGCCTTCGGCGCCGTCGCGCGGCGGCTCGAGCAGCGGTCCGCCGGCGGTCGCTACGACGTCGCGCTGGGCGAGCTGTCGGAGCTCGCAGGGCACCCCGACGGCGCTCGCGCGATCATCGGCCACCTCGCGCGTGCGGGGGTGGTGCAACCGGCGCCGTCGCCGCCGGACCGCGCGATCGGCCGCCTGCTCGGCAGCTGGGATCGGGGCGCGCTGATGGCGTGCCGCGCCTCCGCGGGCGACGCGCTGCGGATCCGGTGGCGTCACTACCGCGCGATCTGGGCGTTCGTCGAGCAGCGCTCCTGCCGGCGGCGGGCGCTCCTGCGGCACTTCGGCGACCGCTCGGAACCGTCGACCGCCGCCGGCGTGCCCTGCTGCGACGTCTGCGTCGCGCGGCTCGCGGCGGCGGGATCGGCGGAGGCGCCCGGACCGGCGGGGCGGTCGGCGCTCGCGGAGCGCAGACGGGCGGCGGCGCGTGACGCCGGCGACCTCGACGGCGCGATCCTCGCCGTCGTGGCGGCGGCCGAGCCCGCCGTCGGTCGCACGCGCGCCGTGCAGATCCTGCGCGGCGGGCGGTCGAAGACGATCGAGCAGCACTCCTACGACGGCCTGCCGCTCTACGGCACCTTCGCGCACCTGTCGGCCGGCGAGCTGCTCGCTAGGATCGACGCGCTGCTGGCCGACGGCACGTTGCGCGTGAGCGCGGGAAGCAGCGCCCTGAGGGCTTGCTTCCGGGGCGCGAGCTCGCCAGGGGGCTCGCTCGCGCGCGACCGGGAGAGCGAAACGTGAGTGGCGGCCTTCGTCTCGCCGTCCTCGCCTCCGGGGCCGGCTCGAACCTGCAGGCGATCCTCGACGGCGTCCACGGCCGCGACGGGATCGAGGTGGTCGCGGTCGGCTCCGACAAGCCGGGGGCGGCGGCGCTCTCGCGCGCGCAGCAGCGCGGGATCCCGACGGCCGCGTTCCCGCTCGCCGAGCAGGCCGACCGCGCCGCGCGCGACGGCGCGCTGGCGGAGTGGATCGCCGGTCGCGGCGCGCAGCTGGTCGTCCTGGCCGGCTACATGCAGCTCGTCACGCCCGCCTTCCTGGCCCGCTTCCCGCACGCGGTGATCAACGTGCATCCGGCGCTGCTGCCCGCCTTCCCAGGCCTGCGCGCGGTCGAGCAGGCGCTCGCCTGCGGGGTGCGCGTCTTCGGTGTGACCGTCCACTTCGTCGACGAGGGGGTCGACACCGGGCCGATCATCCTCCAGCGCGCGCTCGAGCTGCCGTATGCGCGCGAGCCCGACGACGTCCTTCCGGCGCTCCACGCGGTCGAGCACGAGCTGCTGCCGGAGGCGATCCGCCTGATCGCCCGCGGCGCGGTGCGGATCGACCCGGCCGATCCCCGCAGGGTGCTGCTCGAGCCCGGCACGGCTGGAGGAACGAGCCCGTAGGCACCCCGCGCCGCAGGCCAAGCGCTTCCGCCGCCAGCCTGCGCGTCGCGCGCGGTTCGCCTATCCTCGACGCGATGGCCGAGGGAACCGAGATCGCGCGCCAGCTGTCGCCGACGGCCCCTGGCAAGGTGGAGATCCGCCGCGCGCTGCTGTCGGTCTCCGACAAGACGGGCATCGTCGAGTTCGCGCGCGGTCTGACCGAGCTGGGCGTCGAGATCGTCTCGACCGGTGGCACCGCCGGCACGCTCGCCGACGCCGGCATCCCGCACCGCTCGATCACCGACTTCACCGGCTTCCCCGAGATCATGGACGGCCGCGTCAAGACGCTCCACCCGAAGCTGTACGCCGGGCTGCTGGCGGTGCGCGACGAGCCCAGCCACCTCGCCGCCGCGCAGGACGCGGAGGTCGAGTTCGTCGACCTCGTCTGCGTGAACCTCTATCCGTTCGAGCAGACCGTCGCGCGCCGCGGCGTGGCCGACTCCGAGGTGATCGAGAACATCGACATCGGCGGCCCGACGATGATCCGCGCGGCGGCGAAGAACTTCGCCTTCGCGGCGCCGGTCGTCTCGCCGGCCTCCTACGACGCGATCCTCGACGAGCTGCGCGCCGGCGAGCGCCGCCTCTCGCTGGCGACGCGCCGGAGCCTCGCGGCCGAGGCGTTCTCCTACACCGCGCGCTACGACGTCGCGATCGCCCGCTGGTTCTCCGAGGGGCAGGGCGACGACTTCCCACCGCTGTTCGTGCGCGCCTTCGAGAAGGTCACCGACCTCTCCTACGGCGAGAACCCGCACCAGCGCGCCGCCTACTACGCGCAGGTCGGCTCGCCGACGCACCTGCTCTCGAACGTGCGCCAGCTCGGCGGCAAGCCGCTCTCGTTCAACAACCTGCTCGACCTCAACGGCTCGCGCCTGCTGAGCCGCGAGTTCAGCGGCCCCGCCTGCGTGATCGTCAAGCACAACAACCCGTGCGGCGTGGCGCTCGGCGACAGCGGCCTCGAGGCCTACGAGCGTGCCTTCGCCTGCGACCCGATGTCGGCCTACGGCGGCGTGATCCACCTCAACCGCCCCGTCGACGCGCCGCTCGCGCAGGCGCTCGTCAGACAGTTCATCGAGGTGCTCTTCGCGCCCGGCTACGACGACGCTGCGCTCGAGATCCTCGCGACGAAGAAGAACATGCGGATCCTGCAGGACGACGAGCAGCAGGCGCTGTACCTGGCCGAGCCCGACCTCAAGCAGGTCGCCGGCGGCATGCTCGTGCAGGACCGCGACCTCGACACGCAGGAGCGCTCCGAGCTGACCGTCGCGACCAGGCGCGCACCGACCGACGCCGAGTGGGGGGACCTGCTGTTCGCCTGGCGCGTCTGCAAGCACGTGCGCTCGAACGCGATCGTCCTCGCGAAGGACGACGCCACGATCGGCATCGGCGCGGGTCAGATGAGCCGCGTCGACTCGGTCCAGCTCGCGGTCGAGAAGGCGCGCGAGGGCTCGATCCCCGGCGCCGCGCTCGCCTCCGACGCCTACTTCCCCTTCGCCGACGGCCCTCAGCTCGCGATCGACGCCGGCGTCACGGCGATCATCCAGCCCGGCGGCTCGATCCGCGACGCCGACGTCGTGGCGGCCGCCGACGCAGCTGGCGTCGCGATGGTCTTCACGAGCCGGCGTCACTTCAAGCATTGACCTGCCCGGGCGGCCGGGCGGGATCGACTCCCGCGCGGCCGCCCGGTTTTCTCCGGCAGCGCCGTGGGTAGGTCGTGTGGCGCGCCGGAGGTAGCACGGCGCACCCCGTATGTCGCAGCCACACTCCCGTCAAGCCGCTCGCGTGCCGACGTTCTCGCTCGAGAAGGCGTCGCTCGAGAACGGCGACGCGCTCGTCGTCGTGCACGGCGAGCTCGACCTCTTCACGGCCCCGGACCTGCGCGAGCAGCTGCGCGCGCAGATCGACCGCCGCCCGGCGCGGCTCGTCGTCGACCTCGCGGACTGCAGCTTCGTCGACGCGAGCGGCTGCCATGCGCTGCTGACCGCCTCGCGCCGGCTGGCGGGCCACGGCGGCCGGATCGCGATCGTCAACACGCATCCCGCGATCGCGCGCGTGTTCGCCGTGATGGGGCTCGACGAGCTCTTCCCCGTCGTGCCGACGCGCGCCGACGCCGCCGCCGCGCTGCGGCGGAGGGCACCCTGAGCTACAGCCCCTCGAGCGCGCTGCCGATAGGGTGCGGGTGAGGTCGAGGGGCTCAAATCGATGCTGTCCGTACCGCGTGGCCGCCGCCGGCGAGCCGCCCGCATGACGCTACGGCCGCGCCGGCTGCCGATCGCGCTGCTCGGCGCCGTCCTGCTCGCCGCTGCGACCGCGGTCGCCACGATCGCCGTCGTCCACCAAGAGCGCCGCTCCGCCGCGCATCAGCAACAGCGGCTCGCGGAGCAGTCGCTCGGGCTGCTGCAGCGAGCGCTGACGGTCACGAGCGACCGTCTCGTCGACCTCGGCAGCCTGCTCGCGACCGCGCCCGACCTGCCGCAGCGGCGCTTCCAGGCCGCCGCCGCGCACCTCCTGACGACCCCGGCGCTGGCGTCCGTCTCGTACGTGCGGATCATCCCGGCGTCGCAGCGCGCGACCTACGAGCGCGACCACGGACCGATCCTCGCCGACATCCGCGGCACGCCGTCGGGGCCCCGCCTCGCCTACTACCCGATCGTCGCCTCCGTCTCGCGCTACGCGCGCGCCCCGGTCGGGTTCGACGAGGGGGCCGCGCCGCATCGGCTCGCCGCGATGCAGGCCGCCGCCGACCTCGCCACGACGCGAGCGACGACGCCGCTCCAGCTCGCCAGCGGGACGGGCGCCGGAATCGTCCTCTTCACCCCCGTCTACCGCAGCGGGAGCTCGCCGACGACGGTCGCCGCCCGCCGCGCCGACGCGATCGGCTTCGCCGTCGGCGTCTACCGCCTGCGCGACGTGCAGACCGTGGTCGCATCGCTGGTTCCGTCGAACGTCGCGTTCGGGCTCAGCGTCGACGGCCAACCCGCGGTCGCGCGCGGCGACCGGATGAGCCATGCGCTCTCGAGAACGGTGTTCGGAGCCGGGCACCGTTGGACGGTGACCGTCTCACGGCCGGCACCCAACTACGGCAGCGCCTGGACGATCATCATCTCCGGGGCCCTGCTGACGATCGCGCTCGGGCTGCTGATCTTCCAGGCCTCCCGCCGCGAGCGCTACGCGCTCGAGCTGGTCGCCGTCCGCATGGCCGAGCGCGACCACGCCGAGGCGGAGCTGGGCGACGCCGAACGGCGCCACCGCCTGCTGGCGGAGAACGCGACCGACCTGATCCTCGTCTTCGACCCGAGCGGCGCGATCACGTACGCGTCGCCCGCCTGTCGCGAGCTGATCGGCTACGCGCCGGAGGAGCTCCTGGGGCGCCGGCCGGACGAGTTCGTCCATCCCGAGGATCGCGAGCACGTCGTCGGGGCGCGTACGCGCATCGTCGACGACGACGGCACAGTCACCGTCACGAGCCGGCTGCGCCACCGCGACGGGCACCACGTCTGGACCGAGGCGCGCGTGCGCCGGGTGCTCGACCCCGCGAGCGGGAAGCCGGTCGAGGGCCAGGCGATCGTGCGCGACATCAGCGAGCGCGTCGCCGCCGACCAGGCGCTGCGCAACAGCGTCGAGCGGCTCGCCGGCGCCGAGCAGCGCTTCCGCACCGCCTTCGAGGCGGCGCCGATCGGGATGGCGCTGTCCGACCTCGAGGGGCGCTTCATCCAGATCAACGACGCGCTCTGCGCGATCACGGGCTACACCCGCGACGAGCTGGCGGACATGAGCTTCTCCGAGCTGAGCCATCCCGGCGACATCTCGCTCGACGAGGAGATGATGCGCAGCCTGCTGTCCGGCGAGCAGACCACGTACTGGATGGAGAAGCGCTTCGTCGACGTCGTCGGCCAGGTCGTCTGGGTCGCGGTCCATGCGACGCTCGTGCGCGCGCCGGACGGCACGCCGCAGCACTTCCTCGGGCAGATCCAGGACGTCTCCGAGCGCGTCCGCTACGAGGCGCAGCTCCAGCACATGGCGGATCACGACCCGCTGACCGGCCTGCTCAATCGCCGCTCGTTCGAGCGTGAGCTGAATCAGCACATCCGCCAGGTCGAGCGCTACGGGCCCGAGGGCGCGGCGCTCGTGCTCGACATCGATCGCTTCAAGCACATCAACGACACGCTCGGCCACAACGTCGGCGACGAGTTGATCGTGAAGGTCGCGCAGACGTTGCGGGCGAGGCTGCGTGACAGCGACGTGCTGGCGCGGCTCGGCGGCGACGAGTTCGCCGTGCTGCTGCCGCGCGGCGGCGCCGCGGAGGCGGAGGCGGTCGCGCAGGCGGTCCTCGCCGCCGTGCGGTCGCAGTCCGTCATCACGCCCGCCGGCCGGCGCCGCTCGGTCACGGCGAGCATCGGCGTCGCATTGTTCGCGGACACCGAGCGATTGACTGCCGAGGACCTGCTCGTCAACGCCGACCTCGCGATGTACGACGCGAAGGAGGCGGGTCGCGACCGCGCGACGACGTTCACGCAGCACGAGCGCGGGGCATCCCGGATGAAGGCGCGGATCACGTGGGCGGAGCGGATTCGCGAGGCGCTCGAGGAGGATCGCTTCACGCTCTACGCGCAGCCGATCGTCGAGTTGCAGAGCGGCGAGGTGCGCCAGCACGAGCTGCTGTTGCGGATGCTGGACGAGCACAACGACGTGATCCCGCCGGCTGCGTTCATCAACATCGCGGAGCGCTTCGACCTGATGCAGGAGATCGACCGCTGGGTCGTCTCGCGCGCGATCCGCCACATGGGCGAGCAGCGGCGCGCCGGACGCGACCTCGTCTTCGAGGTGAACATCTCCGGCAGCTCGACCGGGGACCCGGATCTGCTGACGCTGATCGAACGCGAACTGCGCACGAGCGAGATCGACCCGGTCAACCTGGTTCTCGAAGTGACAGAGACGGTCGCTGTCGCGAACATCCCGCGCGCGCAGCAGTTCGCAGCACGACTTGCCGAGCTCGGCTGTCGTTTCGCGCTGGATGACTTCGGCGCCGGCTTCGGCTCGTTCTACTACCTCAAGCATCTGCCGTTCGACATCCTCAAGATCGACGGCGAGTTCGTTCGCTCCTGCACGACGAGCCAGACCGATCAACTGCTGATCCGGGCCGCCGTCGACATCGCGCGCGGTATGGGCAAGCAGACGATCGCCGAGTACGTCGGCGATCACGAGACGCTTGAACTACTGCGCCGTCTCGGGGTCGACTACGCACAGGGATTCCACATCGGACGGCCCGCTCCGCTCGAGCAGCGGCTGGCGCTCGACCAAGTCCGCTAAGACAATCTTCACCAATACGGGATGTGACGGGAGCATGCCATGTTCTTGATGTTGCTGTGCGCGCCCATTCAATCGATCCTGCGTCGTTGATAGCATGCCGCTCACCCCCCTCGTCCTCAGGAGTAACACGCATGGCAGACCTCGTCGGGCAAATTCAAAGAGACATCGAGCAACGGCTCAAGGAACTGGCGCCGCTGATCGAGGAGAAGGATCAGTTGGAGGCCGTTCTCGTCGCGTTGACCGGCGAGCTGAACGGCGCCAGCTCGCCGGCCCCGCGCGCCACCCGTGCGCGCACGAACGGCGCCTCGAGCGGCACCCGCGCCCCGTACGCCGGTGGCAAGCGCCGCCGTGCTCCGCGTGGCGCCAACCGTGAGGCGATCCTGAGGATCGTCGAGCAGCAGCCGGGCGTCTCCGCCTCGGAGGTCGCCGACCAGACCGGCATCGCCAAGCCGACCGTCCACACGACGATCTCGCAGCTCAAGCGCAAGGGCATACTCGAGCCCGAGGGCGCCAACGGCGTCCGTCTCGCGAAGGCGTCCTGAACGAATCCCGGGACGCGCCGCCGGTGAGCCTCCACCGGCCGCAGCGATGCGCGTCCTGGGACTCGAACCCAGCCCGCCGGATTAAAAGTCCGGTGCTCTACCCGATGAGCTAGACGCGCATCCTCATCGTTGCAGACCCAGGAACTACAATGCCTGGTTCCCGCCCTGCCCCCATGGTGTAGCGGTCAGCACGCCAGCCTTTCACGCTGGTAGCGGGGGTTCGATTCCCCCTGGGGGTACTACGCGACCGCTCCCGCGGCGCAGCGCCGCGGCGGCGTCGCGCCGGGTCGCGCCCGGCCACGCCCGGTCACGCCGGGCCGGCGGGCAGATAGTTGTAGCTCTACAAGCATTGCTATCGTGGCACGGGTGCCGCAGCCTCTCGACGACCGCGACGAGCGCGATCCCCGCCGCTGGCTGATCCTCGCGATCTGCTGCATGAGCCTGTTCATCGTCGGGCTCGACGCGACCGTCGTGAACGTCGCGCTGCCGGCGATCCGCAGCGACCTCCACGCATCGGTCGCGCAGCTGCAGTGGACGATCGACGCCTACACCCTGACGCTCGCCGCGCTGCTGATGCTGTCCGGCTCCACGGCCGACCGCCTCGGCCGCGCGCGGGTCTTCCAGATCGGGCTCGTGCTCTTCACGCTCGGCTCGCTGCTCTGCAGCATCGCCCCGAACGCGCAGCTGCTGATCGCGTTCCGCGTCGTGCAGGCGATCGGCGGCTCGATGCTCAACCCGGTCGCGATGTCGATCATCCGCAACACGTTCACCGATCCGCGCGAGCGGGCGCAGGCGATCGGCATCTGGGGCGGCGTGATCGGCATCAGCATGGCATTCGGCCCGATCGTCGGCGGGCTGCTGGTGGAGGCGGTCGGCTGGCGTGCGATCTTCTGGATCAACGTCCCGGTCGGGATCGCCGCCGTGCTGCTGACGGCGCGCTTCGTGCCGGAGTCGAAGGCGGCCCGCGCCCGCCGCCTGGACCCGATCGGTCAGGCCCTCGTGATCGTGCTGCTCGTCTCGCTCACCTACGGGATCATCGAGGCGCCCAGCTCGGGCTGGACGTCGGGCAAGAGCGTGGCGTTGTTCGCGACCGCCGCGGTCGCGCTCGTCGCGCTCATCGTTCACGAACTGCGCCATCGCGAGCCGCTGATCGACGTCCGCTTCTTCCGCAGCGCGCCCTTCTCCGGCGCGACGGCGATCGCGGTCGCGACGTTCGCCGCGCTCGGCGGCTTCCTGTTCCTCAACTCCCTCTACCTGCAGGAGGCGCGTCACTTCTCGCCGCTGCACGCCGGCCTCTGGATGGTCCCGATGGCGGCGATGACGCTCGTCTTCGGACCGATCTCCGGGCGGCTCGTCGGCCGCCTCGGCGCGCGCCCGTCGCTCGTGCTCGGCGGCGCCGGGATCCTGCTCGGGGGCCTGCTGCTGACGGACCTGAACGAGACGACGTCGTTCCTGCACCTGCTGGTCGGCTACGGGCTGTTCGGGATCGGCTTCGGCTTCGTCAACCCGCCGATCACGAACACCGCCGTCTCCGGCATGCCGGCCGACCAGGCCGGCGTCGCCGCCGCGGTCGCCTCGACGAGCCGGCAGGTCGGCAGCTCGCTCGGCGTCGCGGTGCTCGGCGCGATCGCGGTCCCCGCGAGCGCGGTGGCGGCCCCGGGCCAGATCGTGAGCGCCGGCCACCTCGGCTGGTGGGTGATCGCCGCCTGCGGCGCGATCGTGCTGGTGCTCGGACTGGCGACGACGAGCCGCTGGGCGCGCGGAACGGCGTCGCGCACCGCGGCGCTGCTGCGCGAGCAGCCGGTGGGAGCCTGATGGATGCGGCCCAGCGCAGCTGGCGGATCATCCGCGAGCTGGTGCTCGACCACGACCGCCGCAAGGCCGTGGCCGACGCCTTCGGCCTCAGCTTCGTGCGCGTCAAGGCGCTCCGGAGACTGGTCGACGGCCCGCTGACGATGCGCGAGCTGGCCGCGCGACTCGCGACCGACCCGCCGTACACGACGCTGATCGTCGACGACCTCGAGCAGCGCGGGCTCGTTGCGCGCAGCGTCGACCCGCGCGATCGGCGCGCGAAGATCGTGACCGTGACGGAGGCGGGGGCGGACCTGGCGCGGCGCGCCGAGCAGCTGCTCGACGTGCCGCCGGCGGCGCTGCGCGAGCTGCCCGCGGACGACCTCGCCGTGCTCGAGCGCGTGCTCTCCGCGCTCCGGCCGCCCGGCTCGTAGGGGGCTCAGCCCCGCGCTGCCGCGCCGAAGCGCGGCGGGTGCGGCGCGCGCGAAGCGGCGGACGAGCTCCTCGAGCGGCGCTCTCCCTCGCGACCTGGTACCGACTGGTACCAGCGTACGGTACCCTGCCGCGCAGCCCGCCGTCTCGGTTCCCGCAGTCCGCCCCAGGAGATCCCGTGTCCGCAGCGTCCGCCGCTCCCGCCGAGCTCACCGTGCTGCGCGACAAGGTGGCGCTCGTCACCGGCGGCGCGAGCGGCATCGGCCGCGCGACCGCGTTCGCGCTGGCGGAGGCCGGCGCGGAGGTCGTCGTCGCCGACCTCGACACCGACGCCGGCGCGGAGGTCGCCGCCGCCGTCGGCGGTCACGCGATCGCGACCGACGTCTGCGACCTCGAGGCCAACCGCGCCGCCGTCGCGTTCGCACAGGAGCGCTGTGGCGGCCTCGACCTCGCCTTCCTCAACGCCGGCATCTCGACCGGCTGCGGCATCGGGGAGGAGTTCGACCTCGCGCTCTACCGCCGCGCGATCGGCGTCAACCTCGACGGCGTCGTGTTCGGGACGCACGCCGTGCTGTCGGCCATGCGGAAGAACGACGGGCCCGAGCGCGGCGCGATCGTCGCGACCTCGTCGCTCGCCGGTCTCGCCGGCATGCCGCTGGAGCCGATCTACAGCGCCAACAAGCACGCCGTCGTCGGCTTCGTGCGCGCGGTCGGACCTGCGCTTGCGGCCGAGGGGATCCGCTTCAACGCGATCTGTCCGGGCTTTGCCGAGACGGCGATCGTCGAGCCGATCCGCGGCGCGCTGAGCGAGCTCGGGATCCCACTGATCCCGCCCGAGCGGGTTGCGGCGACGGTCGTGCGGCTGCTCGCGGGCGCGGCCGGAGCCGGCGCCGCCGGCGGCGAGTGCTGGTTCGTCCAACCGGGGCGCGAGCCGGCGCCGTTCGCCTTCCGCGGCGTGCCCGGCCCGCGCTGAGCGCGTGGCGCGACGTCAGAGTCCGGCGATCGTGCAGCTCTTCGCGCCGCCGCTGAAGCCGCGCACCATCGCGTCCGCGTTCGCCTGCTCCATCGCCAGGTAGGTCGCGCCCTTCGAGCCCTGCGGCCCGAGCGTGTCGCCGTAGAGCGTGTAGTTGGCGGAGGCGCCCGTCTCCCGCGCGATCGCGTTCGCGAGCTTCGGGTTGATCGAGCTCTCCGGGAAGACGGCTCTGACGCCCTGCGCCTCGATCACCTTCACGAGCTTTGCGACGTCGCCGGCCGAGGCCTGCGCCTGCGTCGTCTGCGACGGGATCACGGCGCCGACCACGGTCACGCCGTAGCGCTTGGCGAAGTAGTTGAACGCGTCGTGGTCGGTGACCAGCTTGCGCTGGCTCGCGGGGATCGCGGCGAAGCAGGTCTCGATGCCGGCGTCGAGGGTCCTGAGCTTCGCGAGGTAGGCGTCGGCGTTCGCCGCGTAGGTCGCCTTGCCGGCTGCGTCGGCGGCCATGAGCGCGTCGCGGATGACGGGGACCGCGGCCTCGACGTTGGTCGGGTCGTGCCACCAGTGGGGGTCGTAGGTCGAGGCATCCCGGCCGCCCGCCTGGCCCGGCTGGCGGTCGACGTTGGAGTTGGCGAGGTCGACCACGGTCGGCTTGCCGCCGGACTGATCGATCACCTTGGCCATCCACTTGTCGAGGTTGTCGCCGCTCTCGAAGACGATCTTCGCGCCGGCCGTCTGCTTGACGTCGTTCGGCCGCGGCTCGTAGTCGTGCGGGTCGGTGTTCGGCTGGAGGATCTGGGTCACGTCGGCGGCGTCGCCGCCGATCGTGCGGACGAGGTCGCCGAGCTGGGTCGAGGTCGCGATCACCTTCACCCGCGCCGCCCCGCCGCCGGCGGTGCCGTTCGCGGCGTTCGCGGCCGTCGCGCCCTTCGTGCCGGAGCCGCCGCAGCCGGCGAGGACCAGCGCGGCGAGCAGCGCCAGCGGCACGAGGACGGACGTGCCGAGGCGGCGGGGGGCGGGGGAGTCGGAGCGCAGGGGCATGCCCGGGATCTTACAGAGAATGAGAACTGTTCCCGTCTTGGGCCCGTGTTGAGGTCGGCGTTGCAGCTCCACGCCGCGCAGGCGGGCGGGCTCGAGCGCTACGCTG
>JAOPZA010000202.1 GCA_025964325.1 Conexibacter sp.
CGGGCCGTTGTGCGAGCTTCGGATGACGAGCGACAGGAAGGAGTCGTGATGGCCGATCGAGCGTTGTTCATCGGCTTCGGAGTGCCCGTGCGCGGCCGTGAGGAGCGGGCGATCGAGGTCTTCAACGAGTTCGTCGAGCTGCTCGGACGGATGCAGTCCGACGGGCGGATCGCGAGCATGGACGTGGCGCTTCTCGATCCACACGGCGGGGACCTCGGCGGGTTCTTCATCGCCCACGGCAGCGAGACGCAGTGCGCGGCACTCCCGAACGACGAGGAGTTCCGCCGCGCGACCATCGACGCCAGTCTCATCGTCGAGAACTTCGGCGTCGTGCCGGCGGTGACCGGCGAAGCGGTCGGCCGCGAGATGGCGATGTACAGCGACGCCGTCAAGAAGGTCGGCCACGGCGCACACGCGCTCGCCGGCGCCCACGACGGCGGCTAGGCGGATCTCCGGCCTCTGGGAGATCGCCGCCGGCGCCAGCCGGTGGGCGATCTCCCGACCGTCGGCGCCAGCCCGCGGCGCCGGCGCCAGCCGGCGTCCGTCAGCGGACGGCGATCAGATCCACGACGAAGACGAGCGTCTCGTCGGGGCCGATGACGCTGCCGGCGCCGCGTCTGCCATAGGCGAGGTTCGCCGGGATCGTCAGGCGACGGCGTCCGCCGACTCTCATGCCCGCGACGCCGCGGTCCCAGCCTGCGATCACCTGGCCCTTGCCGAGCCCGAACTTGAAGGTGTCGCCGCGGTCCCAGGAGGCGTCGAACTGCTCGCCCGTCTTGAAGGAGACGCCGACGTAGTGCACCTCGACGGTGTGGCCGGCGGCGGCCTCCTCGCCCTCGCCGACGACGATGTCGTCGATCACGAGCTCGTCGTACGCCGGCGCGTCGGCCGGCACCTCAACCTGGGGCTTCTCGTTGGTGGTCATGGGGCCCACGATAGCCTCAGCGGGCGGCCGAGGTCCGCGCCGGCGCGGGGATGTTCTCGAACGGCCCGTAGGCGCGGCAGGCCTCGCCGCGCAGGCTCGGGCAGGGCGGCAGCGCGGTCGGCTCCGCGACGCCGGAGACGACCGGCAGCACGATCCGCGACGGCATCGCGCTCGTGTGCGCGACGTCGACCGTCGTCGTGCCCCGCGGACGCGTCTCGCTGAACGCCCAGACCGGCTGATCGCCGCCCGGCGCCGAGATCGTGACGCGCAGACGCGAGCCGGCGCGGTAGACGTGGCCCTCGTAGTAGAGGGGAATCGTGACGCGCGCGAAGCGGTTCGCGGGCAGCGGCGCGGCGTCGGCCGCGCGCAGGCTCAGCACCGGCTCGAGCAGCGTGCTCGTGCGCGCGTCGAGCTTGCGCGCGCTCGTGCGCAGCCAGCCGTTCTGGACGAAGCTCTCCGTGCCGTCCGGCCGGACCTCGGAGACGGTCACCTGCAGGTCGACGCTGGCGGCCGGCGAGCGCACCCACGTCTGCACGGCGCCGGCGCCGACGACCGCCGTGGTCGCGCCCAGCGGCGGACCGACGTAGGAGACGGCACGGCCGCGCGGGTGCGGCAGCCAGCGGTAGGCCGGCGTCGCCGTCCACAGGCCGCCCGCTCCGGCCGCCGTGTTCCCGCGGAAGCTGGTCGGCGGCCGCGCGCGCGGGCTCCAGGTGAAACGGTCGACGCCGCTCTCGGCCGGCTTCGCGTCGGCCAGCGCGCCGCCCGGCGCGAAGAACCACGAGCGGGGCTGCGTCCCTGGCAGCGGGAAGCGGGCGAACGACTGCTCGAAGGCGGCGACCGGCGCGCCCGCGGTCGCGCTGCCGGCGCCGTTGTCGAACAGGACGCGTACCGGCGGCAGCTGCTCGAAGGCCGCGAGCGCGGCGGCGTAGGTCGGCTGCGCCTGGATCGGGTCGTCGGGCAGCGTCACGCCCGGGACGCCCATCGCGGTCGCGAAGACGGTCGGGGCGAGCACTCCGAGCGCCGGCGGCAGCCGCGGCGCGCGGTGGGCGACGTAGAGCTCGAGGAAGTCGTACCAGCGGTTGAAGGTCGCGGGGTCGAGCGAGTCGATGTGCGTGCCGTTCGTGAACGTGAACCACTTCCGCCGGGTGCCGGTGAAGTGCTCGGCGAGGTCGGGGCAGTGGCCGCCGGTCTGCTCGTCGGTCCACTGGCAGGCGAGATAGGTCGGGACCCCGATCTCGTGGACGAACGTGATCGGCGCCAGCGGGTCGGCCACCTTCGGCACGTAGTAGCGGTTCGCGTGGAGCTTCGTCAGCAGGTCGACGGCCTCGGTGTGCAGCACCTGGTTGGCTCTGCAGATCCGATCCCCCTCGCGGATCCGCGCGAGCGCCCACGGCTGGCCGCCGCGCGGCGAGGCCGGCAGCGCGTCGTGCACGCGATCGTTCGCCCACGAGAGCGCGAAGCCGGTGTTGAGGATCCCGCCGGGGTAGAGCGTCGTGGCGGTGTTGTCGATCACCGACAGCGGCGCGATCGCCGCCAGGCTCGGCGGTCGCGTGGCGGCGACGAACAGCTGGCTGATGCCGCCGTAGGAGACGCCCATCATCCCGACCTTGTGGTCGAGGACCCACGGCTGCCGGGCGACTGTCTCGATCACGTCGTAGCCGTCGAGCCCCTGCAGCGGCTCGAAGTAGTCGAAGGCGCCGCCCGAGCAGCCCGTGCCGCGCATGTTCACGTCGACGACGGCGAAGCCGAGCAGCGTGGCGATCTGCGCGATCGAGCTCTCGCCGCCGGCCGGGTTCGCGTAGCCGTAGCCCGAGTACTCGACCAGCGTCGGGTAGAGCTTCGCGGCGCCGCCGGCGGGGAGGTGCACATCGATCGCGAGCTGCGTGCCGTCGCGCGTCGTGAGGTAGCCGTAGCCGCTGGCCGGGATCCGCTGGCGGTACGTCGCGGCGGTGGGCGGAGCGGAGCGGATGGAGAGGACGCCGAGGGCGGCCGACGCGGTCGCGCCCCCACCGGCCGCGCCGCGGCCCGGCGCGCCTCCGCCGCCCGACTGGCGCACGCGGTAGCCACGCCCCGGCGCCACGTCGCGGAAGACGGCGCCGCCGAGCGCGCCGACGCGCCGCACGGCGACGCGCG
>JAOPZA010000215.1 GCA_025964325.1 Conexibacter sp.
CACGCTCGCCCGCCGCGGCGGCGACTGGTACGCGGCGTCGGTCGAGGACGAGTAGCGCCCGGCGCGGCTTCCGGCGCGCGCCCGCACGCGCCGCTGTGAACGACCTGATGACGAGTTGTGACGAAGCACTTCCCTACCACGGTCCTGCCAGCTTCCTGCCGCTGTGGGCGCGCCGACCCGCGACGTGCGGCGGATCGGCGCCTCGCCCGGCGAGGGCGGCGGCGAGACGTGGGCCGAGGGAACCGTCGGGGCGGTGCCGGCGTCCGCGGCGGGCGGCCGATCGGTCGCGAACGCGACGGTGCTGCTGCGCCGCACGAGCGCGAGCGCCGTGGGACGTCGTCCCGATCGCCGACGCACAGGGGAAACGCGACCCCGTTCACCTGGAGCGGGCGCGGCGTCAGCGCCGGCGGCGGCGTCGCGCTGCTGGGGGCGCCGAACGACGCCCACCCCGACGCTGCCCCCCGCGACCGCGCCGGCACCGCCGCCGCCCGCGACCACCCCAGCGCCGGTCGTCCCGCCACCCGCCACGACGCCGACCGAGCCCGCGCCGACGCCGACGACCCCGACGACGCCGGTCGATCCCGCGAGCACGACGCCGACGACGCCGACGACGCCGAACACGCCGCTCCACCACGCGAGCACCCCGCCACGACCGCCACGACCGCCGCTGGCCTGCCGCTGGCCTCAGCCGCCGCGGCCGCGGCGACCCCCGCGCTGACGGCGCGGCTCGCCACGGACGGGAAGCTCACGATGACGGGCAGCTCGAGCGATGCCGGCTCCGACGGCGCCGACGCCGCCGCGCTGCTGCAGGGCGACCAGAAGCAGGCCGCGAAGAAGTAGGCTCTCGGATCCTGGGCCGCGGCCGCGGCCCGATCGAAGAGCTACGCGAATGACGCCAACGGGGGCAGAGACGACGGACGAGGAGGCGCCGCCGAACACCGCGCGCCTGTTGATCTCCTGCCCGGATCGGCGAGGGATCGTCGCCGCCGTCTCGCGCTTCCTCTTCGAGCACGGGGCCAACATCCTCGAGTCCGACCAGCATTCGACCGACCCCACCGGCGGCATGTTCTACATGCGGATGGAGTTCGCGCTCGACGGCCTCGCGGCCGGCGGAGAGCGGCTCGAGCAGGCGTTCGCGGCGACCGTCGCCGAGCAGTTCGCGATGGAGTGGTCGATCTCGTACGCGGCCGTCCGCAAGCGGATGGCGATCCTCGTCTCGCGCGAGGACCACTGCCTGCTCGACCTGCTGTGGCGCGCCCGCAACGGCGACCTCGACGCGCAGATCGGACTCGTGATCTCGAACCACCGCGACGTCGAGCGCGACGTCGAGAGCTTCGGCGTGCCGTTCCTCCACGTGCCCGTCAGCCCCGCGACGAAGCCCGCGGCGGAGGCCGAGATGCGGGAGGCGCTCGCGGGCCGCTTCGACCTCGTCGTCCTCGCGCGCTACATGCAGGTCGTCTCGGGCGAGTTCCTCGCCTCCGTCGGCGCGCCGCTGATCAACATCCACCACTCCTTCCTGCCGGCCTTCGCGGGCGCCGACCCCTACCGCCGCGCGAGCGAGCGGGGCGTCAAGATCATCGGCGCGACCGCCCACTACGTGACGGAGGAGCTCGACGCCGGCCCGATCATCGAGCAGGACGTCGCGCGCGTCAGCCATCGCGACGACGTTCCCGCGCTGGTGCGGATCGGCCGCGACATCGAGCGCACCGTGCTCGCCCGCGCGGTCCACCGGCATCTCGCCGACCGCGTGCTCGTGCACGAGAACAAGACCGTCGTCTTCTAGGCCGGGAGTTGGCCGGGAGCTGGCCGCCAGGCCAACTCCCAATGGAATCGGCGCAGCCGATTCCACGATTAGGCGTCGACCAGCACGATCACGAGGACGATCACCGCGAGCGCGACGCCGACGCCGGCGAGAGCCGCCAGCAGTCGCTCGTCGGGGCGTGCGTACTCGCCGCGGGCGATCGCGCGGTCGACCTCGCGGTAGCGCTGCCAGCCGTAGACGAAGAAGGCGACCCCGAGCAGCGCGAAGCCGATGCCGCTGATCGTGTAGAGCACGTGGTTGCCGGTCGTCAGTGCCGGCACGAGCCGGCCGGTGCCGATGCTGCCGGCCATGCTCGCGAGGCCCGAGCGCCACCAGGCCAGGTAGGTGCGCTCGTTCGCGAGGTGGGTCCGGCGCGTCGCGTCGCCGGCCTCGTCGAAGCGGCCGCCCTCCGGGGGCTCGCGGTCGATGCGCCTGCGGGAGCTCATGCGCTGCACGCTAGCGCCGGCTGTAGCGGGACGCGGCGTCGAACGCGCTCAGGCGGCGGCGTGCGCCGCGTGCGCGTCGGGCAGTCGCACGCCGCCGCCACAGGCCTCGAGCTCGCCGGTGCGCATGAGGCGGCTGACGGTCGAGGCGACGACGGTCCGCTTGAGGCCGGTGAGCGCGGAGATCTCGGGCGCGGCGATGCCGGGGCGGCCGGCGATGATGGCGAGGATCAGCCGTTTGTTGGCGCCCTGCGGCGCGCGGCGCCCGCGGATCGCGCCGTCGCGGGCACGCGCATCGAATTTACCGCTTGATTACAAGTTGCGTCAACACCACTGCGTGTCAACGCCGCCAGCGGGCCCCCCGATCGGTGCTCGACGGCTACGGCACGGCGACAGCCTGGCAGTCGCGCGCCGAGCGCGGCACGCCGCACTCGCGGAAGGGCGGCAGACCATGGAAGACGCGGGCGTCCCCGAGAGCGACGCTCCAGGCGATCGTGAGCGGCGCATGTACGCTGCGCCAGCCCTGTTCACGAAACGACTGCATCGTTGAGTTGATTGACAACCGTGTTTGGCGTTGCTTACGGCGGCGCGGGGAGGCGGCGGCAGCGGCGGCGAGCCCCCGTGCACCACCTTTTCGCCCTCCTAGGTGGAGAAGGTCGCTAGCGTGCACGCAGAACGTACGACGAGAGGACAATCGATGGGCTACCGCCTGAGCATCGCCGACGATCTGCCCGCATCCGTCCGCGCGACCGCACGCGAGCAGCTCGAGCGCGCCGCCGCGCGGCTCGAGGACCCCGGCACGGACCCGATCGGCGCGCTCCACGACGCCCGCAAGAGCCTCAAGAGAACCCGCTCGCTGCTGCGGCTCGCGCGCCCCGCGCTCGGCCGCAAGGCCTATGCGGCGGAGAACGACGCGCTGCGCGAGATCGCGCTCGCGCTCTCCGACACGCGCGACGCGGACGTGCTCGTCGAGACGGTGCAGCTGCTCGCCAAGCGCTTCGTCGGCCAGCTCCCGATCGCCGACTTCGAGGCGCTGCGCGACGCGCTCGAGCGCGAGTCGCAGGCCAGCCGCGAGGGCGGCGCGACGGCCGACCGCCAGGCGCTGGTGGAGCGTCTGCGCGCGGCCGCCGCGCGCGTCGACCAGTGGCCGCTCGAGGGCGCCGACTGGGACGCGCTGCGCGAGGGCGCTACCCGCGGCTACGCTCGCGGCGGCTCGGCGTTCGAGGCCGCGCTCGAGCAGCCGACGGTCGAGCGCCTGCATGCCTGGCGCAAGCGGGCGAAGGACCTCTGGTACCACGAGCGGCTGCTGAGCGAGGCCTGGCCGGCCGTCCTGCACGCGCACGGGGAGGAGGCGCATGCCCTCGCCGAGCTGCTCGGCGACGACCACGACCTGGCGCTGCTGCGCGCGCGGCTCGAGCAGGGGATCGAGCTGCCGGTCGGCCCGGCGGTCGACCTCGACGCGCTCGAGCGACTGATCGACGAGCGCCGCGGCGAGCTGCTGGAGCAGGCCGAGCGGCTCGGCCGCCGGCTCTATGCCGAGCGGCCGAAGGCGTTCAGGCGGCGGCTGGGACGCTATCTGCGTGCGGCCGTGCGCGAAGCGCGCGCCGGCGAGCCGGCCTGATCATGCCCGAGGGCACCGAGATCGAGCGCAAGTTCCTGCTGCCGCGGCCGCCGGCGCAGCTCGACCGCTTCCCCGCGACGCGGATCGAGCAGGGCTACCTCGCGATCACCGACGAGGTCGAGGTGCGCGTCCGCCGTCGCGACCGGCAGGCGACGCTGACCGTCAAGTCGACGGGCGGCGGGACGCGGGTGGAGGAGGAGCTGGAGATCGACGCGCGCCGCTTCGCGGCGCTGTGGCCGCTGACCGAGGGCCGCCGCGTCGTGAAGGTCCGCCACGAGCTGCCCGCGGGCGACGGCCTCACGATCGAGCTCGACGTCTACGAGGGCGCGCTCGCGGGACTGGTGACGGCTGAGGTCGAGTTCGCCGGCGAGACGGACAGCGCGGCCTACGAGCCGCCCGACTGGCTCGGCACGGACGTGACCGAGGACGTCCGCTTCAAGAACCGGACGCTTGCGCTGTCGGGACGTCCGCGCTGACGCGCAGGAACGCCCGCACGTCGCGCGCGAAACGCGGATCGGCGATCGCGGTCGTGTGGCCGCGGCGGGGGTAGAGCAGCAGCCGCGCGCCCGGGATCAGCTCGGCCGTCTCGGTCAACAGCTCGCGCTCGTAGAAGCGGTCGCGCGCGCCCCCGATCACGAGCGTCGGCGCCTGGATCCGGCCGACGCGGTCGCGCAGGTCGAAGTCGTCCTCGGCGTCGATCGTCGCGACCATGTCCGAGAGGTCCCCCGCCAAGGGGAAGACGAGCGGGCCGGCGAGCCACAGCAGGCCGCCGAGCAGCCGCTCGAGCGGACCCGGCCGCAGGACGTCGCTCGCCAGCAGGCGGAAGGCGCCGCGCCGGTCGCCGCGGCGCGCGACCTCGCCGAGCTCGCGCTGCGAGCGCAGGCCCTCGCCGGCGAGTCGCGCCGCCGAGGAGGCGACGACGAGCCGCCGCACGACGTCGGGGTGGTCGACCGCGAGCTGCAGCGCGATGCTCCCGCCGGTCGAGATCCCGACGACGTCGACGGGTCCCGCGAAGGCGGCGCGGATCGCCTCCGCGTGCTCGGTCGCGAGCTCGGCCATCGTCGTGCGCGCCGCCATCCCGCGGCGGCGGTTGATCCAGTACGCCGTCTGCCGGGAGCCGAACGGCCGGATCGACGTGTACGCCGAGAGCCACGCGACGCCGCGGGGGATGCCGGACTCGGGCATCAGGCCGCCGAGCACGAGCAGCGGCGGGCCGCTGCCGACCGCGAGGTACGGCAGGTCCCCCGGCAGCGTGCCGTCGCGGATCGGGCAGCGAGCCATCGCGCGACGGCGGGCCGGCCGGCGAGCCTAGCTGCCGACGGCGCGCCGGAACAACACGAAGCAGACGACCGCGATGATCGCGGCCAGCACGGGGAGCGCCGCGCCGATCACGCCGGCGATCGCGAGGACGATGCCGACGACGGCGACGACGCCGAGCGCGCCACTGCTCAGCAGCAGCCGGTAGGCGCGCTGCTCGCGCGTGCGGCGCGAGACGTGGGAGGGGGAACGGCGCTGGAGATCGCTCATCCCAACATCATGGCACGCCGGTGGAACCGGCTCGCGCAGATTCCGCGGATCGGCTGCTCAGGCGGTCGGCGTCTCACGCGGCGCGATCGTCCCGGAGGTCTCGCGCAGCGGCGCCCCGGCGCGACCGGCGCGGACCGCGATGATCTCCGCCAGCACCGAGATCGCCGTCTCCTCTGGCGTGCGGCCGCCGATGTCGAGCCCGCAGGGGGCGAAGACGCGGGCCAGTTGCTCCTCGGCGACGCCCGCCTCGCGCAGGCGCTCGGCGCGGTCCTCCGTCGTCGTGCGGCTGCCGAGCGCGCCGACGTAGCCGGCGTCGCTCGCGAGCGCGGCGAGCAGCGCGGGCTCGTCGAACTTCGGGTCGTGCGTGAAGACGAGCACGGCGTCGCGCGGACCGAGCCGGCGGCCGGCGAGCGCGCGCTCGGGCCAGTCGACGACGACCTCGGCGGCGCGCGCGAAGCGCGGCGAGCGGGCGAAGCGCTCGCGCGCGTCGCAGATCGTGACGGCGTAGCCGAGCTCCTTCGCGAGCGGCGCAAGCGCGGCCGAGAAGTCGATCGCCCCGAAGATCACCATCTGCGGGGCCGACGCGAAGGAGCGCATGTGGACACGCTGCTCGGCGCCGAGGGTCGCGCCGTCGCTGCCGTAGCTGCGGATCGCCGTCACGCCCTGGTCGAGCATGCCGGCGGCGTCGCGCGCGACGGAGCGGTCGAGCAGTCCCTCCGCGTGGAGCGTGCCGAGCGGCTCGTCGTCGACGATCGCGAGCTTCGCACCGGCGTGCTCGCCGTCGAGCAGCGTCGCGATAGCGGCCGGGCGCCCCTCCGCGACGGCGGCGAAGGCGGCCAGCAGCGCCGGCGCGTCCGCGGGCCGCAGCTCGTGGACGAAGACGTGGACGGTGCCGCCGCACGTGAGGCCGACGGTGCCGGCCAGCTCGTCGGAGATCCCGTAGGTGACGAGCTTCGGCGGCCCGCCGTCGAGCAGCTCCTGCGCCTCCTCGGCGACGGCGCTCTCGACGCAGCCGCCGGTGATCGAGCCCTCGATCGCGCCGTGCTCGTCGACCAGCATCATCGCGCCGGGCTGCAGCGGCGCGGAGCCTTCGATCTCGACCAGCAGCGCGCAGGCGACGCGGCGCCCGTCCTCCAGCCACTCCCGCGCGACCACCGCTCGACCTTCGACCGTCGTCATGCCGATAGAAGATATCCCCCGGCGGCCCACTGCGCCGGACGGGTCGCGGATTCGCCCGCCCAGCGGGCGGGTAGCTCACGCGGCGATGGGGACCGAACCGCAGCCCGTGACGCTCGCCGAGATCGTTCGCCGAGCCGTCGAGATCTGCGATCCGGGCCAGGCCGACGAGGTGCTCGGCCGCCTGCTGGAGCACTTCGAGGACGCCGACGAGCCGGTCACCGCGATCCTCGACGACCTCGAGCGGCGCCTCGCGGACGCGGTCGAGGACGTCGACGTCGAGCTCGACGACCCCGCGATCGCGATGGCGACGGCCGTGATCCAGTACCTCGCACGGCGTCGCGACGAGCTCGACGGCGAGGCCGACGAGGTGCTGCGGCTGGCCGCGCGCGCCGAGTGGCACGGCGATCCGCCGCGCTCCGTCGAGACGTGGCTGAGCGACCGCGGCGTCGAGGCCTGAGCGGCCGGCTCGCCCGCTCCCTCGCTCGCCGGCTCGTCGCGTCGCGGACCGGCGCGGGCGATTCGCGTGACCCTTCTGAGACGATGCCGGCGATGTTCTCGCGCACGCTCGCCCGCAACGTCCTGACGACGACGATCACCGTCGTCGCGGTGGTGTGCGGCCTGCTGCTGCTCTACCTGCTGCGCAGACCGATCTCCTGGATGGTGATCGCCACGTTCGTCTCGGTCGCGCTGTCCGGCCCGGTCGCCTCGCTCGCGCGGTACATGCGGCGCGGCTTCGCGATCACGCTCTGCTTCCTCGGCCTGCTGCTGATCCCGGCCGCGATGATCGCCGTGATCGTGCCGCCGCTCGTGACCGAGGGCTCCTCGCTCGTCGACCACCTGCCGCAGTACGCGAAGGACGCGGAGAACTGGGTCAACAAGAACGAGAGCCTGAAGAAGCTCGACGACCAGTACGACGTCACGTCGAAGATCCAGGCCTACGCGAACAAGCTGCCGTCGAAGGTCGGCGACGCCGCGAGCTGGCTCGGCGACCTCGGCCTCGGGCTCGTCAACTCGCTGTTCGCGTTCGTGACGATCCTGATCATGACCGCCTTCATGCTGTCCAACGGCCCGCGCTGGCGACGACGGCTGCTCGAGCTGCAGCCACCCGAGCGCGCGGCGCGGATCGGCCCGACGATCGATCGGATGGCCCAGGCGGTGGGCGCCTACGTCGCCGGCGCACTGCTGCAGGCCGTCGTCGCCGGCATCACGACCTTCATCGTGCTGACGATCCTCGGCGTGCCGTTCGCCGGGCCGCTGGCCGTCGTCACCGGCGTCTTCGACCTGATCCCGATGGTCGGCGCGACGATCGCCGCCGTCTTCGTCGGGATCGTGACGCTCTTCGGCGACTTCCCGCTCGACACGATCGTCTGGGTCGTGTGGGCGATCGCCTACCAGCAGATCGAGAACAACCTGATCCAGCCGCGCATCCAGAACCGCGCCGTCGGCGTCCACCCGTTCGGCGTGATCGTCGCGGTGCTGTTCGGCGCGGAGCTGCTCGGCATCCCCGGCGCGCTGCTGGCCGTCCCGGTCGCCGCCTCGATCCAGATCCTGGTCCAGGACTGGTGGCAGTGGCGCGGCGAGCAGCGCGCGGCGTCGACCACGCCGGCGCTGCCGCCGGCCGATTGAGACCGACCGCGGTGTGGCGCCGCATCGTCGCGTTCCTCCTCGTCGCGGCGATCCTCTACGGGCTCGCGCCGGCGATCCTCGACGTCTTCGGCGCGTTCGGCGACCTCGGACGCGTGAAGCCGTGGTGGTGGGCGGTCGTCGTGCTCTCGCAGGCCGCCGCCAGTGTCTGCACGTGGGCGGCGCAGCGGGTCGCGCTCCACACGCACGGCTGGGTGCCGGTCGCGACCTCCCAGCTCGCGAGCGGGGCGCTCGGGCGCGTCGTCCCCGGCGGCGCGGCCGCCGCCGGCGCGCTGCAGTACCGCATGCTCGTGCAGGCGGGGATGGAGGCGGCATCCGTCGCGACGGGGCTGACGGCCGGCTCGGTGCTGCTGGTGGCCGCGCTCACGGGCCTGCCGGTGCTGGCGGTCCCGGCCGTGATCGGCGGACTGCAGGTGCCGGCGCGGCTGATCGAGGCGGCGCTGCTCGGCGTGCTGCTGTTCCTCGGCCTCGTCGCGCTCGGCGCGGTGCTGCTCTCGAGCGAGCGCGTCGTCCTCGGGATCGGGGAGGCGACGACGTCGGTGATGCGGCGGCTGCGGCCGCGCCATCCGCCGCCGGCCGACCTGCCGGCGCGGCTGCTGGCCGAGCGCGAGCTGGTGCGCGAGGCGCTCGGCGACCGCTGGCCGCTCGCGGTGGCGGCCGCCGCGGGACGCTGGCTGTTCGACTTCCTGACGCTGCTGGCGGCACTCGAGGCGGTCGGCGCGAACCCGCGCATCTCGCTCACCCTCCTCGCCTACTGCGCCGCCCAGCTGCTCGCGCTGATCCCGCTCACGCCCGGCGGCCTCGGGATCGTCGAGGCCGGGCTGACCGGCACGCTCGCGCTGACCGGCGTGCCCGGCGCGGCCGCCGCGGTCGCCACACTCGCCTACCGGCTCGCGTCCTACTGGCTGCCGCTGCCGATCGGGCTGGCGGCGTACGTCTGGCACCGCCGTCGCCACCCCGACGCCGCGGCGCTGCTGGAGCCGTCACCGCGGCCCGGCTGAGCGCTCAACAGGTCGGCCAGCTCGCCAGCGGCCGGCGCCAGCCCTCGGCGACGGGGCGCCCCTCGAGCCGCGCGAGCGCGCGCGCCAGGACGGCGCGCGTCTCGGCGGGGTCGATCACCTCGTCGACGTGCAGCGAGCCGGCGGCGCCGTAGGGACCGGTGTCGGCGCGCATCGCCGCCGCGACGTCGTCGCCGCCGCCGACCACGTTGGCGGCGACGGCGGGGTCCATGAAGGAGATCTCGGCGCCCGGCCAGGCGTAGACGGCGTCGACGCCGGTGTCGTTGCCGCCGAGGCTGAAGTAGGCGAGCCCGTACGCCTTGCGCAGCACGACCGTCAGCTTCGGCGTCTGCGCCAGCGCGAGCGCGGTCTGCAGCCGGATCGCGTGCTTCAGCATCCCGTCGTGCTCGACCTTCGTGCCGACGAAGAAGCCGGGCACGTCCTGCAGGAACAGCACCGGCAGGTCGAAGGCGTCGCAGAGGCAGAGCAGCCGCACCGCCTTCTCGCACGCGGCCGGGTCGAGCGATCCGGCGGCCTGCAGGGGCTGGCTCGCGATCACGCCGACGCTGTGGCCGTCGAGTCGCGCGAGCGCGGTCACGAGCCCGCGTCCGAACTCCGGCGCCAGCTCCAGCAGCGTCTCGGGATCGAGCAGCCGCGCGAGCACCCTGCGGATGTCGTAGGCGCGCGCGCGGCGCGCCGGCACGAGCGCCGCGAGCTGCGGGTCGGGGGCCAGCGCGGCGGGG
>JAOPZA010000234.1 GCA_025964325.1 Conexibacter sp.
CAGCGCGCAGTTTCGCCGCCTCAGCTGCGGATGAGTCTCTTGTACTGGATCCGGTGCGGGCGGTCGGCCTCGGCGCCGAGCCGCTCGTGGCGCTCGCTCTCGTAGGCCTCGAAGTTGCCCTCGAACCAGCGCACCTGCGAGTCGCCCTCGAACGCGAGCACATGTGTCGCGATGCGGTCGAGGAACCAGCGATCGTGGGAGATCACGACCGCGCAGCCGGCGAACGACAGCAGCGCCTCCTCGAGCGCGCGCAACGTGTCGACGTCGAGGTCGTTGGTCGGCTCGTCGAGCAGCAGCAGGTTCCCGCCGCGGCGGAGCAGTCTCGCCAGGTGGACGCGGTTGCGCTCGCCGCCGGACAGCTTGCCGACCTTCGTCTGCTGGTCGGTGCCCTTGAAGTTGAAGCCGGAGGTGTAGGCGCGCGAGCTCATTCTGCGGTCGCCGACGTCGATCTGGTCGGCGCCGCCGGAGATCTCCTCCCAGACCGTTCTGTCCGCGTCGAGCGCGTCGCGCGACTGGTCGACGTACGCCAGCTCGACCGTCTCGCCGACCTTGAAGGTGCCGGCGTCGGGCTGCTCCTGACCGGTGATCATTCTGAACAGCGTCGTCTTGCCGGCGCCGTTGGCGCCGATCACGCCGACGATGCCGCCGCGCGGCAGTCTGAAGGAGAGGTCCTCGATCAGCAGCTTCTCGCCGAAGCCCTTGCGCAGCCCGTCGGCCTCGACGACGACGTCGCCGAGTCGCGGACCGGCCGGGATGTGGATCTGGACCTGGTCGAGCTTGACGTTGCGATCCTCCGCCAGCAGCGCCTCGTAGTTGTTGAGGCGGGCTCTCGGCTTCGCGCGGCGGGCGCTCGCGTTCATCCGCACCCAGGCAAGCTCCTGCGCGAGGATCCGCTTGCGCGCGGAGTCCTGGCGCTCCTCCTGCAGCATCCGCTGCTGTCTCTGCTCGAGCCAGCCGGAGTAGTTGCCCTCGTACGGGATCCCGCGACCGCGGTCGAGCTCGAGGATCCAGCCGGCGACGTTGTCGAGGAAGTAGCGATCGTGGGTGATCGCCACGATCGTGCCGGGGTACTCCTTCAGGTGCGTCTCCAACCACGCGACCGACTCGGCGTCGAGGTGGTTGGTCGGCTCGTCGAGCAGCAGCAGGTCGGGGGCGCTCAGCAGCAGCCGGCAGAGCGCGACGCGGCGTCGCTCACCGCCGGAGAGGTTCGTGACCTCGGCGTCGGCGGGCGGCAGGCGCAGCGCGTCCATCGCCGTGTCGAGCATCATGTCGAGGTTCCAGGCGTCGGCGGCGTCGATCTGCTCCTGCAGGCGCGCGAACTCGTCGGCCGTCTCGTCGCTGTAGTTGGCGGCGAGGTGGTTGAAGCGGTCGAGCAGGCCGCGCAGCTCCGCGACGCCGTCCTCGACGTTGCCGCGCACGTCTCTGCTCTCGTCGAGGTGCGGCTCCTGCTCCAGCATCCCGACGCTCGCGCCCGGTGCCAGCTTCGCCTCGCCGCGGAACTCGGTGTCGAGCCCGGCCATGATCCGCAGCACCGTCGACTTGCCGGCGCCGTTGTAGCCGAGCACGCCGATCTTGGCGCCGGGGTAGAACGAGAGCGAGACGTCTCTCAGCACTTCCTTGTCGGGCGGGAAGCGCCGCGACAGTCTGTGCATGGTGAAGATGTACTGGGCTGACATTCCGGTTGAGGATAGACGTCAGGCGAGCGAGGCCGTGGGCGGTCGGGGTTCGCACACGGCCGCCTCGTCCGCGGCGGTCTTCCCCCGCTAACCTCGAGGGGGTCATGGCTCAGGTCTACGACATCGAACAGGCGATCCTCCTGCTGGAGCTCGACCCCCCGTTCGACAAGCGCGCCGTGCAGCTCGCGCGCCGTCGGATGGCGAAGGTCTGGCACCCCGACATCGCCCCGCCCGGCCGCCAGCACGAGCACCAGCGCCACCTGCAGGCGATCAACGAGGCGGCCGACCAGCTCGAGCGGCTGGCGGCGGACTCCCGAGGCGGCAGAGTCTCCGCCAACGCCGTCAAGGTCTCGGCCGCGGCCGCACGCAGAGCGCGGGCGGAGGAGGGCGCGCGCGCGTATGCCGAGCAGCAGCGCCAGCGCGAGGAGTCGGCCGACCGGGAGAGATACGACCCCTTCGGCTCGCAGGTCCCCGAGCAGTCGGTCGTGCACCGCTACGCGCGCTGCCTCTCCTACCCCGAGTGGGGCGTCGGCAGCGTGACCGGCATCTACTTCTCAGGCGAGGGCGACGACGTGCAGCAGTGGGCGCGCGTGAAGTTCCAGCCCGGTGTCCGCACGATCCCGGCCGGCTCGCTGCAGTTCGTCGACTTCTCGAAGCCGGACGCGGGCGCCGACCGCGTCGAGCGCTTCATGACGGCCGCCCAGCACGCGATGGCCGAGGGCAATCCGGAGCTGGCGGCGAAGCGGCTGATCTACGCACGCGACGCCGATCCGCGCAACCCGGTCGTGCTGCGCCAGCTGACGGTCGCCTTCTGGCAGTCGGGCAACCTGCCGGCGGCCGCCCGCGCCGTGCGCGACTGGGCGCGCTTCGACCGGCAGCGCGCGACGCCCTACCGCTTCGCCGCCCGCATCTACGAGGACATGGGCGCCTACGACCTCGCCAGCGACGCCGCTCGCAGCGAGATCCAGCGGGCGCCGAACGACGCCTCGGCGTGGGAGCGGCTCGGCCGCCTGCGGCTGCGCAAGATGGACCGCGACGGCGCGCTCGAGGCGCTCGAGCACGCCCGCACGCTGGCGCCGTCGCTCGACGGCCTGCTCGACCTCGCGCTCGTCTACCAGCTGACCGGCGACGTCGGCGCCGAGGTGACCGCCTGCGAGGCCGCGACGCTGCTCGTGCCCGACTCGCCCGCGGCGTGGTCGCGCTACGCCCACGCGCTCGCGCGCACCGACCGCGTCACCGACGCGATCCGCGCCTGCGAGCACGCGCTCGCGCTCGGCCCCGACGTCGAGGTCGCCGCGCTGCTGGGCAGCCTTCGCGACCTCGCGCCGCGCGTGCTGTCGCGCGCCTGAGCGCTCCTACCCACCCGCCAGCCGCGGACGCCCGCGCGGGGCCCGGCGTGGCGGGTCGTCGTGCATCAGCTCTGGGATCGTCACGAGCCGGTAGCCGCGAGCGCGCAGTCCGCGCACGATCCGCGGCACCGCCGCGATCGTCTGCGTCCGCGTGCCGCCGGCATCGTGCATCAGGATGATGGCGCCCGGCTTCGCGCCCGCGAGGGCGGCGTGGACGATCGCCCCGACACCGGGTTGCCGGTAGTCCTCGGTGTCGACCGACCACAGCACCATCAGCATGTGGGTTCGCCGGAGGATCCGCAGCGTCGACTGGTCGAAGGCGCCGTACGGCGGCCGGTAGAGCCGCGGGTAGCGACCGCCGAGCAGGTGCAGCTGCTGCGTCTGGACGTCGATCTGCTGCCGCTGTCTGGCCGGCGAGAGCTGCGTCATCATCGGGTGCTGCTCGGTGTGGTCGCCGATCGCGGCCCCGATCCGCAGCTCGCGCGTGAGCGACTGGTGGAAGAGCGGGATCATGAAGCCGACCGTGAAGAAGGTCGCGGGCACGTGCAGGCGCTCGAGCGCGTCGAGCACCCGCGGCGTGTAGGGGCCGGGGCCGTCGTCGAACGTGAGCGCGATCTCGCGGCGCGGTCCGCCGCCGCTGACGACGTACGGCGTGCGGGCGAGCACGCGGTCGATCGCCGCATCCTCGGCCGTCCGCCGCGCGTCGGGGCGGGCGCGCCGCGCGCGGCGCGCG
>JAOPZA010000080.1 GCA_025964325.1 Conexibacter sp.
CGAGCTTCACGCCCGCGTATCGCGGCGGCTCCGGGTCGCCGTTGGTGTGCCTGCACGGCTTCACCGATACGTGGCGGACGTGGGAGCTGGTGCTGCCGGCGCTCGAGCGTCACCACGACGTGCTGGCGCCGACGCTGCTCGGCCACGCCGGCGGCCCGTCGATCGTGGGCGAGGTCGGCGACGCCGCGCTCGCCGATGCGGTCGAGCACGCGATGGACGAGGCCGGCTTCGAGACCGCCCACATCGTCGGCAACTCGCTCGGTGGCTACGTCGCGCTGCAGCTCGCCGCACGGGGGCGGGCGGAGTCGGTCGTGGCGTTCGCGCCGGCCGGCGGCTGGGCCGCGGGCGACGCGTCGTTCAAGGAGACGCTCGGCCACTTCACCACGATGCAGCAGCAGCTGAAGGCGGCGGCGCCGCACGCGCCGACGATCGTCTCCACGACCGAGGGCCGGCGCCGCGCGACGCAGTTCATCGCCTCGAACTACGAGCACATACCGGCCGAGCTGCTCGCCCACCAGCTGTGCGGCGCCGCGAGCTGCGAGGGCGTGGCGCCGCTGAACGAGCTCGCGCTGCGCGAGGGCTGGCGGGTCGACGCGGAGCGGATCACCTGCCCCGTGCGGGTCGTGTGGGGCACCGACGACAAGCTGCTGGCGTGGCCGTCGGCCGCCGCACGCTTCCGCGACGACTGGCTGCCGCAGGCGGACTGGGTCGAGCTGGAGGGTGTGGGCCACTGCCCCCAGCTCGACGTCCCGCTCGAGACCGCGCAGCTGATCGTCGGCTTCACCGCGCGCTGACGAGGCGGCGCAGCCCCCGCCCGCTCCCTACGGCTTGACGGGTATCGACGGCGGCGCGCCGTCGGTGAACAGCGACGCGATCAGGATCACGATCGTCGTTCTGCCGCGGTTGGCGGCGCGGTGGATCGTGCCGGGGCGCTCGACGATCCAGTCGCCGGTCGCGACCTGCCCGCGCTGGCCCGCGCCGATCGTGCGGACGACTGTGGCGCCGCGCTTGACCGTGACGCTTCCTCTCACGACCCAGTACGTCAGCGTGCCGCGTTCGATCGACGCGATCTGCGTGCCGGGGTGGCGGTGCAGCGCGAGCGCGGCGCCGGGCGCGACCGTCACCCGCGAGAGCCCGAGCGTGCGTCCGGCGGCGCCGGTCGGGTCGACGTCCTCCGCGAGCACGGTCCGGACGACCGGCGCGTTGACCGCAGGGCGGGCGCGCAGCGCGGTGGTGGCATGGGCGCTGGCGGCGGCGGTGAGCACCAGCGCTGTGACCAGCAGCAGGATGGCGCGCAGGCGAGCTGACACGTGTGGCTTCTCCTCGGGTTGGGGCAGCAGTCCTTCGCCTCCTCATCGGCAGAACGCGGCGCGGAGTCGAGCCGGGGGCGCGACGACGGCCTGCGCGGCGTCAGGACGAGGCCCGATCCGGCGCGGCCGCCGCCCGCTGGTCCAGCAGCTTCACGAGTCGCAGCGCGGCGATCAGCAGCACGAGCACGACGGCGGTGCCGATCGCCCACGCGGCCGTCATGCCGCCGGTCGGCGTCGCGAGGTCGAAGAAGTGGCGCCCGCCGGGGAGTGCGACGACGAGGACGAAGCCGAGCGCCATCAGCGCGCAGAGGCCGGCGACCGCGACGCGGCGTCTGCCGGGCTCGCCCTCGAGCGCCATCACGATCGCGAGGCCGGCGGCGACGACGGTCGCGGCGGTGACGGTGCGGGCCTCCTCGAGCGACGCGCCGAAGGCGTGGCGGGCGAGCAGAAAGGCGGAGAGGATCCCGATGCCGGTCGCGAGACCGGCCGGCAGCGAGAAGCGCGCGATCGCCTTCAGGAAGCCCTCGGGTCGCCACGGTCCCGCGCTCGGTGCGAGCGCGAGGAAGAACGCCGGGACCCCGATCGTCAGGCTCGAGGTGAGCGTGAACTGTCGCGGCAGCAGCGGGAAGACGCCCGTGGGAATCGCGACCGTCAGCAGCAGGAACGCGGTGAAGAGCGCCTTCGTCACGAACAGCCGTGCGACGCGCTGGATGTTGCGCAGGATCTGCCGGCCCTCGTGCACCATCCGCGGCACCTCCGCGAAGTCGCCCGAGACGAGCACGAGGTCCGAGACGCTGCGGGCCATCTGCGTGCCGCTGCCCTGGGCGATCGCGAGCCGCGCCTGCTTCAGCGCCGGCACGTCGTTGACGCCGTCGCCGAGCATCCCGACGTACTCGTCCGCATCCGCGAGCACGCGCACGACGCGCGCCTTGTCCTCTGGCGAGATGCGACCGATCGCCGGTGCGGCGCGCACCGCGCGCAGCAGCTCCTCGTCGCCCTCCGGCAGCGCGCCGCCGTCGAGCGCGTCCGACTGCGCGGGGATCCCCGCGTCGCGGGCGATCGCCCCGACCGTCGCCGGGTTGTCGCCGGACAGCACCTTCAGCGCGACCTGCTCGTGCCCGAAGAAGGCGACCGTGCGATCGGCGTCGTTGCGCAGCCGCTCCGCGAGCACCACGAGCCCGAGCGGGCGCAACCCGTCGGGCAGCGGCGCGTCGGGCGCTGCCGGCGGCAGCGCGCCGTCGGCGGCGACGAGCGCGAGCACGCGACGGCCGGTCGCGGCTTCCGAGGCGGCGCGCTCGCGCAACGCCCCGAGCGCGCCGTCGCCCGTCGCGTCTGCCGCAGCGGCCGCGGCCGCCGCGCCGAGCAGCGCCTCGGGCGCTCCCAGCACGAGCCGCTGCCCGTCCAGTTCGAGCGCGCTCCAGCGCCGGCGCGAGGAGAACGGCACCTGGGCGGTCGGCTCGAGCGCGGCCTCGGCGCCGGCGAGCGAGGCCTCGTGAACGGCTTCGAGCGTGCCGTTGCGCGACGGTGCGCTCGCGGCGAAGCGACCGAGCGCCCGCGCGAGCTCGTCCTCCGCGACGCCGCCGGCCGGCGCGACCTCGACGACGCGCAGCGACGCCTCCGTCAGCGTGCCCGTCTTGTCCGTGCACATGACGCTGACCGATGCGAGCGACTCGATCGCGTTGAGCTGCTGCGCCAGCACGCCGCGCCGCGCGAGCTTCGCCGCCGAGACCGCGGCGGTCAGGCTGACGAGCAGGATCAGTCCCTCCGGCACGATGTTCACGACCGCCGCGGTCAGGGTCTCGACCGCGTGCGCCTGGCTCTCGTGGCGCAGCGCGAGCGACAGCCCGAGGCCGGCCGCGAGCGGCACCATCACCGCGACGAGGATCACGAGCAGGCGGTCCATCGCGCGCTCGAGCGGAGAGCGCGGATGGCGGAACGCGCGCGCCGTCGCGGCCAGTCTCGCCGCACGGCTCTCGGGACCGACGGCGGTCGCCTCGAAGGCGCCGTCGCCCTCGACGACGAAGGAGCCGGAGAAGACGCCGCGCCCGGGCTCGCCGCGCGCCGGCTCGGACTCGCCGGTCAGGTTCGACTCGTCGAGCGTCAGCCCGTCGGCGCGCACGAGCGTGCCGTCGGCGACGACCTGGTCGCCCGTCTTCACGCGCACGAGGTCGCCGACGACGACGTCGGCGACCGGAACCTCGTGGGGCATGCCGTCGCGGACGACCGTCGCCTGCGGTGCGACGAGCGCGGCGAGCTTGTCGAGCGCCCGCTTCGCCCGTACCTCCTGGAAGGTGCCGATCGCCGTGTTCGCGACGAGGATCCCGACGAAGAGCGCGTCCTTGGGGTTGCCGAAGGCGATCGTCGCCGCGCCGAAGACGGCGAGGATCAGGTTGAAGATCGTGAACGTGTTCGCGACGAAGATCGAGCGGTACGAGCGGCTCGTCGTCGCCTCCGGCAACGGCCCGCGCGCCCGCAGTCGCCGCTCCGCCTCCGCGCGGGTGAGTCCGGCGCCGGTCGCCTCGGCTCGTGTGCCGTCCCGCGTCACGCCTGTGCCGGTCACCCGGCGAAGGCTAATGGTTCGCCGGTGGCGCCCGGCCGCGCCGCGGTGCTCGACCGGGACGGTGCGCTAGCTCAGGCACGTCGCCGAGGCGACCAGACGGCGGGACCGGCTCGACCCACCGACCCGCACGGTCACCGTCCACTCCCGCGCGCCCTGCGCGTGGTCGTCGATCACGCTCACGAGCTCGGGCGTCCCGCGGCCCGTGATGTCATGACCGCTGGACGGCCCGCCGCGCCCCGGCAACGATTCGTTCACATCGTGGCAGCGTTTCGTTAACACGAGCGGACGGCGACGGCGGCACAGTCGCCGTATGAACGCGCTTCGACGACTGATGCTGCTGCTGTGGGGACTGGCGCCGGCCGACGATCCCGCGCCCCGCGTGCTGCTCGAGCGGTAGGCGCTCGCGAACGCTAGCTGTAGTTCCTAGGGAGGTTGTTCATCCGGGCCTCCTTGGAGGCTGGGTGGTGTCGAAGCCCCCAGTTCCAAGGAGGACACCGGATGAGATTGCACGCTAACGCGCCGCTCGGCCCGAGGGGG
>JAOPZA010000171.1 GCA_025964325.1 Conexibacter sp.
CAGCCGGTCGCGGCGGCGCGGGCGCCGTCGCCGTGCGGCCGCGACGCGGTCTGCGCGCGCCGGCGGTCGGCGCAGCGAGGTCGTCGTCGACCTCGAGGTCGCGCTTCAGCTCCTCGAACTCCGCCGCCGAGACCTCGCTCGGATCAGGATCGCTGAGCCCTCTGCGACGACGGCGCTGCACACGCTCCGGCTCGACGTCGATCGGCTGGCCGCCGACCGTCGCGAGGGCGTACGGCGGCACGACGCCGCCATTCTCGGCCTGGATCCGCTTGCGGCGCGCGACGTAGACCGGCTCGCGCTCCTTCCAGTGCGTCAGCACCGGACCGGCGATGAAGATCGACGAGTACGCGCCCGAGATCACGCCGACGAGCAGCGCGAACGCGAAGTCTCTCAGCGTGCTCCCGCCGAACAGCAGCAGCGCGAGCACCGGCAGCGCGGTCGAGAAGGAGGTCGCCAGCGAACGCGTCAGCACCTCCGACATCGAGCGGTTGACGATCTGCGAGAAGGCGGCGCGCGGCATGCGCGGCATGTTCTCTCGGACGCGGTCGAACACGATGATCGTGTCGTAGAGCGAGAAGCCCAAGATCGTCAGCAGCGCCGCGACCGTCGACGTCGTCACCTCCCGGCCGAGCAGGGCGTAGACGCCCGTCGTGATCAGCAGGTCGTGCATCAGCGCGATCAGCACCGGGACGGCGAACTTCCATTGGAAGCGCAGCGCGATGTAGGCCGAGATCACCAGCAGCGAGGCGATGATCGCGATGATCGCGCTGTTCGCGACGGTCTGACCGAAGGTCGGCCCGACCGACGAGCTGGAGAAGTTGGTGGTGCCGCCGAATCTGGCGTCGAGCTTGGCGCGCAGGCTGCTGACCTTCGACGGCTGCAGCTTCGCGGTCGAGATCTGCACGACGTTGGGGCCGAGCTGCTTGTTCGCGACGCGCTGGATCTTCGCGTCGCTGGCGCCGAAGCCGCTCAGCACCCCGCGCAGGTCCGACTCGCTCGCCGGCTTCACGAGGTTCGTGGTGACGCGGGTGCCCGACGTGAAGTCGATGCCGAAGTTGATCCCCTTGCCGCCGATCGCGAGCGCGCCGATCAGCAGGATGATCCCGGACATCGAGAAGAACCATCTCGACTTGCCCATGAAGTCGAAGCGCCAGCGGCGACCGGCGATGTGGGCGCCGAGCGCCGAGGGCCGCGCCATCAATCTGGAGCGCCCGAGCGTCGAGAGGATCGCCTGCGTCGCCATCACGGCGGTGAACAGCGAGACGAGCGTGCCGACGCCGAGCGTGAACGCGAAGCCCTTGACGCTCGAGGTCGCGAGCATGAAGAGGATGAAGGCGACCATGACGGTCACGACGTTGGCGTCGATGATCGCCGTCAGGCCCTTTCTGTAGCCGGCGCTGATCGCGGCCGGGATCGAGCGCCCGGCCCGCACCTCTTCCTTCACGCGTTCGAAGATCACGATGTTGGCGTCGGCGGCGACGCCGATCGTCAGGATCAGACCGGCGATGCCAGGCAGCGTCAGCGTGATCGGGATCAGTCTGATGAGCGCGAAGAAGTAGAGGCCGTAGACGATCAGCGCGCCGGTCGCGATCAGGCCGAGCACGCGGTAGAAGACGATCAGGAAGAGCGCGACGATGCCGAGGCCGACGAGGCCGGCGAGGAGGCCCTGGTTGAGCGCCTGCTTGCCGAGCGTCGCCGAGACCTGCGACTGCGAGATCAGCTTGAGGTCGATCGGCAGCGCGCCGAGCTTCAGCAGGTTCGCAAGATCCTGGGCGCTCTGGATCGTGAAGCCGCCCTCGATCACCGCGCCGTTGTTGCCGTCGATGCCGTCCGACAGCTGCCGGAAGTCGATCGAGGCGACCGAGACGAGCTTGCCGTCGAGCGCGACGGCGAAGTGCTGCAGGACGTTCTGGTCGTTGACGCCCGGGAGCGCGAGCGACTGGCCGCGCTGGGCGATCGTCCGCGTGACGTTGTGGAACGCGGTCTTGCCCTTGCCGGTGAATCTGAACTCGACGTCGGGCGACTGCGACTGGTTGAAGCCCTGCGTCGGATCCTTGATGTCGGCGCCGCTCAGCGCGACGCTGTCACGCAGCACGTAGAAGCGGGCGACCGGATCGCTCGTTCTGACCTGGTTCTTCGAGTTGCGGTCGACCGCCTGGAGCACGACCGTGCCCTGCGGGACCGCGACGACCTCGGTGCCGGCCGGCAGCGTGGATCTGCCGATCGCGGTCAGCAGGTCCTTCTGCGTCTGCTCCGGACCGGCAAGGTAGGTGTGGTTCGCGGAGAAGGCGTAGTAAGCCGGGCCCTTGCGCGAGCCGCCCGCCTGGGTCGGCTGCTTCGAGGCCAGTCTGACGGCGTCGTAGAGGGGCTGGCCCTGGGCCGCGTTGCCGGCGTTCTGGCTGATCGCGACGGCCTGCGCCTGCTGCGCGGGGAGCTCGGGCGCGATCGGCTTGCCGTTCGGCCCAAGGACGTTCGACTCCCAGTCGTAGAAGTAGAGCTGCGCGGGCGTGCCGACCTGCTGCTTGGCGCGCTCGACGTTCTGGACGGCGGGCAGGCCGACCGAGATCTGGTTGTTGCCGGAGCGCTGGATCTCCGGCTCGCCGACGCCGAGCTGGTCGACGCGCTCGCGGATGATCTCGACCGCCCGGTCGAGGGCGGCCTGCGTGACCTTCGGCACCTGCGGGGTCGGCGCGCCCTGGTAGACGAGCTCGACGCCGCCCTTGAGGTCGAGGCCGAGCTTCGTCTTCTTCGTGGCGATCGCGGCAAAGGACCCCGCGAGGAGCCCCAGCACGAGCAGCAGGATCAATCCATTTCGGCGCCGGTCAGTCATTCAATTGTCGATCCTACTTGGATGGCGTGAGGACGAGTAGCAACCCGCCGTCAGCGTCGTACGCGGGAAACAAGTCGGCAACGGCTCGGGCCGGCAGATCGCCCTCCGCGTTGACCGTCACCGGCTTGCCGAGCGCGCGCACTCCCCACTCCAGCACCGTTCCGACGGCGTCCTCGCCGCTCTCGAAGTCGAGCCCGAGCACCTCGCGCACGGGCCGCCCGATCACGCGCTCGTCGTCGAGGCCGGTCAGCTCGAAGGAGCCGCGGCCGCAGCCGATCACGCGTCCTTCGCGATCGCAGACGAAGAACGCGGCGTTGGGCGCCGGGTAGTAGTCGTCGAGCAGCTCGAAGAGGAAGCCGAAGCCGCACTTCTCGCAACCCTTCGGGTCGCGTCGGAAGCCGGCGTTTCGATCGGTCGCGCTGGAGCGCGTGCCGCAGTTGGGACAGATGAAGAGGTGCGCCATCTCAGTGCTAAGGATAGGAGCCCGCGCAGGGTGCGCGGGCGGTGAACCGTCAGAAGAGCTTTCTACCTTGCTCGGGTAAATCGATCTTCAAGTGATCGAAGGCACGACGGGTCGCGACGCGTCCGCGCGGCGTCCGCTCGATCAGCCCGCATTGCAGCAGGTAGGGCTCGTAGACATCCTCGATCGTATCCTGTTCCTCGCCCACGGCCACGGCCAGCGTCGAGAGACCGACCGGCCCGCCCCCGAACATCTCGCAGATCGCGCGCAGGATCGAGCGATCGAGATGGTCCAACCCGACGTGGTCGACCTGCAGCAGGTCGAGCGCGTGCGCGGCCACGTCCGCGGTGACGATCCCGTCGCCCCGGACCTCGGCGTAGTCGCGCACCCGCTTCAGCAGGCGGTTGGCGACGCGCGGCGTGCCACGGCTGCGCGCCGCGATCGCGCGCGCACCGGCCGACTCGACCTCGATCCCGAGCAGCTGCGCCGAGCGCCGCACGATCCGGCCGAGCTCGTCGGCGTCGTAGTGCTCGAGCCGGTGCTGGATCCCGAAGCGGTCGCGCAGGGGCGTCGTCAGCAGGCCCGCGCGGGTCGTCGCTCCGATCAACGTGAAGGGCGGCAGGTCGAGCGTCACGACGCGCGCCCCGGCGCCCTGGCCGACCGTGATCGGAAGCTGGCCGTCCTCCATCGCCGGGTAGAAGACCTCCTCCAGCGCGCGCGGCAGCCGGTGGATCTCGTCGACGAAGAAGATCGCGCGCGGCTCGAGCGCGGTCAGCAGCGCGGCGATGTCGGCCTTGCGCTCGAGCGCCGGCCCGGCCGTCTGCACGAACGGGGCCCCGAGCTCGGCCGCGACGATCTGCGCGAGCGAGGTCTTGCCGAGCCCGGGCGGGCCGGCCAGCAGCACGTGGTCGAGCGCGTCGCCGCGCGCGCTCGCCGCCTCGATCGAGACGGAGAGCTGCGCGCGCACCGCCTCCTGCCCGACGAAGTCCGCGAGGCGGCGCGGCCGCAGCGAGCGGTCGAGCTCGTCCTCCGCCAGGACGTCGGGGGTCTGGATCCGCGGCGCGCTCATCGCCGCGAGGTGCGCAGCGCGTGGGCGATCAGGTCCTCGGCCGTCTCGCCGGGCGCTCCGTCGAGCAGCGCGTCGACCTCCTGCGCGGTGAAGCCGAGGCCGACGAGCGCGGCGCGTGCGAGCGAGCGCGGATCGTCGCCGACGACGGTCGCTCCACCCCTCGAGACCTCGTCCGGAAGCGAGACGCCGGCCTTCTCGCGCAGCTCGACGATGATCCGCTCGGCCGTGCGCTTGCCGATCCCGGGGACCGCCTGGAAGCGGGCGACGTCGCCGCCGGCGAGCGCGCCGAGCAGCTCCCGCGGCGTGCCGCCGGAGAGCACCGCGAGCGCGACCTTCGGGCCGACCGACTGGACGCCGAGCAGCATCAGGAAGAGGTCGCGCTCCTCCTCGGTCGCGAAGCCGTAGAGCGCGAGCGCGTCGTCGCGGACGATCAGGTGGCTGTGGAGCGTGACCGGCTTGCCGACCGCCGGCACGTGGCCCATCGTCTCGCTCGAGACCGCGAGCCGGTAGCCGACCCCGCCGACGTCGACGACCACCTCTCCCCCGCTCGGACCGGCGGGACGGCGGCCCGCGACCTCGCCGCGGACGAGCGCGATCACGCCGGCACCAGCGCCGCCGCGAGCGGCGCCCGGTTGGCGTGGCAGATCGCGACCGCGAGCGCGTCGGCGGCGTGGTCGGGGCGCGGTGGCTCCGGCAGCGACAGCAGCCGCTGGACCATCCCCTGGACCTGCGCCTTGTCCGCCCGGCCGCTGCCGCAGACCGCGCCCTTGACCTGCTGGGGCGTGTAGGAGCTGCACGGGATCCCGTGCTGCCCGGCGGCCAGCAGCACGACGCCGCGCGCCTGCCCGACCGCGAAGGCGGACCGGGCGTTGACCCCGAAGAAGAGGTCCTCGACCGCGACCGCGACCGGCGCGTGCTCCGCGATCAGCTCGACGACGCGGGCGTGGATCTGCGCGAGCCGGCGTTCGAGCGGCAGCGCAGCGGACGTCTCGATCACGCCGCCGTCGAGCGCGACGACGCGGCCGCGTCGCTGGGCGACGACGCCGTAGCCCGTGTTGGCGGTGCCCGGGTCGATGCCGAGGACGATCATGTGTTCGTATTCTGCGCCGTCGCCCGGACGCCTCCGTGTCCAATCGGCTGGCGGTCCAATCGGCTGGCGCCGATTGGATGGCGCCGATTGGATTGGGAGATCGGCTGGCGCCGATCTCCCGGCCGGGTTGGCGGAGACGGCGCCTTGCTACCCAGCGATGCGTTCGAGCACGGCGGCGTCGACGTCGAAGTTGGCGTGCACGTCGCCGACGTCGTCGTTCTCCTCCAGCGCGTCGATCAGGCGCATCAGTCTGCCGGCCTGGTCCTCCTCGACCGGCACGCGCGTCTTCGGACGCTGCGTCAGGTCGGCGGCCTGCACCTCGATCCCCGCCTCCTCCAGCGCGGCGCGCACCGGCCGCAGGTCCGTCGGCGCCGTCAGGATCTCGAACACGTCGTCGTCCTGCTGGATGTCCTCGGCGCCGGCGTCGATCGCGACCATCAGGTCGTCCTCGCTCCAGCGCTCGGCGTCGACCACGATCACGCCCTGCTTGTCGAACAGGTACGCGACCGAGCCCGGCTCGCCGAGGCTGCCGCCGTGCTTGGAGAGCAGGTGGCGGACGTCGGCGCTCGTGCGGTTGCGGTTGTCGGTCAGCGCCTCGATCAGCAGCGCGACGCCGCCCGGGCCGTAGCCCTCGTAGAGGATCGTCTCGATCGCGTTCGCGTCGGCCCCGGCTCCGGTGCCTCTCGCGATCGCTCGCTCGATGTTGTCCTTCGGCATCGAGGCGTCTCTCGCCTTCTGGACGGCGTTCCCGAGCGCGGCGTTCATCTCCGGATCGCCACCGCCCTCGCGCGCCGCGACCGTGATCGCGCGCGCCAGCTTCGTGAAGGCCGCGCCGCGCCGTGAGTCGACGATCGCCTTCTTGTGCTTGATGCTCGCCCACTTGGAATGTCCAGACATGCCTCTGATTGTATGTGGGGCGGCCGATCGAGGCGACCTCTTTCCATGCGACGCACCACGAAGCTCCGTCTGCTGCTGCTCCCGGCCCTGCTGCTCGGGCTGCTGCTGCTGGCCGGCTGCGGCGGCGGATCCGGTCGCAGCACCACCTCGACGACGGCGCCGTCGACCTCCGCGCAGCCGGGCACGACGGGCGGCGCCGGCGCCGGCGTGCAGGTCGAGATGCGCGGGATCCAGTACGCGCCGCGGCGGCTCACGGTGCGGGTCGGGCAGCAGATCACGTGGGTCAACGAGGACGCCGTCCGGCACGACGTCCAGTCGACCGCGGGCGAGAAGATCGCCTCGCCGCTCTTCGGCAAGGGCGCGTCGTTCTCGTTCACGCCGATGCAGGCGGGCGCGATCGCCTACCTCTGCTCCGTCCACCCCGGCATGGACGGCACGATCGTCGTGACGAAGTAGCTCGCGCCGCGCTCAGCGCAGCGCGTCGGGATGGGCGCGGTACCAGTCGACGGTCCGGCGCAGCCCGGCCTCGAGCTCGACGCGCGGCGCCCAGCCGGTGCGCTCCCGCAGCTTGCCGGCGTCGACGTACTGACGGTCGATCTCGCCTCGCGGCGACCCCGTCCCGGCGCGCCCGCGGATCTCGGGGACGACGTCGGTCCCCGCGATCGCGCAGATCAGCGCGACGACGTCGCGCACCGCGTGGGGGCGGCCGCCGCCGGCGTTGAAGGCCTCGCCGCGCGCCGTGCGGGCGGGATCGGCGTCGTCGAGCGCGTCGGCGATCCGCAGGTACGCGTCGACGGCGTCCTCGACATAGAGGAAGTCGCGCTCCGGCGTGCCGTCGGAGCGGATCACCGGCGCGCGTCCGGCGAGCACGGCGGCGACCGCCTCGGGCACGAGCCGCGAGCGGTTCAGGTCGCCGCCGCCGTAGAGGTTGGCGAAGCGCGTGACGGCGACCGGCAGGCCGAACGTGTGCCAGTAGGAGCGGGCGATCAGGTCGGTCGCGGCCTTGCTGACGTCGTAGGGGAAGCGCGGTTGCAGCGGATCGCTCTCGCGATAGGGCAGCGTCGCGCTCGCGCCGTAGGCCTTGTCCGACGCCGCCACGACGACGCGCGCGACCGCCTGCGACCGGCATGCCTCCAGCAGCGTCCAGGTGCCGCGGATGTTGGTCTCGAAGGTCGCGAGCGGCGAGCGGTTCGCCGTGCCCACGATCGTCTGCGCGGCGAGGTGGAAGACGGTGTCGACCTCGTGCTCGCCGAGCGCGCGCTCGAGCAGGCCGGGATCGAGGAGGTCGCCGTGGACGACGTCGACCGAGCGCTCGACGTCGTCGAGCAGCAGCGCCGACCGCGGCGTGCGGTCGCGCTGCAGGACCACGACGCGGTCGCCGCGGGCGACGAGCGCGCGCACGAGCCACGAGCCGAGCAGCCCGTACGCGCCGGTGACGAAGACGGTCGCCATACGTCAGTGCGCGACGCCCGCGCGGGTCCAGGGCGCCGCGTCGGCGGCCCACAGGTCGTTCAGCAGGATCGCGTCCTTGTAGGTGTCCATGCAGTCCCAGAAGCCGGCATGGCGATAGGCGTGCAGCAGCCCGTCGGCGGCGAGCCGCTCGAGCGGCTCGCGCTCGAGCACGCTGTCGGCCTCCAGATAGCCGGCGACGCCCGGCTCGAAGACGAAGAAGCCGCCGTTGACCCAGTGCTCGGCGTGCGGCTTCTCGCGGAAGGCCCGCACGCGGCCGCCGTCGTCGAGCTCGGCGACGCCGAACTGCAGCCGCGGGCGCACGACCGTCATCGTCGCCAGCTCGCCGTGGGTCCGGTGCGCCTCGAGCAGCGCGCGCAGGTCGATGTCGGCGACGCCGTCGGCGTAGGTGGCGCAGAAGCGCTCGCCCGGCAGGTGGGCGGCAGCCTGCGCGAGGCGCCCGCCGGTCGGCGTCTCGAGGCCGGTGTCGAGGCATTCGACGACGACGCCGTGAGGCCACGGTCCGGCCGCCGCGAAGCGTTCGATCAGCTCTCGCTTGTAGCCGGTGCAGAGCAGGAAGCGGCGAAAGCCCTGCGCGAGGTAGATCTCGATCACGTGCCAGAGGATCGGGCGCGCGCCGATCTCGACCAGGGGCTTTGGGATCGACTGCGTGCGTTCCTGCAGTCGCGTCCCCCGGCCCCCGCAGAGAATCACGACGGTCAGCTCGGCGGGGTCCATGCGGGCGCCGATGATGGCAGAGCGCTCCGCTGCTCGCTGCACGTAGGATGCCTGCATATGGCCGCCGTCAACCCGGACATCTTCAAGGCGTACGACATCCGCGGCATCTACGGCCAGGAGATCGACGGCGACGTTGCCGAGCAGATCGCACGCGCCTTCGCGCACGTGCTCGCCGGGCTCGAGGACAAGCCGGTCACGGAGCTGCGCGTCGCGCTCGGCCGCGACATGCGCCTGAGCGCGCCGGAGCTGTCGGCCCGCTACCGCGACGGACTCGTCGGCGAGGGCGTCGCGGTGCTCGACGCCGGCCAGGTCGGCACCGAGATGCTCTACTGGCTCGTTGGCTCGCGTGAGCTCGACGGCGGCCTGATGTGCACCGCGTCGCACAACCCGAAGGCCTACACCGGCGCGAAGCTCGTGCGCTCGGGCGCGCTGGCGCTGTCGGGCGACGAGGGGATCCAGGACATCCGCCGGCTGATCGAGACGGGCATCCCCGCCTCCGAGGGCACCGGCAGCGTCGAGGAGGTCGACCTCTACGACGACTTCCGCGCCGCCGCCCTCGCGCTCGTCGACACCTCCGCCGTCAAGCCGGTGCGCGTCGTCGCCGACGGCGGCAACGGGATGGCCGGCCCGATGGTCGGCCCGCTGCTGGAGCAGCTCGGGCTCGACCTCGTGACGATGTACTGGACACCGGACGGCAACTTCCCCGACCACGAGCCGAACCCGCTGCTGCCGGAGAACCGCGAGCTGATCATGAGACGCGTCGTCGAGGAGCGCGCCGACCTCGGGATCGCGTGGGACGGCGACGCCGACCGCTGCTTCTTCATCGACGACACCGGCCACTTCGTCGACGGCGACTTCCTCACCGCGCTGCTCGCGGAGGTGATGCTCGACAAGTACCCGGGCGCGACGATCCTCTACGACGTGCGCGCCAGCCGCGCCGTGCGCGACATCGTCGAGGCGAAGGGCGGGACGGCGCTCCGCAACCGCGTCGGCCACGCCTTCTTCAAGAGACGGATGCGCGAGACCGGCGCCGTCTTCGGCGGCGAGGTCTCGGGCCACTACTACTTCCGCGACTTCTACAACGCCGACTCCGGCACGCTGCCGGCGCTGCTGCTGCTCGAGCTGATCTCGAAGAGCGGCAAGCGGCTGAGCGAGCTGACGCAGGCGCTGCGCGACAGATACTTCATCTCGGGCGAGATCAACTCCGAGGTCGACGACGCGCAGGCGAAGCTGGACGAGATCGAGCGGCGCTACAGCGACGCGCAGATCGACCATCTCGACGGCGTCTCCGTCGACTACGACGACTGGCACTTCAACGTCCGCGCATCGAACACGGAGCCGCTGCTGCGCCTCTGCCTCGAGTCGCTCGTCTCCCGGGAGGACATGGAGACGCGCCGCGACGAGGTGCTCGCTCTGATCCGCGGGTAGTCGCGTGGGCGTCGACGCCGTCTCGCCCATGCAGGCGCTCGCGCGGGCGGCGCAGGCCGGCATCCACTGCCTCCCGGTGCCGACGCCGTTCGCCGTCGGCCGCATCAACTGCTACCTGATCGAGGACGATCCGCTCACGCTCGTCGACTGCGGCCCGAACTCGGGCACGGCACTCGACGAGCTCGAGCGTCTGCTGGCCGCGCACGGCCGCGCGGTCGAGGAGATCGAGCTGATCGTGATCACGCATCAGCACCTCGACCACATCGGGCTCGTCGACGTCGTCGCGCGCCGCTCGGGCGCCGAGATCGCCGCGCTCGACCGCGTCACCCGCTACCTCGGCGACTACGACCGCGAGGCGGGTCTCGACGACGACTACGCCGTCGGGATCATGCACCGTCATGGCATCCCGCCCGACGTCGCGACCGCGCTGCGCTCCGTCTCGGCCGCCTTCCGCGGCTTCGGCGGCGCCGCCGCCGTCACGCGGCCGCTGGCCGACGGCAGCCGGCTCGAGCTGCGCGACCGCAGCTTCGAGGTGCTCCACCGTCCCGGGCACAGCCCGTCCGACACGCTCTTCTGGGACGAGCGCAGGCAGATCCTGCTGGCCGGCGACCACCTGATCAAGCACATCTCCTCCAACCCGCTGATCACGCGACCGCTGCCGCCGGATCCGGCGGACGACCGGCCGCACGCGCTGCGCTCGTACGTCGCGTCGCTCCAGGCGACGCACGAGCTGCCGGCCGAGCTCGTGCTGGCGGGGCACGGCGAGCCGATCAGCGACCACCGGTCGCTGATCGAGGAGCGCCTCGCGGCAACCGAGCGGCGCAAGCGCAAGGTCCTCGGGCTGCTGGCCGAGCGACCGCTGACGGCGTACGAGCTGGCGCAGCGGATGTGGGGCAACGTCGCCGTCACGCAGGCGTTCCTGACGCTCTCGGAGGTCGTCGGCCACCTCGACCTGCTGCGCGAGGAGGGCGCCGTGCGCGAGCTCGAGGCGGGCGGGGTCGTGCGGTTCGAGGCGCTCGTCGCGGCGCCGTCGCCGGACGACGGACCGGCGCGCCCGCCGTCCTCCGGCCGCTAGCGTCATCCGGGTGATCGCGGAGTCCCCCGACGCGACGCGGGCGCTGACCTGCGCCTGGTGCGAGCAGCCGACGCTGCCGGCGCGACGCGCCGTCGCCGTGCCTGCGCGCACGCGACCTGCGGCCGCACGCTGCTCGAGCTGCGGCGCGCGCACGGAGCACGTCTGGTCCTCGGACGAGGAGGCCGACGGCGAGCTGATGGCACGGCGCGGGGACAGCGGGCGGATCCGGCTCTGGCCGCCCGGCGAGGCCGTGCGGGATCGGACCCGGCGGCGGCTCGCGGCGCGGCTCGCCGCTGGCGGCCCGTCCGGGCCGGTGCTCGCGATCGGCGGCGGCGATCGCCTCCTGCTCGAGGCGCTGCGGAGCGCCGGGCGCCTCGTCACGAGCGTCGACCGCGCGGCGTCGCACGAGGCCGACGTGACGCACGTCGGCGGGCGCTACGCGGCGGTCGTCTTCTGGCACTCGCTCGGACGTCTCCCGGCTCCCGCACTCGCGCTCGAGCATGCCGCCATGCTGCTGAAGCCCGGCGGCCTGCTCGCCGTCGCGCAGCCGCATCCGGCGATGCGCGCCGCGCACGCGTTCGCGTCCCGGCGGCTGCCCCGCGACCTGCCGCGTCAGCGGGTGCAGATCCCGCCCGGCGTGCTGATCGAGCGGCTCCGAGGCCTGGGGCTGCGGGTCGAGTCCGCAGGCGTGCCGGCGGCCTCGCTCGGGCAGGGCGGGATCGTCTCGATCGTCGCGCGCCGCGACGATCCGTCGCGCGCGGCGCGACGGATCGTCTAGCAGCGCCGCGGTCGCTCAGGCGGCCGGATCGCTGCGGAGCGCGCCGGCGGTGCTGACGATCTCGACGACGCGCGCGGGATCGTCGGTGAGCTCGATCAGATCGAGGTCGCCGGGATTGATCTTGCCGGCGGGGGCGACCTGGTCGCGGAGCCAGCCGAGGAGCGGCTGCCAGTACTCGCTCCCGACGAGCACGAGCGGGAAGCCACGGATCTTGCGCGTCTGGATCAGCGTCAGCGCTTCGAACATCTCGTCGAGCGTCCCGAAGCCGCCCGGGAAGACGACGAAGGCGGAGGCGTAGCGCACGAACATGATCTTGCGCGTGAAGAAGTAGTGGAAGCGGACCGGCCGGTCGATCCAGGGGTTCTCGGGCTCGCGGAACGGCAGGTCGATCACGAGCCCGATCGACGGCGCTCCCGCCTCGCTCGCGCCGCGGTTGGCTGCCGCCATGATGCCGCCCGCGCCACCCGTGATGACGGCGAAGCCGGCCTCCCCGAGGCGGCGTCCGACCTCGACCGCGAGCGCGTACTCGGGATCGTCGGGTGGCGTGCGAGCGGAACCGAACACCGCCACCCCGCGATCGACGTCGGCGAGCGCCCCGAACCCCATCTCCAGCTCGCGCTGCATGCGGCGGACGCGGATCGGATCGGTCTCGACGTGCGCCGAGGGCTCGAGCAGCTCCTCGTCGGGTGTGCGCGGATGGGCGTCGCCTGCCTGGGTCACGCGTTCGAGTATCGCAACGTCGTCGCAGCTCGCCGCGGCGACGTGTCCGCGTTGCGACCGGCAGGCCGCCGTCGCCCGCTAGGACTCCCAGGCGTGGGCGCGGTACTGGGCGCGCCGGTTGTCCGATCCCATCAGGATGTGCGGGTCGCCGCACATCTCCACCAGCCGCGAGAAGTTGCGCTGGGTGATGTGCCGCGCGAGCCGGTCCGGCCGCGGCGGCGAGGCGTCCTCGCGCTCCTCCTCGCCGGTCCCGTCGCCCGTCAGGTCGCAGGTGAAGACGATCGAGCGCTCGTTCTCGTAGCGGCCGTTGATGATGTTGTAGAGCTGCTCGAGCACCCACTCGGTCGGACGCGCGACAGCGAGGTCCTCGATGTGCAGCAGCTCGACGCTCGTCAGGCGGTCGATCAGGTCGAGCGTGCTGTTCGAGTCCTCCTCGCCGTAGGTTCGGCGGATCTCGTCGAGCAGGCGCGGCCCGGTGTAGATCGCGACCGAGCGGCCGGCGGCGAGCGCGTGCTGGGAGATCAGGTAGGCGAGGTGGCTCTTGCCGGTCCCCGGACTGCCGAGGAACCACATCCCCTCCCCCTGGGCGAGCATCTCGTCGACGCGATCGCAGTAGCGGCGGACCGCGCGGACCGCGTCCGGCGCGGTGCGCGCGATCGACGGGATCGGCTCGCGCTCGAAGCCGACGTTCTGGAAGCGCGCGGGGATCTCGCGCGAGAGCTGCCGCGCACGCCGGCGGGCGACGCGCTCAGGCCAGCAGCGGCAGCGGTACGTGGTGTTGGCCTCGAGATCGACGATCATCCCGCTGCCGTCGCAGAGCTCGTAGTCACATGCACGCGATTCGCGCACGAGTCGCAGGTCACCGGCCACGCCCTCAGTCAAGCACACGTCACGGCGGAGATCGCGGCTGCGATCCCGCGTGCTGCGGGAACTCCTCGCGCACGCGCCCGAGCGTGCACGCGCCAGCCTCAATTCATCACGGTGAAGCTCGACAGGAAGAGCTCGGCGAGCTCGCCGTCGCCGCTGATCGTGAGCCCGTCCGTCAGCTGCGCCGGACCGAACGCGTCAGCCCAGGCCGGCGCGGTCGCCTTGATCACCGCGTCGGCGTCGAGCGCGGGCTCGTGCAGGACGCGCGCCTCGCCCCTGCGCAGCGTCAGCGTGTAGAGGTCGAGCGCCAGCTCGAGCTCGTCCTCGACGATCAGCTCGAGCTCGGCGTCGAGCCCCGCCGGCGGGCGCACGACGCAGCCGGCGAGGCGGAACATCGCCGTCACGTCGACCCACTCGTCGGCGGTTGGCGGCGTCCAGGCCCAGCGGAGCGCCCAGCGCATCAGCGGCTCGAGGATCGTCAGCAGCTCGCGGCCGGCATCGGTCAGCTCGAACTCCACGCGCGGCGGCACCTCGGCATAGCGGTGGCGCAGCACGAGCTCGTCGGCCGCCATCCGCCCGAGTCGCTGCTCGAGCGCTCCCGTCGAGAGCCCCGGGAAGGCTCGCTGCAGTTGCGAGAGCCGCATCGGCCCGAACGCGAGCTCGCGCACGATCAGCAGCATCCAGCGGTCGCCGACGATCCCGAGCGCGCGGGCGTCGGGCGCCCATTGCCGGCGTCGCCGGACTACCGGCAGGTCGCATCGAGGCACGACTGTCCCCTCTCTTCGCCTCCGTGGACGACGCTGGAACGCGCGACCGACGCGCCTTCGTGCGCTTCCCCTGCTCGCACGAGAACCGCCGCCCGGCACGCCAGCTATCGCTGGGAAACTACCATGACTCTCGATGCGCTGTCCACCATCAACCGTGGTGGGCGCACATCGCCGAAACTCCCGCCATGACAGGAGATCCGCGTCTGCGTCGGCCTGATTGCTCAGACGTTCCTGCGCAGTCAGGCGCCCGTTGCGACGGACGCTTCGACGGCGGCTGGCCCACGCCGTTCGCCCGCGCGTCGCGGTCGCCCGCGGCCGGGTGACCGAGTAAAGTAAACGGTGACGTACTCCAGCGGCCGCACATGAGCTTCGAGGGGATGCATCGCAACGGAACGGACGAGGTCGACGAGCACGCCGCGATGCCGTCCGACGCCCGTCCCTTCGTCCCCGTGACCCAGCGCGAGCGCCTGCTCGACGGGATGGCGCGCGCGGTCGCCCGGCGCGGGTACGCGGCGACGACGGTCGCCGACGTGCTGAAGGAGGCGCGCATCTCGCGCCGCACGTTCTACGAGACGTTCGCCGACAAGGAGGACTGCTTCCTCGCGGCCTACGACGACGTCGTCGCGCGGTGCGACGCCCACGTCGCGGCCGCCTACGCCGGCGAAGACCCGTGGGAGGCGCGGCTCGCGCGCGCCGTCGAGGCGCTCCTCGCGTTCCTCGCCGCCGAACCCGACTTCGCGCGCCTCGGGGTCGTCGAGGTGCTCGCGATCGGGCCGCGCGGGCTCGCCCGCCGGGATGCGACGGTGACCCGCTTCCGGCGCCTCGTCGACACCACCCGCGCGCACCTTCCGGCGAGCGCGCCGCCCTCGGACCTGGTCGCCGAGGCGATCGCCGGCGGCATCTACGAGCTCGTCTACGCGCGCGTCGCGCGAGGCGAGGCGGCGCGCCTGCCGGAGCTGCTCGACGATCTGCTCCATTACACCTCCATGCTGCTCGGAATGGGCCGCACGCCGGGGCAGAGCCAGCATTGATTCACTCGTCACCGGGTCACGGTGAACGAGTCGACATCTGTTAGCTTCCGACGCCGCGTGCACCCAGCCGACAGCAAGAGCCAACCACCGGAGGGCTTCTCCTCCCAGCTGCCCAGCGGGCGCCACGGACTCCCGCGCGAGTACGTCCGCCACTCCCAGCGAACCCGGCTGCTGGCCGCCGCGATCGAGGTCGCCGGCGCCGAGGGCTACGCCGGCATGACGGTCTCCGCGGTGATCGCCCGCGCAGGCGTCTCGCGCAAGACGTTCTACGAGTTCTTCGCCGACCGCGAGGCCTGCTTCCTGGCCGCCTTCGACAGGGTGCTCGAGCAGGGGCTCGCCGGCGTCCGCGAAGCCTACGACGGCGGCGCGAGCTGGCCCGCGCAGGTGCGTACCGCGCTCGCACGCGGCCTCGACGCCCTCACCGCGCATCCACACGAGGCGCGCGTCGGCTTCGTCGAGGTGCTCGCCGCCGGGCCGCGGGCGCTCACGCGCCGCGACGATGCGATGCGCGCCTTCATGGTCTTTCTCCAGCCCGGCTACGACGCCGTGCCGGACTCGCTCGAGGTCCCGCCGCTGATGTCGGAGGCGGTCGTCGGCGCGCTCTACGAGATCGTCTATGCGCGGGTGCTGAACGGTCGCGTCGGCGAGCTGCCCGGACTCCTTCCGCAGCTCGTGTTCTGCGCGCTCGCACCGTTCCTCGGCGCCGAGCGCGCCGCGGTCGAGGCGGCGGTCGGCGCGAGCGCCTGACCCGCGGGCGGCTCTAGAACCCGACGGCCGCACGAGCCGCCGGCGCCCGCGGCTTTACATCGCGACGGTCGCACGAGCCGGGCCGCCCGAGCGCCTGTCCCACCTGCGGCTTTACAAGGCGGCGGCCCGCAGTCACGATACCCCCGAGGAGGCGCCTGATCGAGGGGGAAGGCCGTGGTCGTGTTGTCGTCGGAGCAGTTCGCGAGCGCAGCGAGGCCGCTCGACGCGAGCCAGATCCCGCATCACTTCGCCGCGGCGCTGCGTCACCGTAGGCATGGACGGGCGCTGGCCGCCTGCACGCTGTGGGCGCAGCTGGAGGCGGCCGCAGAGGACGCCGGCGACCGGCACCTCGCGATCCAGGCGGGCGCCGAGCGATCGATGACGCTGACGGGGATGGGCGCCCTCTCCGCCGCCGGCGTGCTGTGCGAGCGGATGCTGACCGAGCTCGAGGCGCTCGAGGCGCTCGGCGAGCCGCTGCCGCCGCCGCCGATCGGACGAACGCTGCTCCATGCCGGCGCCGGCGTCTGGTTCTCCGTCGCTGGCCTGCACCGGCTGCGCGCCGAGCAGCTGCGCCGCGCGGGCGACTACGTCGGCGCGCTGGAGGAGCTGGACGAGGCGGCGCGCCGCCCCGACCAGCGCCCGGAAGCCGCGCTGCCGCTGTGGGGGCGCGTCATCCTGTCCGACACGATCCGCCTCGCCGGCGACTTCGAGGGCGCGCTGGAGGTCGCCTCGGCGGCGCGGCGGCGCGCCGCGCGCGAGCCCGGCGGTCACCCACGGGTCGTCGGCCTCGCCGAGCGCGCGGAGGCCCGCGCGCTGCTCGCGCTCGGCGACCTCGACGGCGCGCTCGCGCAGTTCGAGCGGCTGGGGCGACGCTCCCCGCACAGGACGGCCGAGGCGCGCGAGGCCGGCGACCTCGGCATCGGCGAGCTGCTGCGTCGCCGCGGGCTCTACCCCCGAGCGCGCGGGCACCTCGAGCGTGCGCGAGACCTGGCGCTGCGCGAGGGGCACGTGATCGCGTGGATCCACGCGCAGCTCTGCCTCGCCGAGCTGGACCGCGCCAGCGGCGCGCCGGCGGCCGCGACGCGTGCGCTGGTCGGCGACGTGCTGCGGCGGCTGCCGCTGGCCGAGCATCCCTGGCTGCGGATGCGGACCTTCCTGATGGCCGCGCTGAGCGCCGAAGGCGCGCAGGCCGAGGGGCTGATCGACCGGGCTGAGCAGGAGCTGCCGCGCTTCCATCGGCGCAGCTGCGACCTCGAGCTCGAGCGCGTCCTGCTGGAGCGCTGCCGGATCGCGGTCGAGACGGGCGCGACCGCCGATCCGATCGACATGGACTTCCTCTGAAACGCGGTCTGAGTCAGCGGACGGCCGTGCGAACGGTGCCGACCCTTCGCGAAACGGGTAAAAAGATGTCATGGCCTCGGCGTTCAAGCTGACGCTCGCCGCCCTCCTCGTGGGCTCCGTGCTCGCGGCCCTCCTCGGCCCACCGCCGCGGCGGCGCGCCGCGATGCGGCTGCGCGGCAGCGTCCTGGCGACGGGGATGGCCGGCTACGCGATCGCGGCCGTCGCCCTGACGGCCGGGTCGGTCCTCGGCGGCGTGCTCGCGCTGGCGGCCGCCGGGGAGCTCGTCTGCGCCGCCTGCTGGCTCGGGCGCGGCGACTCGCCTCCGACGGACGAGGACGACGGGGGCGGCGGTGGCGGCGGCGGTGGCGGACGCGGTCCAAAGCCCCCGCCGAGCGACTGGGACGCGTTCGAGCAGGCCTTCCGCCGCTACGCGCGCGAGCGCGATCGGCAACCGGTCTAGGCTCGGGCAGAGCCCTCGCCTAGACGTGCAGGTACTCGCCTAGCGGCTCGTACCTGCGGGGGTCGGCGCGTCCGTCCTACGACCGGGTCCGAGCTGCGCCGTTGCTCAGATTGCAGGTACTCGCCTAGCGGCTCGTACCTGCGGGGGTCGGCGCTTCCGTCCTACGACCCGGCCCGAGCTGCGCCCTTGCTCAGATTGCAGGTACTCGCCTACCGCTCGTACCTGCGGGGGTCGGCGCCTCCGTCCTACGACCCGGCCCGCTCGGCGACGCACTCCCGCACGAGTGTGAGGAAGCGCTCGTGGATGCGCTGCTCGCCGGTCAGCTCGGGGTGGAAGGAGATCGCCAGGAGGCGCCCCTGCTGCACGGCGACCGGGCGGCCGTCGACCTGCGCCAGCACCGTGACGCCGTCGCCGTGCTCGGCCACCCACGGGGCGCGGATGAACACGGCGCGCACCGGACCGCCGTCGATCCCGTCGATCACGAGGTCGGCCTCGAAGGAGCGCACCTGGCGACCGAACGCGTTGCGCTCGGCGCGCAGGTCCATCATCCCGAGGTGGTCGCGGTCGAGCATGATCAGCCCGGCGCAGGTGCCGAGCACCGGCGTGCCGGCGGCGCCGAGCGACCGCAACGGCTCGGCCAAGCCCTCGCGCTCGATTCCGAGCGTCATCGTCGTCGACTCGCCCCCGGGGATGATCAGCCCGTCGAGCCCGTCGAGGTCGGCCGGCACGCGCACCTCGCGCGGCTCAGCGCCGAGCGCGCGCAGCACGCGGCCATGCGCCTCGAAGTCGCCCTGCAGGGCGAGGACGCCGACCGTCACGTCCATCGAGGGGCTACCAGCCGCGCTGGGCGAGCAGCTGCTCGGACTCGAGCTTGGAGGACTCGAGGCTGACCATCGCCCGGCCGAGGCCGTCGGAGGCGGCCGCGACACGGGCGGGATCCTGGAAGTGGGTCGTCGCCTCGACGACGGCGCGAGCGCGCCGCTCGGGATCCTCCGACTTGAAGATGCCGGAGCCGACGAAGACGCCCTCGGCGCCGAGCTGCATCATCAGCGCGGCGTCGGCCGGCGTCGCGATGCCGCCGGCGGAGAAGACGACGACGGGCAGCTTGCCCTCGGCGGCGACCCTGCGCACGAGGTCGAGCGGCGACTGCAGCTCCTTCGCCGCGGTCGCGAGCTCGGCGTCGTCGAGCGATCTGAGGCGACGGATCTCGCCGGTGATCTTGCGCATGTGGCGGACCGCCTCGACGATGTCGCCGGTGCCCGCCTCGCCCTTCGAGCGGATCATCGCCGCGCCCTCGCCTATGCGCCGCAGCGCCTCGCCGAGGTTCGTGGCGCCGCAGACGAACGGGACCTTGAAGTTCCACTTGTCGATGTGGTTCGCCTCGTCCGCCGGCGTCAGCACCTCGGACTCGTCGATGTAGTCGACTTCGAGCGCCTCGAGGATCTGCGCCTCGACGAAGTGGCCGATTCGCGCCTTCGCCATCACGGGGATCGTGACGGCCGCCTGGATGCCGCGGATCATCGCGGGGTCGGACATGCGAGCGACGCCGCCGTCGCGGCGGATATCGGCTGGTACGCGCTCGAGCGCCATCACGGCGGCAGCGCCGGCGGCCTCCGCGATCTTCGCCTGCTCGGCATCGACGACGTCCATGATGACGCCGCCCTTGAGCATCTCGGCGAGGCCTGCTTTGACGGTGAAGGTGGCTTCGTCGCGCATGCCGCCAATATACCCGGGAAACCGCCCCTGCCGCGCTCCGGTCCGCTCGCGATTACCATCGCCGCCGTGCCGGACGGGATCTTCATCCAGCAGGCCGAGGACCGCTTCCTCCCGACGGAGCTGGCCCGCGGTCCCTGGGATCTCGACGCGCAGCACGGCGGTGCGCCGGCCGCGCTGATCGCCCGCGCCTTCGAGCGGATGGCGGAGGACGGCACGGCGGACCCCCCGGCCGTCGTGCGGCTCTCCTATGAGTTCCTGCGCCCCGTGCCGCTGACGCCGCTGACGCTCGCGACCGCGGTCGCCCGTCCCGGGCGCCGCGTGCAGCTGCTCGAGGCATCCCTGCGCGCCGGCGAGCTGGAGGTCTGCCGCGCGAGCGCGCTGCTGATCCGCCGCGCCGACGTCGCAGCGCCCGCCCCGGAGCCGACGCCGCCCCCGCCCCACGGCCCCGACGACAGCGCACCCGCCGGCACCGCCGTCTTCGACGCGGCCCCCATGTTCGCGCGCGAGGGCATGGAGGTCCGTCTCGCACGCGGCGACTTCGGGACGGTCGGTCCCGCCTTCGCGTGGTTCCGTCTGCGCGTCCCGCTCGTCGCCTGCGAGCCGACGTCGCCGCTCCAGCGGCTCGCGGCCGCCGGCGACTTCGGCAACGGCATCAGCGCCGCGGTCGGCTGGGACACGCACGTCTTCATCAACCCCGACCTGACGATCTACGTCGAGCGGCTGCCGCAGGGCGAGTGGGTCGGGCTCGACGCCGTCACGCGCCTGGGGACCGACGGCGCCGGCGTCAGCGACTCGGTCCTGCACGACGCGCGCGGCCGCATCGGCCGCGCGCAGCAGGGCCTCTACTTGGCCGAGCGCTGAGCTACTTGAGCCGGAACGCCTTGATGCGCGTGTCGTACTGCTGCGAGTCGCGCGAATAGACGCCGTAGGCGAGCGCCTGGATCAGCGACAGCAGCGCAACGTGCGAGCGCACGTAGGCGGGGCTGTTGGAGGAGTAGTAGAGGCGGATCCGCGCCAGGCGCGCGACCTCGGACAGCGTCGCGTCGGTGATCGCGATCGTCTTCGCCTTGCGGTGGCGCGCGAGCTTCATCGTCCGCGTGATGAGCGGGTGGGGACGTCCCGCGGAGAGGCCGATAACGAGCGTCGTCTCGTCGATCCGCGACAGCCTTCCGAGCGCCTCCTGGGAGGGGCTCGCGACGACCTCGGCGCGGATGTCGAGCAGCATCAGCAGGTGGCGCAGGTAGCTGGCGAAGAACGCCATCTGGTCGGTGCCCGCGATCAGCACCTTCTCGGAGGTGGAGATCGCCTCGACGGCCGCCTCGACCTCGCTGCGCGAGAGCTTGCGCGCCGTCTCCTCGACGTTGACATGGTCGGTCGCGAGGGCCGTCTCGTACTCCGTCTGGTCGAGCGAGAAGAGCGGCGTCGCGGCGGCGTTGGCGGAAGCGTCCGCGGGACCTGCCGGGCGCCGCCGGTACTCCTCGCGAGCGGCCTGCTGGAGCTCGGGAAAGCCCTCGAAGCCGAGCGCCTGCGAGAAGCGCACGACGGTGCTCGAGGACGTCGATGCGCGGCGGGCGAGCTCCTCGGCCGTCTGGAAGGCGGCCTCGTCGAGGTGGTCGACGATGTACTGCGCAACGTCCTTCTGAGAGCGCGAGAACTCGTCGAAGCGGGCGGTGATGTAGTCGGAGAGCGCCTGGTGGCCGTGTGGTGGCGGCGGCGCAGTGGTGGGCGTGGCTGTGGCTCGCTTCATGGGCAGCGAGGGTTTCGACGCGCCGCGGGGCACTCCTGCACGCACCGGCCGACTCGCCCTCGTCCTGGAAGACCTTCTAAGCTGCCGGCCGGTGCAGCGCCTTCCCACCACGCTCGACGGTCCGGTCTTGATCGAGCCGGCCGTCTACGGCGACCATCGCGGCTTCTTCGCGGAGACCTACCGGGCCGATACCTGGGGCGAGGCCGGCATCGACGTCGCCTTCGTGCAGGACAACCACTCGCGCTCGGTCAAGGGGACGCTGCGCGGCCTGCACTTCCAGACCTCGCCAGGTCAGGCGAAGCTCGTGCGCTGCGCGCGCGGCTCGATCTTCGACGTCGTCGTCGACCTGCGGCGGAGCTCGCCGACCTTCGGCGCCTGGGAGGGCTTCGAGCTCGACGACGAGCGCATGCGCCAGCTGTTCGTGCCGGTCGGCTTCGCCCACGGCTTCTGCGTCACGAGCGACGAAGCCGACGTCGTCTACAAGTGCTCGAGCTACTACGACGGGGCGACCGAGGCCGGCATCGCCTACGACGATCCGGCGGTCGGCATCAGCTGGCCGACCGATGTGGCGCCGATCGTCTCCGAGCGAGACGCGACCGCGCCGAGCCTCGGACAGCTGGCCGACACGCTGCCGTTCTGACCGCGTTGACGCCTGACGGCGTCACCTGGGAGTCTCGCTGGCGCGAGACTCCCGCCCGGGGGCGCCGGTGATCAGGCTTCGTAGGTGTGGCGGCGGTTCTCTTCGTTCTGGCGACGCTCGCCCATCACCTGGACGGCGATGTAGACGATCAGGACGTTGACGATGACGCCGATGCCGAGGAACGTGAGGCCGAGCCCGAAGGTGAACTGGAAGGCGGTGTTGGCGAGGACGAGCATGGGCCGCAGCTTACCGGAGCCGTCGGCGAGTCGCGGCGCGAGGATCCGATACCGTGTTCGGCGATGGAGCCATCGCGCGAGCGTCTCTGCCCGAACTGCTCCGCGTCCGCCGAGCAGCGCCAACGCTGGTGCCTCGAATGCGGTGCGGAGCTGCCCCACTCCCGCCGCCCCGGTCTGCGGCCCGCCATCGGGCTCGCGACGACGCTGACGGTGCTCGTCGGCGCGACCTCGGCCGGTGCCTACACCCTGCTGCAGGACAAGCAGAAGACGCCGCCCCCGCCGACGACCGTCGCCCAGGCGCCACCCCAGACGACGACGACCCCGCCCGCCACGACGCCACCGCCGGTCACGCAGCAGCCGCCGACGACCTCCGTGCCCCAGCAGACCTCGAAGCTGCCAGCGGCGACGACCCCGCCGGTGACGCCCGCGCCGGCTCCGACGCCCGCGCCGACGAGCAGCAGCTCGTCGGGCTCGAGCGGCAGCTCCGGCTCCAGCGGCTCCTCGGGCAGCAGCGGGTCGTCGGGCTCCAGCGGCTCCACGGGCAGCAGCGGCTCGTCGGGCTCCGGCAGCTCCGGCGGCAACGGCTCGACGGGCACGACCGGCACGACGCCGACGACGCCCGCCGCGCCTCAGATGGCGGTCACCAACATCGCGCTCGGCGCGGCGGCGGTCGCGTACGCCCCCTACGCCGCCCCCGACGTCGATCTCGGCGATCCGAGCGCGCTCGTCGACGGCTCGACGCGGACCGTCTGGCGGACGCCGAAGGTCACCGACCCCAGCGGGCACGCCCAGATGGGCGTGTACGTCGACCTCGCCGACCGCGAGAAGCTGCGCAAGCTGCTGATCGAGACGCCGACGCCCGGCATCAGCGTCGAGATCTACGCGGCCAAGCAGGGTCCGCCCGACAAGATCACGGATCCGGGCTGGGTCCACCTCGCGACGCGCAACGACATCGCCGCGAAGACGACGATCGGCCTGCCGCGCGACGAGGCGTTCCGCTACGTCCTCGTCTGGATCGTCGGCCTGCCGGCCGGGACCGATCGCGCCGCGATCTCCGAGCTCTCGCTCCTCAGCCTGCAGCCCAAGTAGCGCTCGCCGCAGCGGGCTGGCACGAAGCCCGTGATGGCGGGCTTGCGACGGTTGCAGCTTGAAGCTCGCGCCATCTCCTGGAAAGCTGGATGGATTCCCATCCGCGCCGATTTGGAGGAGGCTGGGCCGACGAGGACACAACCGTTGCTCGACGGTATGTGGCACGCAGGGTCTGGGACACCTTGCAACGGCACGTTCGCCGCATCCCGCCGGCCTGAGGTCAGCTCGTGCAATGGGGGGCGCAAAACAGGAGGAGAGATGTCCAAGACGGCTCGGGAGTTCGTTACCGGAGTCGGGGACTGCGTCAGCGAGTACGAGACCGTGCTCGACGGCGCACGCAGGCTCGCCGAGCTCGGCGTCGATTCGCTGCCGATCTGCGGCGACGATCGCACCGTGGTCGGGATGCTGTCCGAGCGCGACGTCGTCCGGATCGTGGCCGAGCGCCGTGACCCGGACGCGATACGCGTCGGCCGGCTCGCCGGCGTCGAGGTCGACGTCGTCGACGCCGATGCGCCGATCTTCGACGCCTGGACGGCGATGATCGAACGCGACCTCGTCCACGTTCCGGTGACCGACGACGGTCGCCTGGTCGGGATGCTGCGGCGCACCGACCTGCACGACCGCATCGGCGATTCCGCCGCCGGCGAGGCGCGCGTCGCGCGCCCCGTCATCGCGGCCTGAGTCGACGCCTCGCGGACGCACGACGGGCGCCTCGGCGAGGCGCCCGTCTCGTTCGCGGTCCCGCGGCGTGTCGGTCGTCAGCCCGGCGGGGAAAGGTGACGCGGCCGGGGCGGATCCCATCCGCACGCCCCGGCCGCGTCGAGCGTGAGGCTGGCACGTAGCCTCACGCCGGTTGTTCCCGGGGAGGGAACCCTGCGGGCGGACATCCTCGGACGAGCGGTCCCGAGTGGCATGGCCGCCCGCGCGGCTCCGGTCCGGGACGGGCGATCACCTTCGCCGCCGTCCTCCCCCGTGCGATGCGGGACGTCGGCGCGACGGCCGGTCGCCCGCGGGCGACCGGCCGTGCGTTCCGATGGTCGAGCGATGTCGACCGCGCCGGATCACTTCTTGCACTTCACCGTCGTCTGGGCGCTACTCGTCACGCCGTCGGTGTAGGTCGTGTCGAGCTTGAACGCCCAGCCGGAGCTCGGGCACGTCGACGGGTTCTGGATGAAGCTGACTTGCTTGCCCTTGACCGTTCTGAACGCGCCGACCGGCCCGATGTTGAAGTTCTTGATGTAGGGCTCCTTCGTGTCCGGGAGGATCACCGGGAGCTTGAGCGGCACGTCGAGCTTGAGGCCGTACGGGCCGCTCGAGACCTTCGTCAGCGTGCCTCTGATGTAGATCACGATGTCGGCCGGCTGCGTCACGACGGCCGGGAGATAGATCGAGTTGCCGCCGCCGTTGTAGACGTTGAGCGTGGCCTTGACGTTGTGGTTGTCCTGGAGACGGCCCTCGTTGAACGCGAATCCCGGGCCGAGTCTCGCCTTGTTGCAACTGGCCGGCACGCGGGCCGAGGCCGGAACGACGCAGCTGGGGAAGTCCTTGAAGTCGACCTTCGCGCCCTTCGGGAACCACACGACGATGTGGTTCTGGAACGGCGCCGAGTCGACCGGCTCGGTCGTCGTGTTGCTGTACAGGACGGTGAGCTTCGAGTTCGCCTTCGCCTTCGTGCTCGACAGCTTGATGCCGAGCGTCGTCGACTCGTTTCCGGCCTGGGCGACCGACGTCAGGCCCAGCGTGGCCAACGATGCGATGCAACACAAGAGAATGATCCGGCGCAAGAGCGTGCCCTCCTTGAGATTTGCTTCCGACTCGCGACGCGAGGGACGGCCTGCGGAGCAGCCGAGTCGCATCGCCCCTACTTCCATGCCCGTGGACGAGCGCGGATTCCAGACGGTCAAGATCAGTTCGGCCGGCCTGCCTCCGGCGGGAGCGTCCGAGGTCGCACCGCGATCGCGATCGACCTGCCTGAGCTGCGACGGATCCGCCTCCCGCGGCGTGCCTGTGATCCTCTCCTCTCTCTGCGCGCCGCACGACGGGAGACGCGCCTCGAAAAACTATAAACAACTCCGTCTTTTGTTGTCAACCGGCCTCGCAACGGCTAATGTCGCCGGGTGGCACCGCACTACGGCCAGCCGACCACCCTCGACGCCGCCGCGCGCCTCTTCCCCGTGCGCAGCCGCCGCGATCGGCTGCTCGTCGCGATGGCCGACGTCGTCGCCGAGGAGGGCTTCTCGGCCGCCTCGGTCAGCAAGGTCGTCGCCGATGCCGGCGTCTCGCGCAACACCTTCTACGAGCACTTCTCCAACAAGGAGGAGTGCTTCCTCGCCGCCTACGACGCAACCGTCGAGCAGGTGATGCTGAGCGTCCGCGCCGCCCGCCCGCTGGACAGCGGCTGGAGCGCCTGCCTCGAGGCCGGCTTCGGCGCCTTCCTGCGTTTCGCGGCGGCCGAGCCGGCGCTCGCCTGGCTCTGCGTCGTGGAGGTGCTCGCGGCCGGACCGCGAGCGCTCGCGCGCCGCGATGCGGCGATGTCGGCGTTCGGCGCGTATCTCGAGCAGAGTCGCGCGGGCGATCCGCGAGCGCGCGTGCCGCGGCTGATGACCGAGGTGCTCGTCGGCGGCGTCTACGAACTGATCTACGCGCGCATACTCCACGGCCAGACGGCGGATCTGCCCGATCTGCTGCCGGACATCATGTACGTCTGGCTGGCCCCGTTCCTGGGGGCGGCCGGCGCGGCTGGCGCTGCCGCGGGCGACACCGCTGCACGGCTGCGGGTCGTCGAGCCCGCGATCCGCGGCGCACACGAGGACGTAGATGTTTTCTGAGCGCGTCTATGGTCGCGACGTGTCCGCGTCACCGGATCGCTCTCCGCAGCGCCTGCCGCGGGGTCGCCACGGCCTCCCCCGCCGCTTCATCGTGCACAACCAGCGCGAGCGCATGCTGCTCGCGGTCGCCGAGGCGGTCGCCGAGCAGGGCTACGCGACGACGACCGTCGCCGACATCATCGCGCGCGCGCGGCTCTCCCGCCGGACCTTCTACGAGCACTTCGCGGACAAGGAGGAGTGCTTCCTCGCCGCCTACGACACCGTGGTCGAGCAGATGCTCGCCGGCGTCGGCCGCGCCTACGAGCAGGGCGGCACGAGATGGACGCAGCGCGTCCATGACGGGCTCGAGGCGTTCATCAGCTACCTGATCTCCGAGCCGGCGTTCGCGCGCATGTGCATCGTCGAGGTCGTCGCCGCCGGCGCGGAGGCGCGCGGGCGCCGCGACGCGGCGATGCGCGTCTTCATCGAGTTCCTCGAGCCGGGTCGCGACGAGGCGCCCAACGGCGTGACGATCCCGTCGCTCGCGGCCGAGATAGTCGTCGGCGGGATCTACGAGATCATCTACACCCGGCTCCTGCGCGACGCGGCGGACGAGTTGCTGGAGATGCTTCCCGACCTGCTCTACTGCGCGATCGTCCCGTACGTCGGGCACGAGGGCGCTGAGCGGGCCGTCAAGGAGGCGCAGCAGCGCCGCCCCGACGACGCGTCGCCCGCGACCGACTGACGCAGGCCCGCGGGCGCTCGGACCCCTCCCCCGGCGGCCCGCCGCTCTGGTAGCGTCGCTCGGGCGCGGGCCCAGTAGCTCAGTTGGTTAGAGCAGCGGACTCATAATCCGTTGGTCCTTGGTTCGAGTCCAAGCTGGGCCATCACCAGAATCGCTGCCCCCGCTTGAAAATCCGGAAAGCGGGCGGCGGCCCGAGGGGGCAGCGCCGCGCGACGATCTGGCGCTCTGGCGACGGGCCCTGCCCTCGCGCGAAGGCGTCGACGACTATCGGCCTGTCCCGAGCGGTAGCGGATCAGCCCGCTGCTTCCGCGGCGCCACCGCCCCGCCGACGTGCGGGGCGGTGGACGTGGCGGCCCCGCTGCGGGGTCAGCCGGTGACCCCGCCTCCCTTCACCGCGCCGGCGAGCACGCGGACGGTGCGCGTGGCCCGCTTGGTCCTGGCATCCGGCGAGGAAGCGACCGCGTGGTTGGCCTTCTTGCCGCTCGCGCCGGAGAGCGCGCGCACGGTCATGCGGTGCCGCCGAACGTGGCGCTGAACACCTGGAAGACGCCGGCGTCGCCGAGCGCATGATCGCCGCAACCGATCAGCGAGCGTGGAGCGCGAGGATCCACCGCCTCGCCGTCGAGCACGGGTGCGGCCCGACCCACGCGCTGGCGGAGGTAGCGGCCGTGACGAACGACCGCCGGCGACCGGCCGGCGCTCAACAAGAACGCGGTCTCATAGTCCATTGGTCCCAGGTTCGAGTCCTCGTTGGGCCATAAGAAAAGCCCTGGTAATCAGGGCTTCTCTATGCGTCGGTGCGGCCTTGGCCCCGTGACGGTCGGTCACTGCTTCGTGACGGTCGCCGAGGCGCTCGTGTAGGACGTGCCCGTCGCGGTCTGGACGCTGAACGTATCGAAGAACCAGCTTCCGCTCTGCGCCTTGAACGTGAACAGCGCCGTCGAGTCGGCCGCGCCGGTGGAGCTGATCGTGAGGGTGACCGACGAGCCCGACGTGGGCGCGATGAAGCTGCCGCCGCTGCCCCCGCCTCTCGTCGGCGTCGAGACCGTGACCGTGTGGCCGGTCCCGAGGCCGCTCACGGCGTTCCCGTCGGCATCGGTGACGCTCACGTTCGCCGTGAACGTGCCGTTGTTGCCGAGTGCCGTGTCGGTGCAGCTGAAGAGGCAGGGCGAGCTGAGCGTTCCGGCGCTGACGCTCACGTGGGTCCAGGCCAGTTGGGCTGCGGCGCCCGGGGCGACGGTCACCGAGAGGCCGCTGCCGTTGCCGATCGTGCCGTCCGTGACCGTGATGCTGGCCGTCTCGGCCTTGTGGAGCGTCATCGCGCCGTTGTTCCCGCCCGACACGGTCGCCACGCCGCTGCTGAAGCTGATCGACTCCGTCGTGCCGAATACGACCGCGTTCCCCGAGCTGCTCGTGACGGTTGGCTGCGTGCCGTCGGGCGAGGTGCCGGCGCCGTTGAATCTGAGGTTGTGCGTGCCCGTGTAGGCCGTCGCCGTGTTGCCGCCGGCGTCGAGCGCCGTGATCGTCAGGTTGTCGGCGGTCCCCGCCGTCGGCGTCGCCGTCGCCGCGGAGAGGACGAGCTGTGACGCGGCGCCCGCGCTCACGTTGAACGCGGTGCTGTCGATCGTCAAGGTGCCGTCGTTGGCGCGGAGTTGATAGCCGGTTCCGACCTTGTCGATCTTGCAGCCGGAGAAGGTCGTCACGCCACCGGATCGGACACCGCTGCAGCTGGTCAGCGCGGCGCCCGCGGCGCCCGTGCCGCTCTTGATCGAGAGCGTGACCGTGCCCGCATAGGTGGTGACTGTGTTGCCCGCCGCGTCCTCGGCCGTCACGACCGGCTGCGTCGCGAACGCCGCCCCGCCCGCCGCCCCAGCCGGCTGCGTCGTGAACACCAGCTGGGACGCGGCACCGACGGCCACGTTGAACGCCGTGCTGTCGATCGTCAAGGTCCCGTCGTTGGCGCGGACTTGATAGCCGGTTCCGACCTTGTCGATCTTGCAGCCGGAGAACGTCGTCACCCCACCCGACCGCACGCCGCTGCAACCCGTCAACGCCGCGCCCGCCGCGCCCGTGCCGCTCTTGATCGAGAGCGCGACCGTGCCCGCATAGGTGGTGACTGTGTTGCCCGCCGCGTCCTCGGCCGTCACGACCGGCTGCGTCGTGAACGCCGACCCGGCCGCCGCCCCAGCGGGCTGCGTCGTGAAGACCAGCTGCGACACCGCACCCGCCGTGACGTTGAACGCGGTGCTGTCGATCGCCAGGGTCCCGTCGCTCGCACGCAGCTGGTAGGCCGTGCCGGCCTTGTCGATCTTGCAGCCGGAGAACGTCGTTACCCCACCTGACCGCACGCCGCTGCAGCTGGTCAGCGCGGCGCCCGCGGCGCCCGTGCCGCTCTTGATCGAGAGCGCGACCGTGCCCGCATAGGTGGTGACTGTGTTGCCCGCCGCATCCTGGGCCGTCACGACCGGCTGCGTCGTGAACGCCGACGCACCCGCCGCGCCAGCCGGCTGCGTCGTGAACACCAACTGCGACACCGCCCCGGCGGTCACGTTGAACGCCGTGCTGTCGACCGCCAACGTCCCGTCGCTCGCACGGAGCTGGTAACCGATACCCGACTGGTCGATCTTGCAACCCGAGAACGTCGTCACCCCGCCCGACGGCACGCCGCTGCAACCCGTCAACGCCGCGCCCGCGGCGCCCGTGCCGCTTTTGATCGAGAGCGCGACCGTGCCCGCATAGGTGGTGACTGTGTTGCCCGCCGCGTCCTCGGCCGTCACGACCGGCTGCGTCGTGAACGCCGTCGCACCCACCGCACCCGCCGGCTGTCTCGTCAGCACGAGCTGCGAGACCGGGCCGAAGCTGATCTGCGCGGTTGCGGTCGCACTCGTCGCCGTCCAGGACCGCCAGACCGCGGTGACGGTGTACTGGTGTCTCCCGACCGACACCCCGCTGTCGGTGCAGCTCGTCGCGCTCGACGGGGTCGACGAGCTCGGGCAGGCCGCGCTCGCGGCGCCGCCGTCGCGGCTCACGTAGTAGGTCACCGTCCCGGAGGCCGGCGCGGCGACGGTCGACCAGCTCAGCGCAACCGTGCCAGCGCCCGCGGTCGCGCTCGCGATGCTCGGCGCCGCGAGCGTGCCGATGGTCGCGCTCCTGCTGCCGCTTCCCGGCGCGGTCCAGTACGCGAGCGCGGGCTGTGCGGCGCCGACGAGCAGCGCGGCACCGGCGGCGACGACCGTGCAGCCGCGGACGAGGAGGCGGCGAAGTCTCACGAGTGCGCGCTCCCGCCGTAGCTGAACGAGAACCCCGCACCCTTGCAGGCGTCCTGGTTCGTCGGGAGGTCCTTCATCAGAGCCTGCGGCGCGCTGACCGTGCCGGAGGGAAGCGTCACGTGCCCGCCCGCGGGCACGACGAGCGGGTTGGAAGCGGACGCGTTGGACTCGGTGACCTGGAGGTTCGTCGGCCCGTCGCAGCCGGGCTTCGTGCTCCCGGGCTGGACGGTGACGGTCAGGCTCGTGACGGAGATCGCGACGCTGTTCGGGTTCGTGACCGTCAGCGCGAGCGGCTGCGAGACGCCCGGGAAGAGCGCTCCGAGCGCGCCGCCCGCGACGGTGAACCCCGCGCCGCCCTGCTGCTGCTTCACCTTCCACTCGAACTCTGCGGCCTCGCTGCGGTTCCCGGCCGCGTCGATCGCGCGAACGTCGAACTCGTGCTTGCCGACGCCGAGTCCGCTGTAGCCGACCGGGCTGGTGCAGCTCGCCGTCCATGCGCCACCGTCGAGCCTGCACTGGAAGCCGACCCCGGACTCTCTGTCGGTGAAGGCGAAGGTCGCGGCGCTCGAGCTCGACGGGTCGCTCGGGTTCTGCGTGATCCGCGGCCTCGGCGGCGCGATGGTGTCGACGGTCCACGACGACGATGCCGCGGCGCTGAGGTTGCCGGCCGCGTCCCGCGCCTCGACGGAGAAGTGATGTGGGCCCTGGGAGAGCCCGTCGAGGCGCTCCGGGCTGGAGCACGGCGAGAACGCCTCGCCGTCGAGCCTGCACAGGAAGCTCACGCCGGGTTCGGCGTCGGTGAACGCGAACGTCGCGCGCCTCGACGTGGACACGCTCGGCGGCGTGTCGACGAGCTGCGGCACGGGCGGCGCGTGCGTGTCGATCGTGAACGACGAGCTCGCCTGCGAGCCGGGTGCGGTCGCGTTGCCGAGGCCGTCGGTGGCGCGCGCATGGATCGAGTACGCCCCATCGCTTGCGGGCAGAGCCAGCGGGTAGCGCCAGCTCGTGGTGCCGGTGGCGGCGTTGAAGACCTCGCTCGCCGAGGAGAAGCTCGAGCCGTTCCAGTACTTCCCGGTCGCCTGCTGCCGCACGGACAGCTTAACCGAGGCCACGCCGCTCGGGTCGGCGGCGCTCCCGCAGATGCCGGGACCGCTCGGACAGCCGCTGCTCCAGCGCGCGGCGCCGTACGACGAGCTGCCGCCGGCAGGGAACGAGAGGCCGATCGCGGGCGCCATCGTGTCGACCGCCCAGGTCCGGGAAGCCGGCGAGCTGAACCGTCCGGCGCTGGTCCGCGCCCGCACGCGGAAGGTGTGCGACCCCGGCGCGAGCGGGCCGGCGTACGCCTTGGGGCTCGAGCACGCCGTGAAGTCGGATCCGTCCAGCGAGCACTGGAACGTCAGCGACGCCGGACTGCCGGCGAACGCGAAGCCGGCGGAGGTCTGGCTGGTCGGGCCCGCGGGGCCCGAGGTGATCGTCGGAGACGGGACGGAGGCCTCGTTCGATGCCGCGAAGGCGATGCCGCCCGCAAGCGCCGTGACCGCGAGCGCGACGAGCGTGGCCAGGCCTCGGCCGTGGCGCCGCCGCCGGCCGACGCGGGCGCTCTTCGCGTTGTTGGTGAAGGGCAGGTTCATCGTGGCGGGTCGCTTGCTGCTCGGGGAACGCCGGCGGAGGGACGCGTCTCAGCGCCCCTCCCACCGCCGATCCGGCTACAGGCCCGTGTTGTCGACCTTCAGGTTGAGGATCGGGCTCGTCCCCTGGCAGGGATCCTGGTTCGCGCTCGTGTTGTCCATCGAGAGCGTGCCCGTGCTCGCCGCGGTGCCTCTGGCGGCGATCTCCGTGCCGACGACGACGTCGCCGAAGTGGAAGTCGGCGGCGGAGCATCCCGCGGGGAGGCCGGAGATGCCGTTGACGCCGGCGCTGAGGTCTGCGACGACCTTCCCGACTCTCACGGCCGTGTCCGACGACGTGTTGTTGATCGTGAAGTGCACCGTCGACTGGCCGCCCGGGTACAGGGGGCCGTCGATCGTCACGGGGCTGATCGTCACGCCGCTGTCTCTGCCGACCGTCGCGGTACCCGAGCCTGTGCCCGAGGACGTGAAGTACGCCACCGCGACACCGGCGAACGCGAGCGCCACCACTGCGGCGACCGGAATGAGAATCCGCTTGCGCATGAGCTTCCGCATGAGCGCGATGTTCCTTTCGTCCGTGTGCATTGCCTGGAGCCATCGGCTCCATGCCGCGGTGGATCGCTTCGGCTTCGGAGTCTGCGTGGACGCGATCGTGGGCTGGGGCGGTTCCTTCCGCGGACACGGAGGTTGGTGGCGGACCAGCCGTCGTTCAATGGTCCGCGCGCACCCTTCCGCGTTCATTCGCATGAACGCGGGGAGGCGAGACGGCGGTTGCGTTCGAGCCGACTGCGGGCGAGAGTACGCCCCGACGCACCGACCCGTGGAGAACGTGACCGACACCCAGGCAACACCGCCGCCCCCCGCCCGCGATCGCCCGGTTCGGGTGCTGATCGTCGACGACCACGACGTGTTCCGGCACGGCCTCGCCCAGCTCGTCGCCGAAGCGGGCATCGAGATCGTGGCCGAGGCGAGCAGCGGAGCGATGGGCATTCGCCTTGCGCGCGAGCTCGAGCCCGACGTCGTGCTGATGGACCTCAGCATGCCGGTGATGTCGGGGATCGAGGCGACGCGCGCGATCGTCGCGCTCGGCTCCCCGACACGCGTCGTGATCCTCACGATCTCGGAGGACGACCACTCGATGATGGAGGCGCTGCTCGCCGGGGCGGTCGGCTACGTGCTCAAGGACGCCGAGCTCGAGCGCATCGTCGCCGCGGTCCGCAGCGCCGCCGCCGGGGAGGCGATCGTCCCACGCCCCGTCGCCGCCGAGGTCCTGCGCCGGCTGCGAGCAGCGGAGCCGGATGCGCCCGCGCTCCTCACGCTCGAGCTGTCAGAGCGCGAGTTCGACGTCCTGCGGCTCATCGTCGAGGGGCGGGACAACGCCACGATCGCGGCCGAGCTGTTCATCAGCCCGAACACGGTCAAGAACCACGTCGTCAAGATCTTCGCCAAGCTCGGCGTCGACAGCCGGCTCCAGGCGTCGGTGCACGCGCTGCGGCGCGGCCTCGTCTCCTGAGCCGCTAGAACCGCGCAGCACGGCCGCGGACGCGGTCCAGCAGCGCGAACGCCGTCCGCCGGTCGGGCACGCGCAGCTTGTGCAGCACCGAGGAGACATGCCGCCGCACGGTCACCTGGCTGATGCCCAGACGCGCCGCGACTTCGGCGGTCGAGGCGCTCTCGCGCAACAGCTCGAGGATCTCCCACTCGCGGTCGGTCAGCTCGGCGCCTCCGCTGCCCAAGAGCGGCACGCGCCGGCGCCGGCGCTCGCTGAGCTCCTCGACGATGCGGCTGACGAGCCGCCGGGGAATCGCCGCCTCGCCCGTCAACACCCCCTCGAGCGCCGCCGACAGCCGGGCCGGGTCGACGTCCTTCAGCAGGTACCCGGCCGCGCCGGCCTTGATCGCGGCGAACAGATCATCCTCGTCGGCCGAGACGGTCAGCATCACGATCGCGGTGCCGGGCAGGCGGGCGGCGATCTGGGCTGCCGCCTCGATGCCGTCCCCTCCGGGCATGTGGACGTCGAGCAGGCAGACGTCCGGGCGCTCGCGGATCGCCGCCTCGACCGCCGACGGCCCGTCGGCCGCCTCGGCGCAGATCTCGAAGCCCGTTCCCTCCAGCGCCATGCGGACGCCGGCGCGAGCGGCGACGTGGTCGTCGGCGACGAGCACGCGTCGTGAAGCGGTGGTCGCCGGCTCACTCACGGCAGCGCCACCTCGACCTCCGTGCCGAGGCCGGGAGCCGAACGGACCGCGAGGCATCCGCCGAAGGCCTCCGCGCGTTCGCGCATGGCGAGCAGCCCGTAGGAGTCGCGGGAGGGACTCCTCGCGTCGGGGTCGAAGCCGCAGCCGTCGTCGCGCACCGTCACGCTGCGCGGCTCGCCGTCGCGCAGCTCGATCGCCGCCGTGCGCGCGCCGCCGTGCCGGGCCGCGTTGGAGAGGGCCTCGCCGACGATCCTCATCAGCGCCTCACGCACCGGCGGCGCGACCTGCAACGTCGGCTCGCCGCTCACCCGCACGTCCAGATCCAGCCGCCGGCCGAGCTCGTCGGCCGCCCGCTCGAGCGCCTCGTGGAGCGGCTCGTCGAGCGGCACCCGCAGCGTCGAGATCGCCGCGCGGGACTCGTCGAGCGCGCGCTCGGCGGCGCTCAGCATCCGCTCGGTGACCGGTCCCGGCTGCAGCGTGTGCAGGCGGCGCGCCTGTCCGAGCAGGTACATCAGCTCCTGGGCCACGCCGTCGTGCAGCTCGCGCGCCACGCGCCCCCGCTCCTCGATCGTCACGAGTCGCGCCCGATCGCGCTGATACGCCCGGATCTCCCCCACCGCGCCGGCGGCCAGCAGGATGTAGGCGCCGAGCGCGAGCACATCGCCGGCGTAGAACCAGTCGACGTACAGCGAGGGCACGAGCAGGTAGTTCAGCCAGGCGAACGCGAGCAGGGTCGTGCCCCATGTCAGGAACAGGGAGAACGAGTCCAGCCGTCGGCGCCGGCGAGCGATGAACCCGGCGGCCGCCACGACGACCAACGCCGCGGAGATGCCCTTCAGCACGATCGATCCCGCGGTCCCCGAGAGCACACGGTAGGCGACCGCGCCGGTGGGCTGGCCGCCGCCGGCGTCCTGCGGCAGGTCCGGACCGAGTGTCGCGAGGACGAGCGCGAGCACGCCGAGCGCGCAGACCGTTCCCGCGACGAGCGTGCGCGCGGCATGGGGCCGCGGGCGCCGGCTGCGTGCGGGGACCAGCGCGGCCGCGGCCAGCAGCGCGGCGGCGACGAGCCGTCCCGACACCGGAAGCCAGGTCGCCAGTCCGCCCGGACTGCGCCCCGTCGCGGCCGGGATCGCGTTGAACAGCAGGTTCGAGACGCCGAGCACGGCGAAGGACACGGCCAGCAGCAGGTCGCTGGCCGCGGGCAGGCGCCGGAAGCGCCCTGCCGCCAGCATCGAGACGAGCAGCGCGACGAGCGCCGACGCAGTGGCGATCTGGGCGTGCAGCGTCGCGCGGTGGTAGGCGAACCGCAGGCTCGGCACCGTCACGACGAGCGTCGTGACCGCCGCGCCGACCAGGCCCGCGACCAGCAGGCCGGTCCAGCGCAGCGACATCTGACTCGACCGGCGGTCGATGATCCTCCGTGTGCTCGTTGGCGCTTCCGTGGCCATCGGCGGAGCTCCCATTTTTCACGGCTGTCGTCGTCTTACCAAAGACGTGTGCACCGAATCTACGGAGAACGGGACCGTGCAACAAGCTTCGGTCGGTTCCGCAAGGTCGCTGTCACTACGCCGCGAGCGGTACGCCGGCGTCTCGGCGCCCCTCCGCGTACTCCCACAGCAGCAGCCGGGCGGCGTCCGCTCGGCCGATGACGCGCCGCAACGGGCGGAGTAGCGTCCCGCACGATGCCGAAGCCTCGCCTGCGATCCTGGAACGTCGTGCTCGCCGTCGCGGCAGCGGCTGCGCTGATCGTCGAACGGCACCTGCGGGCGGAGGGCGGCATCGGATGGGTCGGCGCGCTGGTTCTCGCGATCGCGGCGGCGACGCCGCTCGCGTGGCGCACGCGCGCACCGCTGGCGGCGCTCGTCGGGGTCGAGGCCGGCGCGCTGCTCTGCGTGGTCGCGTTTCACGCGAGCTGGGCGGCGACGGCGATGGTGCTCGTCGAGCTCTATACCGTCGCGCTCCTCGGCGACCGGCTGCGATCGCTGCTCGTCGGGGCGATCACGGCAATCGGGGTGATCGTCGCGATCGTGCTCGTCGACGGCACGCTGGACCCGGGGGGCATCGCGATGCGGGTCCCGCTGGTGTTCGCGGCGCTCGCCCTCGGAGACACGGTCCGCTCGCGGCGGGCGCTGCGCGCGGCGGCGCGCGAGCAGGCGCTGCGCGAGGCACGTGAGCGCGAGGAGGAGGGCCGACGCCGCGTCGCCGGCGAGCGTCTGCGGATCGCTCGAGAGCTCCACGACACGCTCGCGCATTCGCTTGTCGCGATCAACGTCAGGTCGGGCGTGGCGGTCGACCTCCACGACTCGCAGGACCCGTTGCCCGCGCTCCAGGACATCAAGCACGTCTCAGCCGTCGCGCTGCGCGACCTGCGCGCGACGCTGAGCCTCCTGCGCGAGCAGGACGACGCAGCTCCGACCACGCCGGCGTTCGAGCTCGACGCGCTGCCGCGACTCGTCGATCACGCGCGGTCGAGCGGGCTGCGCGCGGAGATCGATGTCGAGGTCGACGGCGCCGCCGTCCCGTCCGCGATCGGCGGCGCCGCCTTCCGGATCGTGCAGGAAGCGCTGACCAACGTCGTGCGCCACGCCGATGCGTCGAGCGCGCACGTGCGCGTCCGAGCGAGCCCCGACACGCTCGACATCGAGATCACCGACGACGGTCGAGGCGCCGGCAGCGGCGTTCACGCGGGATTCGGCCTTCGCGGCATGGCCGAACGCGCCGCCGCGCTCGGAGGCCGCCTCAACGTCGGCCCGCGCGAGGAAGGCGGCTGGCGGGTCCACGCGATGCTTCCGCTCAGCGGCGGGGATCGCCCGTGACGCCCACACGGGTCGTTCTCGCCGAGGACCAGCCGATGGTCCGAGCCGGCTTCCGCGCGCTGCTGGACTCCCGCAGCGACATCGAGGTCGTCGGCGAGGCCGCAACGGGAGCGGAGGCACTCGAGCAGGTTCGCGCGCTGCGGCCGGACGTCGTCGTCATGGACATCCGGATGCCCGAGATGGACGGGCTCGAGGCGACCCGCCAGATCATCGGCGACCGCGCGCTCGGCCACACCCGCGTCCTGGTCCTGACGACGTTCGATCTCGACGAGTACGTCTTCGGCGCGCTCCGCGCCGGCGCCAGCGGCTTCCTGCTCAAAGGCGGCGAACCCGCCGACCTCGTCCAGGCGATCCGCATCGTCGCCGACGGCGAGTCGCTGCTCGCCCCGAGCGTCACGCGGCGACTGATCCAGACCTACATCTCGCAACCGCAGCCGCCTGCGCGAAGCGAGCCCGACGCGATGGCAGAGCTGACGGCGCGGGAGCGCGAGGTCCTCAGCCTCGTCGCCACCGGCCTGAACAACGCCGAGATCGCTCACGCGCTTCAGCTGAGCCCGCTCACAGCCAAGACGCACGTCTCGAGGATCCTCATGAAGCTCGGCGCGCGCGACCGCGTCCAGCTCGTCGTGATCGCCTACCAGAGCGGGATCGTCGAGCCGTAGGCGTCGGGCTGCATGCCACGCCGTGGCATGCAGCCGTGCGCGGCGGCCGCGCGAGGAGCGCGTCCCGTCCTACGGAGCGGCCGCCCCGGCGCCGCCGCCACCGCCGCCACCGCCGCTCTTGCCCTCGACCGAGGCGACGTATCTGGCGATCGAGTCGATCTGCGCTCTGGAGAGCGTTCCGCCGAACGCCGGCATCCCGGGGCCGCCGTCGGTGACCTGTCTCACGACACGCGCTTCGTTCGGTCTGAGCTGGTCGAGGTTCGGCCCGGTCGTGCCGGTCGTACCCGCGTCGGCGAGCGTGTGGCAGGTGGCGCAGTTGGTTCTGAACAGCGCTCTGCCCGCCGCTGCGGATGCGCCGCCGCCCTGCTGGGGTGGCTGGGTGCTCGTGGTCGGCGTCGGGGCCGCGCCCGTGGCGCCGAGGCGGTAGGCGACGATCACCGGTCTCTCTGCTCTACCCGACGGGAAGCTGCCCGCTGTGATCACGGTGTCGTCGTCGATCGCCACCGGCGCGTTCGTCCCGGCCGGGAGTCTTCTCGACCACGCGACGGCGCCCGTCTGCTTGTTCAGCGCATAGGCCGTGCCGTCGAACGTCGTCGTGAAGACGAGGTCGTTGGTGACCGCCGCCGCGCCATAGGCGGAGCTGGGCAATCTCTGGTCCCATCTCACCGTGCCGCTCGCGATGTCGAGCGCGACCATCTCACCGGTGCCCGTCGCCGGGTTCGCGCTGGTCTCGACCTGCTTTCTGACGATGCCGGCGAGGTTGTTGATCGGCAGGTAGAGCGTCGCGCCGTCCGACGCCATCGGCGACTCGACGCCGCCGAACTCACCGGGGAGCACGTTGTACGTCGCGCTCGGACTCGGCAGCTTGCTGTACTGCCTACTCTGGGCGTAGATGTGGTCGTTGTCGTGGCCGTTGTGTCTGCCGACTGAGGTTCTCCACAGCAGTCTGCCGGTGTTCGCGTCGTTCGCGATCGCGATCCCGCCCTTGCCGGCGGACAGCGTGACCGGCGTGCCATTGGCCTGGGCGAGGATCGGCGAGTTGTTGAGGTCCCAGTCGTAGACGTCGTGCGGGATCAGCTGGTAGTGCCACAGCAGTCTGCCGCTGGCGGCGTCGAGCTTGACGACGGCGTTTGTGTAGAGGTTCGGCCCGGGGCGCGAGCCGCCGAACGACGCCGACTGGCTCGTCGACGGTCTCGTGAAGTTGCTGCCGACGAACGGCGCCGGATTCGAGACGTTCAGATAGACGTTGCCGGCGGCGTCGAACGACGGCGGCTCCCACTGCCCGCCACCCGAGTTGACCTTCGGGTTGCCCCAGAGCGACGCCGGAACCTCGTCCCACTTCCATCTGGTGGCACCGGTGTTCATGTCCATCGCCCACAGGATCGCCTGGCCGTTGCCGGCGTAGAAGCCTCTCGGATTGCCCGGCACCGTCGAGACGTAGACGACCCCGTTGTTGACGCCCGGCGCCATGTCGATGCCCTCGTTGCCGTTGCGGACCAGTCTTCTGCTCCACAGCTGCTCACCGGTTCTCGCGCTCAGCGCGAACGCGTTGGTCTGCGTCGCGCCGAAGACTCTGCCGTCCGCGACCGCGACACCATTGGGGCCCGTGTCGGGCGAGTTGTAGCTTCTCGTCCACATCACTCTGCCGGTTCTGCGGTCGATCGCCTGCACGTCGGACGTCAGGTTCTGGGTGTACATCACGCCGCCCACCACGACCGGGGTCGTGGCGTAGTTGCCGAACGCGCCCGCGCCTCTGATCGGGACCGTCCAGGCGACCCCGAGCTGCGACACGTTGCTCGATCTGATCTGGCTGGTCACGCTCCGCGTGTTGCCGAGATCGCCGTTGGGCATCGTCCAACCGGCGGCGGCCGTCGTGGCCGGGATCGTGGCCGGCGTCCCCCCGGGCGTCGTCCCCGCGGCGGTGCTCGACGTCGTTGAACTCTTCTTGCCCCCGCCGCCGCATCCGGCCACGACGAGCGCCGCCAGCACGACCAGGGGAACGATCAAACGTGCGCCTGCCCGTACACCGCCTGTCCAACCCATTCTCGCGCCTCTTCTCTGTCGTGAACAGAGCAACTCGTCGGAGCGAGCGAACCGACCGCGATGCCCAATGTAGGTGAAGTAGTCCAATGCCGGCCGATGCGTAGCGCGGCAGCGCCATCATCCGCAGCGCTGGCGTCGGCGCCATCACACCTCCAACCGGCATCACGCGACGAGCCCGGGCGCCGGCGCGCCATCGTCGGCGTCCGACGTGCCCTGCGGCTCCGCGCTCGCGATGTCGCCGACCGGTCCGAGTACGCTCGAGACGACCCTGCCGAGGCGAGCGACGGCCGTGAGCGGGGGTCGTGCGGGTGAACGCCGTGATCTTCCGCCAGCTCATCCACGACGACCTCGGGTGCGCGAGCTACCTGATCGGCGACGAGTCGGCCGGAATCGCCGCGGTCGTCGATCCCAAGCTGGACATCGACGAGTACCTCCACCTCGCGCGCTACCTCGGCGTGCGCATCGAGCACGTCCTCGAGACCCACAACCACGCCGATCACGTCTCCGGACACGGACGCCTCGTCGCCGCGACCGGCGCCACGATCCACATCCACCGCGCGGCCGCCCCCGACTACGACCACGAGCCGTTCGACGACGGCTGGGAGCTCGCGCTCGGCTCGCTGCGGGTGCGCGCGCTGCACACGCCGGGGCACCGTCCGGAGCACGCCGTGTTCGCGCTCGTCGACACCGCCCGCGGCGAGGAACCGTGGGCGGCGCTGACCGGCGACACGCTGTTCGTCGGCGACATCGCACGCCCTGACCTCGCCGTCGAGAAGGAGGCGGGCGCGCGCGCGATCTACCACTCGCTGCACGAGCGGCTGCTACGACTGCCCGACACGACCGAGGTCTGGCCCGGCCACCTCGGCGGGTCGCTCTGCGGCGGCCCGGGAATGGACCTCAAGGTCTCCTCGACGATCGGGTTCGAGCGCGAGCACCAGCAGCTGCTCGGCATCGCCGACGTCGAGGAGTTCGTCGCACGCACGACCGCGGCGCTCGGCCCGCAGCCGCCGAACTTCCAGGAGATCGTCGCGCTCAACCGCGGCCCGCTCGTCAAGGAGAGCGTCGAGGCGCACCCGCTCGCCCCCCGCCAGGTCCAGCAGGCCCAGGCCGGCGGGGCGCTCGTCGTCGATCTCCGCACCGACCTCCAGTTCGACGAGGCGCACACCCCCGGCGCCGTCGCCGTCACCGCCCGCCGCGCCGGCTTCGGCTCCAAGCTCGCGTGGCTCGCCGCGCCCGGGCAACCGCTCGTGCTCGTCGGCCGCGACGACGAGGACGCGCTCGCTGCGACGGCGCTCGCCGCGGCCGTCGGACTCCGCACGATGGCCGGCTACCTCGCGGGCGGCATGACCTCCTGGCGCGAGGACGGCCTGCCCGTCGGACGCATCGAACGCCTCACCGTGCCCGAGCTGCACGCCCGCTGGCGGGCCGACGACGGG
>JAOPZA010000178.1 GCA_025964325.1 Conexibacter sp.
GCCGCGCGTCTCCTCGGCCGCCTCATCCTCGCTGAACGTGTAGGTCTGATCGGGAAAATGACCGCAGAAGATGATCGAGTGGGCCCACACGTTTCGCACGATGTTCGCGGTGAAGTTCGCCGCCAGCGTCGACTTGAACGCCCTGCCCGAGAGCAGGGGGAACGCGATGTAATCCTTGACGATCTGCCGGCGGGCCTTCACGCCGATCGCCTTCACCTCCCGGGTCAGCTGAGCCTTGGACTTCTCCCCGGAGATGATCGCCTCCCGGTTGAGGTCGTGGACGGCCACGCCCCACTCGAAGAAGCCCATCAGCAGCAGGTTGTACAGGGGCTGAAAGAGATAAACCGGATGCCAGCGCTGGTGGGGATCGATGCGCATGATCTCATAGCCCAGGTCGCGGTCCTTCCCCCGGATGTTGGTGAAGGTGTGGTGCTCGTAGTTGTGGGAGTGGCGCCATGCGTCGGCCGGCGAGGCGGTGTCCCAGTCCCAGCTCTGGGAGTTGATGTCCGGGTCGTTCATCCAATCCCACTGGCCATGCATCACGTTGTGGCCGATCTCCATGTTGTCGAGGATCTTCGACAGCGAGAGAGCCGTGACGCCGCCGATCCAGGCAGGCGGGAGGAAGCCGAGGAAGAGCAGGCCGCGGCCGGCCACCTCGAGGCCGCGCTGGGCGCGGATGATCCTGCGGATGTAGTCCGCGTCGCGCTCGCCGAGGTCGGCGACAACGCGCGCGCGGATCGCGTCGAGCTCGCGCCCGAAGGCGTCGAGCTGCTCGTCGGTCAGGGCGGCGCTGCTGGTCGCGGTCATCGCGAGCCTCCTCGTGTCGGACGGGACGGACGGGACGGGTCGATCGGGCGGCCGGGCTCGCGCATCAGAGGTCGAGCTCCACATCGCCGGCGGGTACCGAGACGCAGAGCTGGATGCTCGCCTCCTCCGCCGAGGAGAGCTCGCCGCTGCGCACGTCGCGCACGCGGCCCGAGCGCTTGCGACAGGTGCACGTGTGGCAGATGCCCAGGCGGCAGCCGAACTCGGGCGTGAGCCCCGCCTGCTCGGCCTGCTCGAGCAGCGTCGCGCCGCTGTTCGGCGCCGCCAGCCCGCTGCGACCGAAGCGGATGCTGCCACCGCGCTCGTCGGCCGGCAGCGCATAGGCGGGCGGGACGAAGCTCTCGCTGTGGACGCGCTCGCCGAGGCCCCGCGCCGCCCACAGGGCGCGCACGCCCTCGACGAGCGGCTGCGGACCGCAGACGTAGGCTTCCGCGGTCCCGTCGCCGGGGAGCAGGTCGCTGAGATGCTCGGGGACGAAGTGCCCGCGCAGGTCGCTGCCCTCGCCGCTCTCCGCACGCGTGAACGCGTGCGCGACGCGCACGTTCGGATGCCGCGCGGCGAGCTCGGCCAGCTCGTCGCGGTAGGCGAGGTGGCCGGCGCCGCGGGCGTAGTGGAGGAAGCCGACGGGCGCGTCGTGGCCCTCGTCGCAGAGCGTGCGCAGCATCGACATGACCGGGGTGATGCCGCTGCCGCCGCTGATCAGCAGCAGCCGCTCGGGACGCCGCGCGGGCAGCACGAAGTCCCCGGCGGCCGGCGCCAGCCCGACGACGGTGCCGATACCGGCATGGTCGTGCAGGTGACGTGAGACGACGCCGTCGGCGTGCCGGCGGACCGTCAGCTCGAAGGTCGCGCCGCGGGCGAGCGCAGAGCCGGCGGGCGAGTAGAAGCGGGTGCGTCGGATGCCGTCGACGACGACCGTCACGGGGACGTACTGGCCGGCGGCGAAGCCGCGCCAGAGGTCGTTCGGCGCGAGCGTCAGGGTCACGCTGTCGAGCGCCGGGCGACGGACGCCGACGATCTCTGCGCGCAGCTCGTGCAGAGCCCAGCGCGGGCGGACGAGCTCGAGATAGCGATCGACGCCGTGCGGGTACGCGAGCGCTCCGACCAGGCCGGAGCCGGCGACGCGGCGGGCGAGGCGCCGCGGCACGCGGGTGGGTTCTGGCGTTTGGGTGAACATATGTGCACCGAAAATAGCGGCTCGCCTTCCATCGGTCAATGCCCGTGCCAGCGATCCGCTGTGCGATGCGTCACAATGGTTCGATGAACGCGCGTGCTGCCATCACCCCGAGACCGTCGATCGCCATCACGCGCTCGGAGCGCAAGCGGCAGACGCGCGAGGCGCTGCTGGAGGCGGCGCTCGAGCTGCTCGAGGACCGCAGCTTCGGCTCGCTCAGCCTGCGCGAGGTCGCCCGCAGCGCCGGCATCGTGCCGACCGGCTTCTACCGCCACTTCGACGGGATGGAGGAGCTCGGGCTTGCGCTCGTCGACGAGTCGTTCCGCACGCTGCGACAGATGATCCGCTCGGCGCGCGCCGGCCGGCAGGACACGACGAACGCGATCCGCGCCTCGGTCGCGATCCTCGTCCGGCACGTCCACGAGCACCGACTCCACTTCCGCTTCATCGCGCGCGAGCGCTCCAGCGGCGTGCCCGCGCTGCGTCGCGCGATCCACAACGAGATCCGCCTCTTCAGCAGCGAGCTGGCGATCGACCTGGCGCGCATGCCGTTCCTCGGCGACTGGAGCAGCGAGGACCTGCACATGGTCTCCGGGCTGCTCGTCGACACGATGGTCTCGACGGCGGAGGCGATCCTCGACGCGGCCCCGGACGATCCCGCCGCCGAGCGCGAGATCGTCCGGATGGCCGAGAAGCGGCTGCTGCTGATCGCGCTGGGCGTGCCGCGATGGCGGCCGTCGACGGCCGCGTCGGGCGGGGAGCGCGGGGAGCGCCGCGCCGACGGGCCTAGTTGACGGTGATCGTCCCGGTCATGCTGCGGTGGATCGTGCAGTGGAACGCGTACGTGCCGCGCTTGGCGAAGCGGACGCTGTAGCTGCCGCTCTGCTGCGTGCGGCTGTGGAAGCCGCGGAACGTGACGTTGTGTGCGATCCCGTCGCGCCACTGCCAGGTGACCGTCTCGCCGCGACGGATCGTGAGCTTCCTCGGGTTGAAGGCGATGTTCTTGAGCGTGACGGTGTGACCGGCGGCGGGGGTCGCCTGCGGTCCGCTGCTGGCCGCGAACACGGCCGCGGGCGGTCCGGCGATCGCGCACACGGCGGCGAGGACGACGGCGGCACGGAAGGCCCTGCGGTGCATGAGTGCTCCTCGGTCGGATGGTCCCTTCTGTCTCAGACGCCGCGGCGGGCCGGGAACTTCCGCACGTCGGGGAAGTTCCCTGGCGTGCCGGCGTCTCCTGCTGGGAGGGGCGTGCGCTGCGGGGCACGTCGGTGCTGACCGACGAGAGGGACAGGCGATGCATCTGCGGAGGAGCTGGATCGGGACTGCCGCTGCGGCGGCGGCGATCGCGGCGTGCGCGATCCCGGCGCTGGCGACCGCGGACGCTGCGCTGCCGGCGAGCGCGGCCTTCAGCGCGACGGACTTCAGCTGGCACGTCAGCGGCGCCAGCGCCACGCACGTCCAGATCGCGGTCGGGGGAACGGTCGGATTCGACTACCCGACCGGATTGAGCGCGCACAACGCCGACTTCGGCGCCGGCCCGCAGCCGAGCGCGTGCTCGCAGGTCGGCGGCGCGTCGAGCGGGACCGTGCCGCCGCTGCCGCACCTCCCGACGGCGCCCGGTTGGAGCGGGTCGTGCACGTTCGCGACGGCGGGGACGTACGTGTTCCACTGCGACCTGCACGCCTTCATGAGCGCGACGATCGTCGTCGGCGACGCGCCCGCCCCGCCGCCACCGCCGCCGCCCGGACCCGGGACGGGCAGCGGCGCGACGACGCCGAGCGGCACGCCGCTGCCGCCGACGAGCGG
>JAOPZA010000186.1 GCA_025964325.1 Conexibacter sp.
CGAGTACCGCCGAGGCGGCGGGCGCCGGCGTGCGCGACGTGCCGGCGATCGTGCTGGGCGGCCCCGGCGCGGGCGGGCGGGAGGCCTCAGCGGGCGAGCAGGGGCGCATCTTCTCCGGTGAGATCGCCGTCGAGGAAGCGGCAAACGATATGCTCGACCGGGCTGCCGGAGCGCGAGCGCGATGAAGGCCAACCGGGCCTATCGCCTGATCGTCACGCGCGCCGGCCGAACGCCCGCACTGCTGGCCGGCGCCGAGCGGATCGACCACGTCGAGGTCGTCGAGGTCGACAGCGGCGAGGTAGTCCTCTTCTGGGATCGCCCCGCGCTCGCCGCGTCGAAGCTCGCCAGAGCCGTGCGCGCCGACCTCGCCCAGCTCGAGGCGGCGGAGTTCCTCGCACGCTGGAGTACCGTGGAGCACTGATGCCCGAGCTGCCCGAACCAGACGTCGCCCGCGAGTGGCTGGCCACGATGACCCTCATCCGCCGCTTCGAGGAGCGTGCCGGGGAGATGTACGCGCGGGCCAAGGTCGGTGGCTTCCTGCACCTGTCGATCGGCGAGGAGGCGACGATCGTCGGCAGCGCCCGCGCGCTGCGCGACAGCGACTACCTGATCTCCACCTATCGCTCGCACGGCCACGCGCTAGTGCGCGGCACGCCGCCCGAGAACGTCATGGCCGAGCTGTTCGGACGCGTCGACGGCTGCTCCGGCGGCCGCGGCGGATCGATGCACATGTTCGACATCTCCCGGCGCTTCATGGGCGGCTACGGCATCGTCGGCGGCAACCTGCCGATCGCCGCCGGCTTCGCCCTCTCCTCCGACCTCCAGGGCACCGAGGACGTCACGCTCTGCATGTTCGGCGACGGCGCCTCGAACCAGGGCACGTTCGGCGAGACGATGAACCTGGCGGCGCTGTGGAAGCTGCCGGTCGTCTTCATGGTCTCCAACAACCAGTTCGGGATGGGGACGGCGCTCGAGCGCCACTCCGCCGTCACCGACCTGCAGCGCAAGGGCGAGAGCTTCGGCGTCCCCGGCATGCGCTGCGACGGGATGGACGTGCTCGACACCCACCGCGTGATCGGCGCCGCGCTCGAGCGGGCCCGCGAGGAGCGCCAGCCGGTGCTGGTCGAGGCGCTCACCTATCGCTTCCGCGGCCACTCGATGGCCGACCCGGAGGAGTACCGCACGAAGGAGCAGGTCGCCGAGTGGCGCAAGCGCGACCCGATCGCGCTCTTCTCGGAGCGGCTCGTCGCCGAGCGCGTCCTCGACGAGGCCGGCGTCGCCGCGCTCGACGAGGCGGCCGTCGCACGCGTCGACGAGGCGGTTGCCTTCGCCGACGCCTCTCCCTTCCCCGCGCCCGAGTCGCTCTACGACGACGTCTACGCGCTCGGCGACCAGGTCCGTGGCTGGTACTCGGTCGACGAGCGCACGCCGAACGTCCACAAGGGCGAGGACGAGCGCTCGATGGACCACGGAGACGTGCCCGGCCGCGAGCAGTACGACCGCCACGCCGCCGGCGCGCACGAGTCGAGCGACGACGGCGACGACGTCGCCGCGAGCCGTCCGGCCGATACCGCACAGGGCACGGGGGCGGCGGGCTGATGGCCGTCGTGCGCTACCGCGAGGCGCTCAACCAGGCGCTCCGCGAGGAGATGGAGCGCGACGAGCGCGTCTACCTGATGGGCGAGGACATCGGCGTCTTCAACGGCGCCTACAAGGTGACGGCGGGGCTGCTGGAGCAGTTCGGGGAGCAGCGCGTGCGCGACACGCCGATCTCCGAGAACACGATCGTCGGCCTCGGCGTCGGCTCCGCGATGACCGGCATGCGCCCGATCGTCGAGCTGATGACGATCAACTTCTCGCTGCTGGCGCTCGACCAGATCGTCAACCACGCCGCCCACATCCGCTACATGTTCGGCGGCCAGGTGAAGGTGCCGATGGTGATCCGCATGCCGCAGGGCGCCGGGCACCAGCTGGGGCCGACCCACAGCCACAGCTTCGAGGCGCTGTTCCTCCACGTGCCCGGCCTGCTGGTCGCCGCGCCCTCGACCGCCGCCGACGCGAAGGGGCTGCTGAAGGCGGCGATCCGCGACGACAACCCCGTCATCTTCATCGAGCACGAGTACCTCTACGGCCAGCGCGGCGACGTCCCCGACGACGGCGACCACGTCGTCGACTTCGGCGAGGCGGCGATCCGCCGCGCGGGCGACGACGTCACGCTCGTCGGCATCTCGCGGATGGCGATCACGGCCGAGAGGGCCGCGCAGGTCCTCGCCGACGAGCACGACGTCTCGGCCGAGGTGATCGACCCCCGCACGCTGCGCCCGCTCGACCTCGACACGATCCTCGCCTCGGTCCGCAAGACGAACCGCTGCGTGATCGTCGAGGAGGGCTGGCCGCACGGCGGCGTCGGCGCGAACCTCGCCGCCCTGATCCAGGAGCAGGCCTTCGATCACCTCGACGCGCCCGTCGGCCGCGTCACCGGCGCCGACGTCCCGATGCCGTACTCCAAGCCGCTCGAGCAGATCGCCTTTCCGCACGAACCCCAAGTCGTCGACGCCGCGCTGGCGACCCTGCGCGATGTCTGAGCCATTGCAAGAGAAAGAGAGTTCCCGTGGCTGATGTCGTCATGCCCCGCCTGTCGGATTCGATGGAGGAGGGGACGATCATCACGTGGCTCAAGGCCACCGGCGATGAGGTCCAGCGCGGCGAGGAGATCGTCGAGATCGAGACCGACAAGGCGAACATGACCTACGAGGCCGATGCCTCGGGCGTGCTCGAGATCATCGCCCCCGAAGGCGCAACGCTCCCGATCGGCGAGCCGATCGCGACGATCGGCGACGGCACGAGAGCGGCGGCCGCCGCCGCCGCGCCGGCCGCGCGAGGCGCCGGGCCGAGCTCCGAGGAGGCGAGAGTCGTCGACGCGGAGATCGCGGCCGAGGAGGCCGACGCCCGCTCCGCCGTGCCCGCGACGTCGGCTGCCGGCAACGGCGCCTCGGACGGCAACGGCCGCGTGAGAGCGTCGCCGGTCGCCCGCCGCCTGGCACGCGAGCTCGGCGTCGACCTCGCCGCCGTCTCCGGCAGCGGCCCCGGCGGCCGCATCGTGAAGGCCGACGTCGAGGCGAGCGCCCAGGGCGGTGGCGCTTCCGCCGCGCCCGCCCCCGTCGTCGCGGTCGCCGAGCCGGCCGCTGCCGAGCCCGTCGCTGCGG
>JAOPZA010000238.1 GCA_025964325.1 Conexibacter sp.
GCGGCGCGCGACGCCGGTGCCGCCGCCGCCGGCCGCCAGCCGCAGCCGGCCAGCACCTCGGCGCCGACGCGGTACCCGCTGCTGCCGGCGGCGCCGGCCGGCCTCGGCGGTCCGGCGCTCGCATCCGCGACCGTCCTGATCCCGCTGCCGCAGGCGCCCGCCCCGGCGGCGCTGCCCGCCGTCCGTCCGGCGGGGCCGGCTGCCGTCACGGCGGCCGCCGCGCGCTCCGGGGCGGCTGTCGCGAGCGGCACGGCGACGGTCGTCGAGCCGCTCGTCGGCGGCAACGGCCGGCACGACGAGCCGTTCGACGACGACGACGGCTTCGACACGCCCCCGCCCCGGCGGGCGACGCCGCTGCCCGGAGGACCGCCGCGACGTGCCGCGGCCGCCGGCCCGGCCGCCCGGCCCACCGTGCGCCCGCGTCCCGCCGCCCGGCCGGCCGCGCCGTTGCGCGCCGACAGCGCCAGCGCGACGCCGCGCGGCGGCGGCGAGTACGACGACGGCGCCGCCAACGGCCGCCGTCGCATCTTCGCCGTGCTCGGCGGGATCGTCGCGCTGATCGTCGTCGTGGTCGCCGTGATCGTCGTCACGTCCGGCGGCGGCGGCAACGGCACCACCACCCAGTCCGCGTCGACGCAGGTGCGCTCGACGTCGCAGTCGACGAACGGGAAGAAGGCGGCGACGCCGAGAAGAACGCCGGCGGCTGCGCCGATCCCGGCCCCCAGCATCACCGTCGCCGTCCTCAACGGCACGGCCCAGGGCGGGCTCGCGAGCACCGTCGCGTCGCAGCTGACGCAGGCCGGCTACAGACAGGGCACGATCACGAACGCCTCCTCGCAGGACCGCACCGCGACGGTCGTGATGTACACGAGTGGCCACGACCGCGAGGCGAAGCAGGTCGCGAGCGCGCTGAGACTGCCGGCCGACTCGGTCCAGCCGATCAACCCGGACACCGACTCGACCTGCCGCGGCCAGACGGCCAGCTGCACGGCGACCGTCGTCGTGACGGTCGGCGCCGACCGCAGAACGCAGTAGCGCGGGCCGCTCCCGCTCGATGGCGCCCTTCCTCGACCTTCCGTCGCGCAGCGGGAAGCCGCGCCAGCAGGGACTCACGCACGTGATCGACCACGGCCTCTCGTGCGCGCAGGTCGACAGCCTGATCGAGGTCGCCGGCGACGCGGTCGACATCGTCAAGCTCGGCTGGGGCACGTCGCTGGTGACCGGGAACCTGGCGCCGAAGCTTGCGCGCTACCGCGCGCACCGGATCCCCGTCGTGCTCGGCGGCACGCTGACGGAGCTGGCGATCGCGCAGGGCCGCATCGACGCGATGATCGACTGGCTGCGCGAGCTGGGGCTCGACCACGTCGAGATCTCCGACGGGACGATCGAGCTGGCGCACGAGCGCAAGGTCGCGCTGATCGCGCGGTTCGTCGCGGACGGCTTCACCGTCCTCTCGGAGGTCGGCTCGAAGGACGACGCGCGCATCATGGCGCCGTACGTCTGGGTCGACCAGATCCAGCGCGAGCTCGACGCCGGCGCCTGGAAGGTGATCGCGGAGGCGCGCGAGTCCGGCACGGCCGGAATCTACCGCGCCGACGGCGAGGTGCGGATGGGGCTGATCGACGAGATCGCGCATGCCGTCGCGCCCGAGCGGCTGCTGTTCGAGGCGCCGCAGAAGGCCCAGCAGGTGTGGTTCCTGCGCCGCTTCGGCAGCGAGGTCAGCCTCGGCAACATCGCGCCCGACGACGTCCTCTCGCTCGAGACGCTGCGGCTCGGGCTGCGCTCGGACACCGTCGGGCTCGAGCTCGCGCGGAGACCGCGGCCGTGATCGTGCTCGCGCGACACGGCGAGACCGACGACAACCGGCCGCCGCTGCGCTTCCAGGGTCAGCGCGACACGCCGCTGAACGCGAACGGCCGCGCGCAGGCGCACGAGCTGGCCGAGCGCGTCGCGACGCAGGAGCAGCCGTTCGCCGCGCTCTGGTCGAGCGACCTCGCGCGGGCGCGCGAGACGGCCGAGATCGTCGGCGCCCGCGTCGGGCTGGCGCCGTGCCTCGATCCGCGCCTGCGCGAGGGCGATCGCGGCAGCTGGGAGGGCCGCCTGTTCGAGGACGTGCAGCGCGAGGAGCCCGAGGGGTGGGCCGCCTGGCGCCGCGCCGGCGAGCAGTTCCGCTTCCCCGGCGGCGAGTCGCTCGTCGAGCAGATGGAGCGCGTGACGGACGCGCTCGGCGACGTCACGCGGGCCGGCGAGCTGCCGGCGCTGGTCGTCTGCCACGGCGGTTCGATCCGGGTCGCGCTGTGTCGCACGGACCGGCACGGCCTCGACGGCTTCCACGAGCGGGACGTGCCGAACGCGGCGCTGGTGCGACTGTGACGCGAATCGCGCGGATCGCCTTCGGCGTCCTCGTGCTCGCGACCGTCGGCGCCTTCTTCGTCACGCAGAAGCTGAAGAGCAGCCCGCCCGTGGTCGTCCGACCGCAGTTCGCGCCCCAACCGCCGGTGCTCTCGCCGGTCGCCGGCGCGCGCGTGCCGAGCGTCACGTTCTCGTTCTGGATCCTGCACTCCGACGACGTCGACGTCTCGATCGTCGACGCCGGTGGGACGATCGTGCGGCGGCTCGCGAGCGGCACCCACCTGCCGCGCAAGCTGCGCCGCGCCTATCGCTGGAACGGCCGCGACGCGAACGGGCGCGCCGTGCCGGACGGTCCCTACCGCGTGCGGATCGCGCTCCGTCACCAAGGCCGCACGATCGACCTGCCGGAGACGATCGTCGTCGACTCGCGCGCGCCGCGGCCACAGGTCACCGCGATCACGCCGCAGGGTGCGAGCGGGCCGGCGTTCCTGCCGCAGGGGGGCGTCGCGGGCGTGACGATCCACCTGCGCGGCACCGAAGGGCGTCAGGCGCAGCTCGTGATCTACCGCACGGACGTGACGCCGGCGCGGCTCGTCGACACCGTCACGATCCCGCCGCGCCATGCCACGGTCACCTGGGACGGCACGCTCCACGGCGCCCCGGCGCCGGCCGGCACCTACCTGATGGGCCTGCGCGTGGCGGACCGCGCCGGCAACGCCGGCAGCGTCCCGCCGCAGCTCCCGCCGCGCGCGGGCGTGAGCGGTCGTCGCGCCGCCGGCCGGGCAGGCGTGACGATCCGCTACCTCGCGGCCGCGCCGCCGCTCGCGCCGGTCGCCCCCGGCGAGCGCGCGCTCGTCTTCGTCGACGCGCGCGGACGCCGCTTCGCGTGGGCGCTGCGGCGGCTCGGCAGCGGCACGCTCGTCGCGCACGGCGACGCGAGAGCGGGGAGCGCGCAGCTGCACGTGCGGATCCCGCGGACCGCCGGCACCGGTCTCTACGGGCTCACGCTCGTCGCCGCCGGCCACCGCACGGAGGTGCCGCTGACCGTGCGCGCCGACGCCGCGCAGCCGCGGCCGGTGCTCGTCGTCATGCCCGCGCTCACCTGGCAGGGCCTCAACCCGGTCGACGACGACGGCGACGGGATCCCCAACACGCTGCCGAACGGCGGTCCCCTCACGCTCGCGCGCCCGTTCGCCGACGGCATGCCGGCGAGCGTCGCGAACGGCGAGGGGGCGCTGCTGCGGCTGCTCGACGCCGACCTGCTGCGCTATGACCTGACGACCGACGTCGCGCTCGCACAGGGCGTCGGCGCGACGCTCGCCGGCCATCGCGGCGTCATCCTCGCCGGCGACGAGCGCTGGATCACGCCGTCGCTCGCGAGCGCGCTGCGCAGCTACGTGCAGGGCGGCGGGCGCGTGTGGACGCTCGGCACCGACGCGCTGCGCCGCAGCGTGACGCTCGCCGGCGGCACGCTGTCGAACCCGTCCCGCGCGCCGGCGTTGACCGATGCGCTCGACGCGCGCCCGCGCCAGCCGCTCGTGCAGACGAGAGCGCCGGCGACGATGACGGTCTTCCAGGACGGCCCCCTCTTCACCAACACGAGCGGGCAGTTCCCCGGCTACGACGCCTACGAGACGCTGGCGCCGTTCCCGGCGGGCGCCAAGCTGCTCGCGGCCGCCGGCCCGACGGCCGGCACGCCCGTGATCGCCCAGTGGCAGCTCGGCACGGGCTTCGTCGTCCATACCGGCCTGCCCGCCTTCGCCACCCGCGCGCTCGCCGGCGACCTCGACGCGAAGGCGCTGACGCTGCAGTTGTGGACGCTGCTCTCGGCCTGAGCCTCGCGCAGAGCGCGAAGCCCGCGGCGGGCTCAGTTGAGCGTCGGGTCCAGCGGCATCCGCGCGACCAGCGCGAATGCGCCGCCTCTGCGCGTCAGCACCGCGCTCCAGAGGTCCTCGGCGTCGTCGTCGAAGAAGTCCTCCGGCAGCGCCGGCTCGATGATCCAGTCCTCCCGCTCCAGCTCCTCGTCGAGCTGGCCCGGGCCCCAGCCGGCGTGCCCGGCGAAGACGCGCATGTGGCGCGTCGTGTCGGCCGACTCCTCGAAGTCGGCCTCGGCCGAGAGGAAGCCGACGTCGTCGCGGATCAGCAGCCCGGCGGCGCTCGGATCCTCGAACGCGGCGAGCACGATCACGGCGGTCGGCTGGACCGGGCCGCCGACGTAGATCGGCTCCTCCGCGTCGACCAGCTCCTCCAACTCGGGAGCGCTGTCGGCGACCGTCGCGGTCGCCGGCTTGTTCAGCACGAGACCCATCGCACCGTCCTCGTTGTGCTCGGCGATCAGCACGACGGTGCGCGCGAAGTTGGGATCCAGCAGCGAAGGCGAGGCGACCAGCAGCTGACCCTTCAGCGATTCCATCCCTCCATTACAGCGCACGCGGAGCGAACGTTCACCACCGATGGGGTGCAGAAGCCCCCCATCGGGCGCGCACGAACTGCCCACTCAGACGAACTCGGCCACGCCGAGCGCCTCGAGCCGCTCCCACAGCGGCTCGTTGCCGGCGCTCGCGACCGCGTCGCCGGCCGCCTCGCGGGTCGCGTCGCCTGCCGGGTCGAAGACGAACGTCGCGCGGGCGGCGGCGTGCGCCGCCAGCTCGCTGACGCGCGCC
>JAOPZA010000018.1 GCA_025964325.1 Conexibacter sp.
CTCGGTCGCCGCGGGCTCGGCGCTCGTCTGCTGCTCGGGCGACAAGCTGCTGGGCGGCCCGCAGGCCGGGCTGATCGTGGGGCGCGCCGACGCCGTCGCGCGCGCCCGGGCGCATCCGCTCGCACGCGCGGTGCGGATCGACAAGCTGTCGCTCGCCGCGCTCGAGGCGACGCTGCGGCTCTACCGTGACCCCGCGGCGGCCCTGCGGGAGATCCCGGTGCTGGCGATGCTGGTCGCGGACGAGGCGACCCTCGCGGCGCGGGCGCAACGGCTGCGGGCCGCGGCCGGCGCCGGCGAGATCGTGCCGGTCGGCGGGAAGGTCGGCGGCGGGGCGCTCCCGCTGCTGGAGCTGGAGGGTCCGGCGCTCGCGCTCGACCCGTCCGGCGGCGACGTGGACGCGCTCGCGGCCGCGCTGCGCGCCGGGGACCCGCCGGTCGTCGCGCGGATCCACGACGGGCGGCTGCTGCTCGACCCGCGCACGCTGACCGACGACGAGGCGGAGCTGGCGGGGGCGGCGGTGCGCGCCGCGCTCGCGGGCGGCGTGGCGCCGCGATGAGCGAGCGCCCGCCGCCGCTGACGCTCGGCACCGCCGGGCACATCGACCACGGCAAGACCGCGCTGATCGCCGCGCTCACCGGCATCGACACCGACCGGCTGCCGGAGGAGCAGGCGCGCGGCATCTCGATCGAGCTCGGGTACGCGTCGTTGACGCTGCCCACCGGCCGGCGGCTGTCGGTGATCGACGTGCCGGGGCACGAGCGCTTCGTGCGGACGATGGTCGCGGGCGCGACCGGGATCGATCTCTTCCTGATGACGATCGCCGCCGACGACGGCGTGATGCCGCAGACGCGCGAGCACGCGGCCGTGCTCGCCGGACTCGGCGTGAGCGACGGCGTCGTCGCGATCACGAAGGCCGATCTCGCGGGGGTCGACGTCGCGGCGGTGCGTGCGGCCGCGGCCGAGCTGCTGCCCGGGGTCGAGGCCGTCGTCGTCTCGGCGCGCGCGCGAAGCGGGCTCGACGAGCTGCGAGCGGCGCTCGAAGGGGTCGCCGCGCGGCTGCCGGGCCGTGCGACGGCGGACGCCGCGGGAGGCGCCGGGGCCGCGGTGCTGCACGTCGACCGCGCGTTCACGATCCGGGGCGCGGGCACGGTCGTGACGGGGACCCTGTGGTCGGGCGCGATCGGGCGCGGCGACGAGCTGGTGCTGCTGCCCGCCGGGCGCCGCGTGCGCGTGCGCGGCGTGCAGGTCCACGACGCGTCGGTGGAGCGAGCGGCTGCCGGGCAGCGCGTCGCCGTCAACCTGACGGGCGTCGCGCTCGACGCGGTCGCGCGCGGCGACGTGCTGGCCGCCGCGCAGTCGGGGCTCGCGGCGACGTATCGCCTCGACGCCGCGATCCGACTGCCGCCCGAGGTCGACCACGGCGACCGCGTGCAGGTGCACCACGGCACGCGCGCGTCGCCGGCGCGACTCGCCGCGCTCGGCGGGCGCTACTGGCAGCTGCGCCTCGAGCAGCCGCTCGTCGCCGCCGCCGGCGATCGCGTCGTCGTGCGGCGCGTCGCCCCGCCCGACACGCTCGGCGGCGGCGTCGTGCTCGACGCCGCCCCGCCGCGCCACGGTCCCTCGCGCGACCTGCTGGCGCGGCTCGCGCGGATCGAGCGCGGCGAGCCGGCCGATCCCGGCGCGCGCGACGCGGACGCTGCGCCGCCGCCGTCTGCGCCGCCGCTCGACGCGACCGCGCTCGCGCTCGCGGCGCGGCTGCACGCGGCCGGCTGGGAGCCGCCGCTCGACGCCGAGCTGAGCGAGGCCGAGCGCGCGGCGCTGCCGGCGCTGCGGGAGGCCGGGCGGGCGGTCCGGATCGGCCGGGCGATGCACGCGCATCCGGATCCGCTCGTCGAGGTGCGCGAGCGGGTCGTCGCCCACATCGAGGCGCACGGCTCGATCTCCCTCGGCGAGCTGCGCGACCTGCTCGGCACCTCGCGCAAGTTCGCGCAGGCGCTGCTCGAGCACCTCGACGCCGAGCGCGTCACGCGCCGCGACGGCGAGCGCCGCGTCCTGCGCCGCCGCCCGCCGACGAGCGGCCCGTAGGCGAGCCGCGAGCCCCGGACCTCGGCCGCGCGCCCGCCGCCGCCGGGCTCGTCCTACAGCGCGCCGCCGGCCGGCGTCGGCGCCGTCGGGTCCTCGGCCTCGTCGCCGGGGTGCTCGCGCGCGAGCCAGTCCTCGATGTCCATCGGGCGGTCGACCAGGCGCTGCGCGACGGTCAGCAGGTCCGACATCGAGGCGACCTCCTCGACCTGCTCCTTCAGGAACCACTGCATGAACTGCTCGCTCTGGAAGTCGCCGGCCTCGCGCGCGACCCCGACCAGCGCCGCGATCTGGTCGCTGACGCGCTTCTCCTGCTCGAGCGAGAGGGCGACGGGCTCGACCAGGTCGGCGAAGCTCGTCTCCGGCGCGGCGACGCCCGGGACCTTCACCTCGGCGTCGGCGTCGAGCAGGTACTGGATCATCATCATCGCGTGGTTGCGCTCCTCGAGCGCCTGCGCGTAGAAGAACGCGGCGAGCCGCGGCAGCGTCTCGGCGTCGTAGCGGACGGCGACGGCGATGTACTGCTGGGAGGCCGCGAACTCGTTGGCGATCTGCTCGTTGAGGCGGTCGACGAAGCGGGTTGCGGGCATGAGGCTCCTGTGATCGGCGGGTCTGGGTGCCAGGGTGCCCGATCGTAGCGACCCCACGCCCGGGTATTCTGCATCGCCATGGCCACCTGTCTCGTGACCGGAGGCGCCGGCTTCCTCGGATCTCATCTCTGCGACGAGCTCCTCAGACGGAAGCACCGCGTCATCTGCGTCGACAACCTCGAGACGGGCTCCCTGGCGAACATCGCACATATCCGCCAGCCGGAGTTCGTCCACCTGAACCTCGACATCACCGAGCCCTACCACGTCGACGACGAGCCGATCGACGTCGTCTACCACCTGGCTTCGCCCGCCTCGCCGATCGACTACCTGCGTCTGCCCCTGCACACGCTCAAGGTCGGCTCCTACGGCACCCATCACACGCTCGGGCTGGCGAAGAAGCACCGCGCCCGCTTCCTGATCGCCTCGACCAGCGAGGTCTACGGCGATCCGCAGGAGCACCCGCAGACGGAGGCCTACTGGGGTCACGTCAACCCGATCGGCCCGCGCGGCGTCTACGACGAGGCGAAGCGCTACGCCGAGGCGCTCACGATGGCCTACCACCGCCAGCAGGGCGTCGACACCTCGATCATCCGCATCTTCAACACCTACGGGCCGCGCATGCGCCCGCACGACGGACGGGCGATCCCGACGTTCCTGCGCCAGGCGCTGCAGAACCAGCCGATCACGGTGTTCGGCAACGGCGAGCAGACGCGCTCGTTCTGCTTCGTCAGCGACCTCGTCCGGGGGATGATCGCGCTGGCCGAGTCGGGCTACCACCTGCCCGTCAACGTCGGCAACCCGAACGAGTTCACGCTGCTCGAGCTGGCCCAGGCCGTGATCGAGGCGACCGAGTCGAGCTCGGAGCTCGTCTTCGAGCCGCTGCCGACCGACGACCCGCAGGTCCGCCAGCCCGACATCACGCTCGCGCGCGAGCTGCTCGGCTGGCAGCCCGAGGTCGAGCTGATCGAGGGCCTGCGCCGGACGATCGACGAGGCCGGCTTGGAAGCGCTCGCGGGAGTCAGCCCCTGAGGCGTCCGCCCCGCCGAGGAAGTGCGGAACATCGAGGCCGCGCTAGCGTTGTAGGGCTGGAGGTGCATGAATCGGTGGCGAATGGCGCCCTGAACTACGACGAGAAGAAGCCAGGCGCAGCAGCGGTGTCGGTCCTGCCAGAGCGCGACGTCCGGCGCAAGCGGCCGCCGGTTCTCTCGTTCCTGTTGCGCCTCGAGACCCTGCGCAAGGTGCTGCGCGTCGCCTCGTTGCTGGCGCTCGACTTCGGCGGCGTCTGGCTCGCGCTGTTCACCGCCCTGATGCTGAAGCTGGTGGTCAAGAACGATCGGACCTTCAGCCACAGCGTCGACCTCGCGGCCGGGCAGACGCGCGACTTCCTCGCGTTCGCCGTGCTCGTCACGGTGCTGCTGTTCGCGCGCTCCGACCTCTACGCCGATCGCCCGCGACGCCCGGGGCTGACGCGCATCGTCGGCTCGCTCTTCCAGGTGATGGTCGTCGCGCTGATCTTCGCGATCACGAGCGGCCAGCACTTCCAGAGCTACTACATCTTCTACGCGTCGCTCGGCTTCGCGATCCTCTACGTCTCGTCACTGCGCTGGGTCCACACGCAGGTGACGGGCTGGCTGCTGAGCAGAGCCGGCTACCGTCGTCGCGCGCTGCTGGTCGGCACCGGCAAGCACATCGACCAGGTCGCGCATGCGCTCGCCGCCTCGCCCGGCGCCGAGATCGAGGCGGTCGGCTACATCTCGCTGACGCCGCGTCCCGACAACGGCCTGCGCTCGCTCGGCACGCTTGCCGAGCTCGGCGAGGTGCTCGATCGCGACCGCGTCGGCGAGGTGATCATCGCCGATCCCGACTTCCCGCAGGAGCAGGCGGTCGAGCTCGTCGACCTCTGCCATCGCCGCGGCGTCGACGTCCACATCGCGCCCTCGACGATGGAGATCCTGGTCCAGCGGGCCGAGTTCGTGCCGGGGCAGTCGGTGCCGCTCTTCACGCTGCGCCCGCCCGTCTTCGAGGGGATCGACTACGCGCTCAAGCGCCTCTTCGACCTGATCGGCGCGTCGCTGATCGTGCTGCTGCTCTCGCCGCTGCTGCTGACGATCGCGCTGGCGGTGCGGCTCACCTCGCGCGGCCCGATCTTCTATCGCTCGATCCGTCCCGGCATGGGCGGCCTGCCGTTCGACTGCCTCAAGTTCCGCACGATGCGCGACGACGCCGACCAGGTCCAGGAGGACCTCGAGGCGATGAACGAGGCCGACGGCGCGCTCTTCAAGATCCGCGACGATCCGCGCCTGACCGCGGTCGGCCGCATGCTGCGGCGCTTCTCGTTCGACGAGCTGCCGCAGCTGATCAACGTCCTGCGCGGCGAGATGTCGCTCGTCGGGCCGCGACCGCTGCCGCTGCGCGACTTCGAGAGACTCGAGGAGTGGCACAAGAAGCGCTACCTCGTGCTGCCCGGCGTCACCGGGCTGTGGCAGGTCTCGGGTCGCTCCGACCTCGACTTCGACGACCTCGTGCGGCTCGACTTCCTCTACCTCGAGCGCTGGTCGGTCGCGCTCGACCTCGTGATCCTGCTGCGCACGATCCCGGCGGTGCTGATGCGCCGGGGCGCGTTCTAGCCCGCCGGCCCGTCGCCGTCGCGCTCGGCGAGCAGCGTCTCGACCTGCGTGCGCAGCGCCTTCGCGTCGAACGGCTTGCGCACGTAGGCGTTCGCGCCGGCCGCGTAGCCACGGACCAGGTCGGCCTCCTGCACGCGCGCCGTTAGCAGGATCACGGGCAGCGTGCGGGTCGACTCGTCGGACCGCAGCCGCTGCGTCACCTCGACGCCGGTCAGCCCCGGCATCATCACGTCGAGGACGCAGAGATCCGGCAGCTCGGCACGCGCCTGCGCGAGCGCCTCGTCGCCGTCGCGCGCGAGCAGCACCTCGTAGCCGGCGCGCCGGAGCCGGAAGGCGACGAGCGCGAGGACGTCCTCGTCGTTGTCGGCGACGAGAATGCGTGCCGGGACGTCGCTCACGCCTCGCGCGCCCCGCTCGGCAGGTGAGGCTGTCGGGGCACCACGCGCGCGTCGAGCGGCAGCGTGACGCGGAACGTCGTGCCGGCTCCGACGGTGCTCTCGACCTCGATCCGGCCGCCGTGACCATCCGCGATCGCCCGGCAGATCGAGAGCCCGAGGCCGATGCCGGGGATCTCGCGCTCGACCGCGGTCGAGGCGCGGAAGAAGCGGTCGAACAAGCGCGCCTGCTCGGCCGCCGGGATCCCGATGCCGGTATCCGTCACGCTCAGCTCGAGCATGCCGCCGCTGCGATGCAGCGCGACCGTGACGCTGCCGCCGGCGGGCGTGAACTTGAGCGCGTTCGAGATCAGGTTGTCGACCAGCTGGCCGAGCCGATCGGGGTCGCCCTCGATCTCGGGCACCGGCTCCGCGTCGGCGAGCACCGTCACCTGCAGCTGCTCGGCGCGCGGCAGCGCGGCGGCGACGGCATCGCGCACGATCGTCTCGAGCTGCGCGCGGCGGCGCTCGAGGTTGAGCGTTCCGGCCTCGACCTGGGCGACGAACAGCAGGTCGCCGACGAGTCGCTGCAGCCGGCGGGCGTTGCGCTCGACGATCCCGAGGAAGCGCTCCTGCTGCTCGGTGACGTCGCCGGCCTCCCGCTCGAGCACGAGCTCGAGATAGCCGACGATCGACGTCAACGGCGTGCGCAGCTCGTGCGAGACGAGCGCGAAGAACTCGTTCTTGAGCCGCTCCGCCTCCTGCTCGGCGCGCCGTCGCTCGGTCACCTCGACGACGAGGTCGGAGATCGCGGCGAGCGTCTCGAGCAGCTCCTCGTCGGGGGCGCGCGCCTCCCAGCGGAAGAACTCGAGCACGCCGAGCAGTTGCCTGCCGGCGCCGATCGGGACCGACGCCGACGCTCGCAGGCCGGCGGCGGCCGCCGCGCGCGACCGGGGGCCCTCCTCGGCGCGGACGAGCGACCAGCGCGGCGACTCGGCGCTCCAGGCCCATCCGGGTTGGCCCTCGCCGCGTTCGAGCCCGCTGGCCTGCGTGAGCTCCTCCAGCTTCTGCGACTGCGCGACACGCGGGTCGTGCCAGATGCCGCGGCAGTGCAGCCGGCCGTCGTCCGCCGGCGTCCAGAAGACGACGAGCTGCCAGTGAAGGGCCTCCCCGAGCGCCTGCAGGACGGGATCGATCAGCTCCTGGACGCCCTTGCGCTCGGCGAGGATGCGGCTGACGGCCGCGCGCGCGTCGCGCTCGCGGTCGCGGTCGACGCGCCCGGTGATGTCGCGCACGAAGCCGTTCAGGCGCCAGCGTCCCGCGACGCGCACGGGCGCGACGGACAGCTCGATCAGGAACTCGTGGTGGTCCTTGTGCTGCGCGTACAGCTCGAAGCGGTGCGTCACCGAGGCGGCCTGGTGCGCCTCGCTCACGAGCCTCCGGTGGCTCGCGACGTACTCCGCGCGATGACGCTCGGGCACCAGCAGCTCGGGGATCGACCGGCCGATCGCCTCCTCCTCGCCGTAGCCGAAGAGCGTCTGCGCCTGCGGCGTCCAGGCGACGATCGTCGCGTCCTCGTCGACGCCGATGTAGGCGTCCTGCGCCGTCTCGATCACCGCCTGGTTGACGCGCGCGTGGTGCTGCGCGTACTCGAACGTGAGCGAACGGCTCAGCCCGATCGCGACCGACTCGCTCAGGCCCGCGAGCAGCTCGAGCTGGCTCGGCGTGAAGGGGCGGTCGGCGCTCCGCACGAACGACGCGATCCCGGCGGCGTGCTCGCCGGTGCTGTTGAAGAACGGCACGTGCAGCTCGTGCTGGACCGGGACGTCGGCGCCGAATGCGCTGATGCGCAGCTCCGTGCCCTCGTGCGAGGCTTGGACGATGCGCCGCTCGGCGAGCGCACGCCCCGCGAGGCCGGCGTTCGCGGCCAGTCGCTGCGGCACCCGGTCGCGCTCGAAGCCGCTCACCGCGGCGAGGACGTGCGGGGCCGCGAAGTCGCTCACGTCGAGCACGTAGAGCGTGCCGGCGTCGGCCTCGAGGATCTCGCCGAGGTCGCGCAGCAGCAGCTCCGCGAGCGGCTCGACGGCCGCCTCGGAGGAGATGTGCGCGACGACCTCGTGGTAGCGCTCGTTGCGCTGCTTCTCGTCCGCGAGCGCGTCGAGCGCGCGCTCCAGCTCGCCCTGCTGCGCCTCCAGCTCGGCGTTCTGGCTCTCGAGCTCGTCGCGGCTCTGTTGCAACGTCTCCGACATCGTGTTGAACGAGCGCGCGAGCGCGACCGCCTCGCCGCGGCCGCTCTCCGGAACGCGCCCGCCCAGGTCGCCGCTCGCGACGCGGATCGCGGCAGCCGCGACGCGTCGGATCGGCAGCACGACGAGGCGCGAGAGGTAGCCGGCGAACAGCAGCACGAGCAGCGGGCAGATCGCGAGCCCGAGCAGCGCGAACAGCAGGGCGCGACTGGAGGCGTCGTCGCTGTCGCGACGAATCCTCGCGGCGTTCGCCCGCTCGATCCCGTCCAGTCTCGTGAAGTCGGCGCGGATGTGGTCGACCTGCCGCTTGCCCTCGCCGACCGCGGCAGCCTGCCGGGCGGCGGCGGGGTCGCGGCGCGTCAGCGCGATCTGCGACGCGACGTAGCCGCGCACATACGCGTCGATGTCGGCGATCACGTCCTGCGCCAGCTGGCGGCGCGTGGTCGCCGCGAGGGGGATGCTGCCGAGCAGCGCGCGGCCGGCGGCCGGGAGGCGGAGGACCGCCGCGTCGTACGGCTGGAGGAATCTGGGGTCGCGCGTGATGAGGTAGCCGCGCATGCCGGTCTCCAGGTCGATCGCCAGCCGCTCGAAGTCGTCGGCGGCCGAGATCCGCTGCAGCGAGCGCTGCAGCTCGCGGTTGGCGCCGTGCAGGCGGTCGATCCCGGTGACCGTGAGCGTGAAGGCGCCGGCGATCAGCAGCAGCAGGACCGCCGCACCCGCGATCAAGCGCGCGTTGAGGCCGCGACGCCTCATGCCGCGCGATGGTAGGCGTGGGGTCCGGCCGGCACCAGGCCGGCGGCGGCCGGCTCGGCGATCCGCTCGGCGCGGCCGAGCAGCAGCACGCCGCCGGGCGCGAGCGCGGCGGCGAGCCGCCGGTGCAGCTGCTCCTGTGCGGCGCGCGTCAGGTAGATCGCGACGTTGCGGCAGAGGACCAGCTGCCAGCGGCCGGACGGCGGCGGCGTCGCGACGACGTCGCGATGCTCCCAGCGCAGCCGCGCGCGCAGCGCAGGCGGGAGGTCGGCCTCGTCGCGCGTGGCGCGGGCGATGTTCTCGGCCAGCAGGTCGCTGCCGAGGAGGTACGCGCGGTCGAGTCCGCCGAGCCGGTCGAGCACCGTGCCGACGCTGACCAGCTCCGAGCCGTCGGCGCAGCCGGCCGACCAGACGCGCAGCCGGCCGCCCTGCGCGATCAGCGGCGGCAGCAGCCGCTCGGCGAGCAGCGCGAACTGCTGCGGGTCGCGGAACGGCCCCGTGACGGAGACGGCGATCGAGCGCCGGAAGCGCGTCCGGGCGCGGGGGTCGCCCGCGAGCCGGTCCGCGAGCGCGAGCTCGTCGGCGACGCCCTCGGCGGAGAGCGCGCGCCTCACCTGCATGTCGAGGTGCTCGACTCGGAAGCTGTCGAGCGGGAGGGCGCTGACGCGCGAGAGGGCGGCACGGCCGGTGTCGGCCGGACGCGACGTGGCGGGGTGCGCTTGCATCGGATCGAGGCGCGAGGGCGAGACGCTCGTCGCGACCGCGCGCCCGGGCGCCTCAGACTGCATCGGTCATCCGTCCAGCCGACTTGAGGCGCGAGTGGCGCAACCGGCGCGTCGGCGCGCTCACCCGCCGCCGGCGGCGGCGAGCGCGCGGCTGTAGGTGCTTTGGGTGACGGGCGATCTGGGATCGAGGTAGATCGCCGCGCCGAGGGCCGCGAGCGCCTCTCGCGGGCTCCCCTGCGCGAGCTCGAGCCGGCCGAGCTGGAGCCACGCCTGCGGGTTCGCCGGCTGCAGCTGGACGCCACGCTCGAGCGTGGCGCGGGCGGCGGCTGGCTGGTTCATCGCCTGCTGCGCGTCGGCGAGCGAGCTCAGCGGATCGATCGAGAGCGGGTTGATGCGCGTGGCCCGCTCGGCCTGGCGGGCGGCTTCGGCGGCGTGACCGTCGGCGAGCGCATTGAGGGAGGCGTCGGCGACGCCGGCGGCGCGCTGCGGCTGGTACGCGACCCAGGCGGCGGTGAGCCCGACGGCCAGGAGCGTGACGGCGAGCAGCAGCCGCGTCGGCGCGGCGCGCCAGGAGCGCGGGAAGGCGGCGCGCCGCGGCGGGTCGGCGAACGGGCCGCGGCCGGCGACCCAGCCGGCGGCGACGCACGCGACGATCGCGTTGCCGGCGATGAACCAGGTCCAGTCGATCGCGGAGTGGAAGCCGAAGCCGAGCGCCGTGATCGCAAGCGTCAGCAGGCCGATGCGCTCGGCGCTCGTGCCGGGGCCTGCGGCGCCGGGGGCCGCCGTGCCGGGGTCGGCGGCGACCGTGCCGCGGGCCGCGAGCTCGGCGGCGGGCGCGTCGGGCGGCCCGCGCTGCCAGCGCGGGCGTCGCATTCCGACGGCGCGGGCGGCCGCCACGAGCCACGCGACCAGCACGAGCAGGTTGAGGCCGAGGCCGATCAGGCCGAGGTCCGACAGCGTCTGCGCGACGTAGCCGTGCGCGTGCGCGACGCGCAGCTGGGTCGGCTGCAGCACCCGGCTGGCGGTCGCGAACGAGTCGCCGCCCGCCCCCGTCCAGCGCGCGCGACGCCAGATCTTCAGCGCCTCGTCCCAGTACCGGGCCCGCACGCTGCCCGTCGAGGAGATGCGGCTCGGATCGTTCCCCGGCGGGGTCGCGTTGGGATCGGTCAGCTGCGTCCAGTCGTGCGAGATCGAGCCGGTCAGGCCGCGGTCGGAGACCGCAAGCCGTGCGATGCCGGCGAGCGGGACGAGCGCGACGAGCACGAGCACGAGCGCGCCGATCCGGCGGCGTCCGACGGGGGAGAGGTTCGAGCGGGCCATCGCGAACGACAGCGCGAGCCCGGCGGCGAGCAGCACGACGAGCAGCGCGAGCAGCAGCAGTCCGAGGTCGTGGCCGGCGCGCGCGAGGATCGACTGCGGCACCCCGTCCTTCGTCAGCGCGGCGTTCGAGAGCGCCCAGACGGAGACGATCGCCGCCCCCGCGCCGGCCGTCGCCAGCACGGCGACGCTCCGCAGCCGCAGCGGGACGGCGGCGAACCACAGCAGCAGGACGAACAGCGTCGCGAGCAGCGCGCCGCGGCCGACCGACAGGACGACCGCCGTCAGCAGCAGCCCGAGCGCCGGCACCGCGAGCGCGCCGAGCGCGGCGTGGCCGTCCCGGCGCGCCCCGAGCCAGAGGCAGCCCGGGATCCCCATCACGCCCATCACGCCGACGGCGTTCCAGTAGTCGAACGGCGCGCGCAGGCGCGCATAGGAGGCGCTCGAGACGATCGACGGGTAGACCTTCGTCAGCAGCGCGTAGGCGGAGACGACGACGGAGGCGAGCACGATCGCGCCGAGCACCGCTCTCCAGCGCGCCGGTGCGACCCGCACGAGCGCGGCGGCGCCGGCGAAGGCGGCGAAGTAGGAGAGCGCGAGGTTCGCCTCGCCCCACGAGGCGGCCGGCTGGATCGACCAGACGATCGAGAGCGCCGTGTAGGCGGTCAGCGCGCCGAGCAGCAGGACGGTGATCCCGCCCCACAGCCGCCGGCCGGACGGCGCCGTCAGCGCGGCGACGGCCACCGCGGCGGTGCCGAGCAGCGTGACGCCGACCTCGACCGCCGTCAGGCGGCCGACCGGGCCGTTGCCGGCGGTGAAGCCGCGCGCGAGGAAGACCACCAGCAGCAGCAGCGCCGCGAGCGCGACGGCGACCGGTCCGTCGGGGTGCGCGGCGAGCCAGGCGAGCGCGCGTGCGGGCGGTGGCCCCGACTGCGCTGCGGCCGGCCGCTCGGGCCTAGGGTCGACGGCGAGCGAGGACACGTCGCCCGATGGTCGAGCCCGCGATCGCCAGTCCACCGGCGCCGAGCAGGGCGAGGAAGACGATCAGCGGCGTCGGCAGCGCATGCCCGTTGCGGCTGATCGCGGGCAGCGTCCCGGGCCGGATCTCGGTGTTCGCGAGCCTCACGGGGGCGTCCGTGCCCGTGTGCTGCGGGGCCGGCGTCGCGGCCCCGGCGGTGCCGCCGGCCGCGGCTGCCCCCGCGCTGCCGGGCGAGCCGCCCGTGCCGGAGCCGGAACTGGAGCTGCCGGTGCCCGTGCTCCCGGCGGCGGTGCCGCTGCTGCCGGTCGCACCGCCGCCACCGCTCGAGCTGCCGCCGCCCGTGCCGGACCCGCCCGTCCCGCCGCCGCCCGTGGTGCCGTTCCCGCCGCCGCTTCTGCTCTTGGCGCCGTCGGCCAGCGCCTGCTTGATCGCGTCGTAGCAGCCGCTGTACTCCGACAGGTCGGTCGGCATGTTGTTGAGCGCCTTCTGCAGATCCGACTTCGCATAGCTGCCGGTCAGCAGACCGGACGCGGAGTGCTCGCAGTCGGTGTAGATCGCGTTCGACGAGGCCGCGCCGGCGGTGGCGGGCACGCCGCAGACGAGTGCGGCGAGGACGATCGCGATGAGGGGGAGGAGTCTGCGCATGGAATCGAAGGACCTGCCGGACGGCGCCGGCCCGAAGCTCCAACGCTAGCAAGGGCGGGGCGACGCGCTCACCTCCAGGAACGGGATCGCGCGACGGAAGTTGCGTGCGACCTGTCCGCTCCGCTTGGGCCCTTGGGCGCCGGAGGGGAGCTGCGGGACGGAATCGGGACCCACCCCAACCGCCGCCCGACCGCTCCCCTCCGGCGCGCCGAAGGGATGCCGCGCTGGCGACGGGAGCCCGGGACCGGGGGCGGCCCCCATCGACCAGGACCAGCGCGGCATGAGACGCCCCCACCCGAGGCGCGCCGGGCTGAGGTACGCCTTGCGAGGCGCTTACCCATGGCCTATCGACGACAAAACCTAACGCGCCAGAAGTGCCGGAAATTGCGGGCGTCGCAGCGCGTGCGGCGGCGTGCGCGGCCTCAGGCGAGCACGCGCTCGTAGGCGGCGAGCGTGGCGGCGCCGCAGCGCTCCCAGGTGAAGGCGCGCTCGACGGTCGCGCGTGCCGAGGCGCCCAGCCGCTCACGCGCGGCGCGGTCGCGCAGCAGCCCGTCGAGCGTCCTCGCGAGCGCGCCGGGATCGCGCGGCGGCACGCGCACGATTCCCTCGCCCGCGGCGGCGATCTCCTCGGGACCGTCCTCGCCCTCGCAGCCGATCGCCGCGACGCCGCCAGCCATCGCCTCGACGTAGGCGACGCCGAAGGCCTCGTCGACGCTCGGCAGCACGAACAGGTCGGCCGACCAGGCGTGCGCGCGCGCCTGGGCGGGCGCGAGCTGGCCGGTGAACGTGACGCGCTCGGCGATCCCGAGCTGCTGTGCGAGCGCCCGCAGCGGTTCGCGCTCGGGACCGTCCCCGACGATCTCGTAGCGCAGCCGCGGGTGCTCGGGCGCGAGTCGGGCGAGCGCGTGCAGCACGTCGGCGTGGCGCTTGCGCGCGACCAGGTGGCCGACCGTCACGAGGGTCGGGGGGCGGTCGGGCGGCGCGGCGCTCGCGGGCGGCGTGCGCGGCGCCGGCGGCAGGTCGGTGCCGAGGTGGACGACGGCCGTCGCGCGCGTGCCGAGCGGGCGGCAGCGCGCCTCGGTCCCGGCGCTGTTCGCGAGCACGAGCCGCGCGTGGCCGAACGTGCGCTCGACGACGCGCCGCGCGTAGGGACTGCGCTCGACCGTCGCGAGCACGTCGCCGCCGTGGACGGAGACGACGAGCGGCGTCGCCGGCAGCGCCCGCCGCACCGCGTCGCCGGCCGGGACGGCGTAGTGGGCGTGCACGAGCTCGAACGGGAAGCGGGTCCGCAGGTCGCGCAGCGCGCGCCGCAGGGCCGGGGCCGCCCATGCGCCCCAGGCGCCGTAGCTCCACGGTCGCGGCGGCGAGAGGTACGGGACGTAGGTCACCTCGATCCCGTCGAGCGACGCGCGACGCGGTTGGCGCAGCGCGGTCCGCAGCGCGCCGACGTCGCCGCGCCTGACGGCCGCGAGCGGCGGCAGCGGGCGGTGAAGCACGAGTACGCGCACGTCGGCGCCGGCGTCGCGGACCGCGAGCGCCTGGCGGTGCGCCCAGACCCCCAGCACGGGGTCGTTGGTGCGGGGGTAATATTCGGCGACGATCGCGACTCTGACGGTCACGAATCGCCCTCTCCTACGGTCCGGGCTCGACCGTCGCCATCGCGATCGTCAGTTGGAAGTCGCCCGTCGCGGGGTCCGAGCGCGGGACGTCGCTTGCGACTTCCGGCGATGTGCGGTTCGGTCACCATCGGCGGTGGGTGACGAGCGTGCGCTGGGCCTCGACGGCCGTCACGTACGGTCGCTCGGCGAGGAAGGCGCGCGACTCGGCGACCGCGTCGGCGCGCCGGTAGGAGTCGGCGATCGGCCGTGAGATGTGGCGGATCGGCAGCGCGTCGACGACGCCGATGCGCCAACCGCGTTCGCGGGCGAGCGCGGCCCAGTGCGAGTCGAGCCCCCAGCCGGCGCGCAGCAGGGGGAACGGCAGCAGCGTCTCGAAGGTCGAACGGTGGAAGGCCGACACGGGGCCGATCTCGACGAAGCCGGTCTCGCGCACGACGCTGCGCGGCCGCCGGCGCGTCACGCGCCAGGCGGCGTGCGAGCGGCGGCGGTGCGCCGGCTGTGCGAGCCGCAGGTCGAAGCGCTCGGCGAGGAAGAGGAAGCGATCGAGGAAGCCGTGCGGCAGCGCGACGTCGTCGTCGAGCACGATCAGCCAGTCGCGGTCGTCCAGCGGATGCGCGTCGAGCAGCGCGTTGAGGTTCTCGAACTTGCCGCGGTCGCCGACGCCGCTCGTAGCGACCTCGACGTCGTGGCGCGACCGCGCCAGCTCCGCGCGCGCGGCGGCCATCAGGTTGGCGCGGTCCTCGCGCTCGATCCCGACCGCGAGCACGCGCCGTCGCGGCGGTGCGCTCGCGGCGCCGCGCGCGAGTCGCCACGGCTCCAGCCGCGCGCGTGCGAGCGCGTCGAGCGCCGCGTCCTGCGCGAACGTCCTCGTCGTGCGCCGCACGCCCGCGACGATCCCGCTCTCGCCGGAGGCGAAGTCGTCGACGGGATCGCCGGCGGCATCGGTGCGCACGATGGGGTCGCCGCTCATGCGAGCACGACCTCGACGCCGGCGAAGCCGACGAAGTCGCGGTCGCGCGTGAAGACCGGCAGGTCGTGGCCGGCGGCGGTCGCCGCGATCAGTGCGTCGGCGGTGCCCGGACGCCGGCCGCGCCGGCGCGCGTCGGCGACGATCCGTCCGTAATGCGGCGCGACGCGCTGGTCGAGCGCGAGCGGCCGGAAGCTGCGCTCGGCCATCACGAGCGTCGCGAGCCGCCCGGCGCGGTGGGCGTCGTCGGCGACCAGGACGCCGTGGTGCAGCTCGCACAGCGTGACGACCGAGATCGCGGCCAGCTCGGGCAGCTCGACGGGTTCTCCGCGCGCCAGCGAGATCACGACCGACGTGTCGATCAGCCCGCGGCTCACCCGAATGGATCCCGCGGAGCGGCGTCCGCTTCCCGCAGCTCCTCGCCGAGCGGGTCGTCGGCGGCGAGCAGGCCGCGGAAGTCGCGAAGGAGATCCTCGCGAGGGATGAACTCGGTGTCCTCCCGGAGGGGGCCAAGCTCGGCGACCGGGTGGCCGTTCACGGTCACGCGCAGACGCTCGCCGCGCTCCACGCGACGCAGCAGCTCGGCGGTATGGTTGCGCAGCTCGCGCTGCGGCACGTCACTCGTAGCCATGGGGCTACAGCGTAGCGCCGTCGCGCTCGTGCGACCAGCGCTCGCGAATCCGCCCCAGCGTGTGCGCCGCCATCACGAAGCCGTTGGCGCAACGGCGGCGGGGGACGTGCCAGAGGCAGCCGGCGAGCACGCGCAGCTCGGCGGCCAGCGGCGGGATCGCGCCCTTGCGCGCGTCGTTGCGGTGGCCGGCGCGGCCGCGGTGGTAGGCGGAGCGCACGAAGGCGCGCAGCGTCGCGTCCTCGCGCGTGCGGCGGTGGTCGAGGCCGGCGGCGGCGACGTAGCGGACGTGGCTGCCGGTCGAGCGGTAGCGCTCCTGCCACTCCTCCTCGTCCCCGGCGCCGACCGGGATCTGCTCGTCGAAGCCGCCGACGGTCTCGAGGGCGGCGCGGCGGATCGCGAGGTTGGCGCTCCAGGCGAGCTCGATGTCGCGGTCGGCGAAGCCGGCGTCGAGCGTCGTCAGCGGCGGCTTCTCGCGCCCGCAGAAGCCGAGCAGGCCGACCCGTCTGCGCTCGAGCGCGGCGCGGATCGGGCCGCCGAAGACGTCGCGCTCGGGCGTCGCCGCGGCCGCCGCGAGGAGCGCCGGCAGCCACGTCGGCGGCGCCGCGACGTCGTCGTCGACGAGGACGATCAGCTCGCCGCGAGCCGCCGCGATGCCGGCATTGCGGGCGGCGTTCGGTCCCTCCGGCTGCGGCAGCGTGACGACGCGCGCACCGTGGCGCTGGGCGACGGCGGCGCTGACGGCGTCGGGCCCGTCGAGCACGACGACGACCTCCGCCCGCGCGGTCGCGACCTGGGCGGCGAACGACGCCAGCGCGACGTCGAGGTAGCCGGAGCGGTTGCGGGTCGGCACGACGATCGTGGCGGGGAGGGGCTCCATCGAACCGGAGACGGTAACGCGCTGGCCGCGCTGCGCCGCCGCGGACCGCCGCGCCGCGCTACGCGCCGGCGTCCGCGAGGTCCTGCGTGCGGAGCCACTCGACCGTCTGCGCGATGCCGTCGCGCACGCCGATCCGCGCCTCCCAGCCGAGCACGCTGCGCGCCTTCTCGACCGACGGCCAGCGCCGCACGACGTCGACCTCGAAGGTCGGCAGGTGCTTCAGCTCGAAGGCGGCGGGATCGTTGCCGCAGACCTCCCAGATGATGCGCGCCGTCTCGGCGACCGTCAGCTCCTCCGAGGCGGAGATGTTGAAGTCCTCGTTGAGCGCGGCCGGCGACGCCATCGCGGTGACGATGCCGTCGGCGATGTCGTCGATGTGGGTGAGCGTGCGCGTCTGCTCGCCGGAGCCGAAGATCTCGAGCGGCCGCTGGCCCGCCAGCACTCTCTTGATCACGTCCGGCACCATGTGCGCGATGCCGGGCTCGGCGTCCGGCGCCTCGCCCGGGCCGTACGCGTTGAAGGGGCGGCAGATCGTGTAGGGCAGGCCGTGCTCGGCGTGGGCGGCTCTGCAGTAGACCTCGCCGGTCAGCTTCGAGAAGCCGTAGGCCGACGTCGGCGTCGGGCAGCGCGGCAGGTAGGCCTCGGTCGTCGGGTACTCGGTCGCGTTCTCGAACACCATCGAGGAGGAGACGTACGTGAAGCGCTCGACGCCGTGGTCCAGCGCGGCGCGGAAGATCGCGTTGTAGAGGCCGTTGTTGACCTCGGTCAGCGTGTGCGGCAGCTTGTGGAAGTTGCCGATCCCGCCGACGATCGCGGCGAGGTGGATCACGAGCGGGCAGCCGCGCATCGCCTCGCGCGCCTGCGCCACGTCGCGCAGGTCGCCGGTGTGGATCTCGCAGCCCTCGCGCATCCACTGCGGCGCGTCGCGCTGGTCCGAGACGCGCACGTCGAAGCGCGGATCGCCGAGCAGCCGCCGGACGACCGCGGCGCCGATCGTGCCGGCGCCGCCCGTGACGAGGACGCGCGTCATGCGCCGGGCGACCCCGCCAGCAGCGCCAGCTCGTCGGCGAACGCGAACACCTGGCCGCTGCCGAGGCAGTTCCACGGGTCGACGACGAGGCAGCCGTCGACCGCCAGCGCGGCGAGCGTCTGCAGCGTCGCCGCGGTCGCGAAGTCGGAGTGGTTGGTCGCCACCACGACGACGTCGGCGTCGCGCAGCGCGTCGTCGAGCGGCTGGGTCGGCGTCGCGACGTGCGGGTCGTGGACGGCGACGTCGGCCAGCTCGCGCTCCAGCAGCCGCACGAGCTTGTGCGCGAGCGAGTCGCGCTCGTCGTCGGTGTCGCGCTTGAACGCGAGCCCGAGGACGGCGACCTTGCGGCCGTTGAGGCTCCCGCCGGTGGCGCGGCGCTTCATCCCCTGCACGAGGAAGTTCGGGACCGACTCGTTCACGCGCGAGACCGCCAGCAGCATCCCTGGAGCGTTCGAGCGCTCTTCGGAGAAGGCGAAGTCCTTGCGCAGGCAGGTGCCGGCCGTGAAGCCCGGCTGCGCCATCCCGCCACGGGGATAGTCGCGGTTGATCAGGTCGATCACGTCGAAGACGTTGGCGCCGTACTGCTCGCAGTCCATCATCAGCAGGTTCGGCAGCGCGAAGGTCGTGTAGCGGAGGATGTTGGCCCAGATCTTCGCCAACTCCGCCTGCACCGGCGTCGTCTGCACGACGGGCGCGTCGAAGACCTCGAACAGCCGCGCGACGCGTTCGCCGGAGCCGCTGCCGACGCCGCCGATGATGCACGGCAGCGTGTCGATCTCTTCGAGGAAGCGGCCCGCCGCGATCCGCTCCGGGGCGTGCGCGACGAACACCTCCTCGCCGGAGCGCAGGCTGCGTCTGCGCTCGAGGTAGCCGGCGACGAACTCGGTCGTCCCGGGAGCGATCGTCGAGCGCAGGACGATCGTGTGACCGGCGCGCAGATGCGGCAGCAGGTCGTCGAGCGCGGAGCGGATGTCGCGCAGGTCGATCTCGATGTGCGCGAGCGACGGCGTCCCGATCGTGAGGACGATCGCGTCGGCCTGCGCGGCGTCGGCGACGCGGTCGGTCGTGCGCAGGCGACCGGAGGCGTGGACGCGCGCCATCAGCTCGTCGCCGCCGGTCTCCTGGAACGGCATGCGGCCTGCCGCGATCGCGCTCAGCCGCTCCGGGTCCTTGTCGACGCCGAGGACGGTCAGGCCGCGGTCGGCGAAGCTGAGGGCCAGCGGCAGGCCGATGCGGCCGAGGCCGATGATCGCGACGTCGGGTGCGCTCATACGGAGGGAGAGGCTACTCGCCGGACCAGCGCGCGCGGCGCTCGGCCGCCCACTGCTGGGCGAACCCGGCGACGAAGCGCGGGTTGTGCTTCGCGTAGCGCTTCCACAGCCGGCCGGGCTCCTGCAGCAGCCGGAAGGCCCACTCGAGCCCGCGCTTCTGCATCCAGGCGGGCGCCTGCGGTACGAGTCCGGCGTGGAAGTCGAACGCGGCGCCGACGCCGATCAGCACGGGCGCGTCGAGCCGCTCGCGCATCGCCGCCATCCACTTCTCCTGCTTCGGGACGCCGATGCCGACCCAGACGACATCCGGGCGCGAGCGGTTGATGTCGGCCGCGATCGCATCGAGCTCGGGCTCCGACAGGTCGCGGAACGGCGGCGCGTAGCCGCCGACGATCCGCAGCCCCTCGAAGCGCCGGCGCAGGTTGAAGGTGAGCGTGTGGAGCACGCTCTGGTCGCGGCCGCCGTAGAGGTAGTGGCGCTGGCCGCTGCGAGCCGCCCGCGCGCAGGCGCG